>SZXZ01000017.1 GCA_005843835.1 Chlorobium sp.
ACGAAAGCGTCAGGAAGGGCGATCTTCAAAACAGGGTGGTGAATTCTTTTTATATTGAAATGATCAATTACTGCACTTCCAAGTCCTCCGATCATGCTATTTTCCTCGATAACAGCAAAGTGAGTGGATCGGGCGGCAAGTTCTTCGAGAAGCATGGTATCGAGCGGCTTTAGGAACCTCATGTTAACGACGGTGGCATGTATATCATCTTGCTGAAGGCATGAAGCAACTTCAAGGGCTTTTGAGGTCATATTCCCTATACTGAGAAGCGTTAGTTCACCGCCTTCCTGAATAATCTGCGCTTTGCCAATGGGTAGAGAACTGAAATTTTTGCGGAGAGAGATCCCTGTACCGCTTCCTCTGGGATAGCGGATAGCAACAGGACCATCAACCTCATAGAGAGCGGTGTAAAGCATGTCGCGCAGTTCCTGTTCATCAGCCGGAGCCATAATGACTAAACCCGGAACCGCATGAAGATAGGATAGATCAAAAGCACCGTGGTGGGTCGGACCGTCTTCACCAACGAGTCCTGCACGGTCAATAGCAAAAACAACGTGCAGTTTCTGAAGTGCCACATCGTGAATAAGCTGGTCATAGGCGCGTTGCAGAAACGTTGAATAAACGGCGAATACCGGTTTATATCCCTGTATGGCGAGTCCTGCTGCAAAGGTGACAGCATGAGGTTCGGCTATTCCGACATCATAAAAGCGGTATGGCAGAGCGTTCTGAAACAGGTCGAGTGATGTTCCGCTAGGCATGGCTGCCGTAATTGCTGTTATTCGGGGATCTTTAAGGGCAAGTTCAACAAGAGCTTCGCCAAAGACTTCCTGATATTTTGGAGGCAACGAAGTGTTTGCCGCCTTAAGGGATTTGCCCGTTATCGTATCGAATCCCCCGCTGTGAGCATGCCATTTGCTTTGGTCTTCTTCTGCGGGTTTAAAACCTTTTCCTTTTGTTGTGATAACATGAAGAAGCTTTGGATGGGGAAGTTCCTGCATTTCTTTGAGTGCCTTGACAAGCTGTTCCATGTTGTGACCATCAATGGGTCCGAAATATCGTAAGCCAAGTGCTTCAAAAAATGCTCCCGGCGTCAATGCGGCTTTAAATCCTTCTTCGAGTTTTCTAACAGCATTTTTTGCAGTATCTCCCAGTTCATTGTTGAGGAGTGATATTGACTTCCAAAGAAATTTACGAGCCTTGTTATATGTTTTATTAAGAGTAATGTTAATAAGATGGGTTTTCAATCCGCCGGTACTTGGCGAAATGGCCATCTGATTATCATTGAGAATAACAAGAACATCACTTTTTAAATCGCCAAGGTGGTTCATAGCTTCAAAGGCCATTCCGCCTGTCATGCTTCCATCTCCAATAACAGCTATAACTTTCTCGTTGCTGCCCGCAAGGTCTCTTGCAGCAGCCATGCCGGCAGCTGCTGAGATAGAAGTTGTGGCATGACCTGTACCGAATGCATCATGGGGGCTTTCTATAATTTTTGGAAAGCCAGCAAGTCCGCCGAATTGGCGATTGCTGTGCATTAAGTCTTTTCTGCCAGTAAGAATTTTATGAACATAAGCCTGATGTCCGACATCCCATATGATTTTGTCGTGGGGAGTGCTGTATACATGATGAAGCGCAACAGTCAACTCTACAACGCCAAGGGTGGAAGCAAAATGCCCTCCGTTTACCGAAACAAGGTTGATGACCTCTTGCCGGCATTCATCTGCCAGTATCTGAAGCTCAGATATACTGAGTTTTTTAAGATCACTGGTAGTGTGTATTTCTTGCAGAAGTGACATGTGCTGAGTTATAGGAACCGGCAGTGATTCGGGCATGGCAAGTTGTTGTACTTCAGGTTATTGTTCAGAGACATCTATGTGTAACCATGCAAAAGGTTTCCCGGTTCCTTTTAGTCCGGATTTATATACCCGAAATTTGCAGAAGGACATTCCGTTCTTTGCGAGGGCCGTCAAGTTCTACAAAAAACAGTGACTGCCATTGGCCGAGCAGCAGCTTTCCTTTAGAGAATGGAATGGTTTCAGAAGTGTTCATGAACAGCCCGAGAAGATGTGCATGGGCATTTTCACGACCATCAACAGGGTTGATGTTATGAAAATAATTGCCGTCTCTGGGAGTAAACCGCTTGAGGAAGGTTTCCATATCCTCTAATAGTCGATCCTCTTTTTCATTAATACTGATATAAGCAGTTGAATGTTGGCTTATGATGGTCACCTGGCCTGCAACAAGCGCTGATGAGGCGATTATCGCTGAAACTTCAGCTGAAATATCAATAATTTCAATTGGTCTTGTTGTTTCGACTTTAATTGTTTTAAGAATGAATTGCATAAGAGTTAAATGTCAGTTTTTGCTTTTCTTCAGAAGGTTATGACTATTCCTTCATGAGGAGAAAGAAGTACTCTGATTACCTTGGTTCCATATTGAATCTGATCTGTTTTGGTTTCAGTATCGGTACTGAGTAAGTTCAATGTATCAATCATGACATGTTCAAGGAAAGGATGCCAGAACTCTAATACAATTCCAGTGACACTGAAGTTTGCCAATACAAAGGCATGCTCCTCTGAAGTAAAGCGGTGAAATCCAAAACATTTTGAGTTGTTTGCAGCATTCAACTCGAGTCGCTCAATGTTTCCTTCCTGAAAGACCTTTTCCTTCTGAAGAATGAAAAGTTTTTTGTAGAAATCAGCCAGTTCACTGTTTTCGGGTTCAGGAGCCTGTCGGATTAACTGGACAGGAATTTTTTGACGGAATCCTTCCATTTGATCCTGATGGACAAGATGCATGCCTGGAGCGGTGAGCAGTACGAGAGCTGCTGCTTTATTGTTAAGACCTATTTTTTCAGCAGCTCTTGGTTCATCATGGTTTTCAAGAAACCTGCAGAGATGTTTTTGATAGTCCCACTGAGCCGTCATGTGTCCCGAAAGTTTTTCAACATTCAGCGGGGCACTGCAGATATAATCATAAAAAGGTTTGTCGTAGGTAAAGTCAAAGCCCTGTTGCTGGAGTTCCCATTCCTTGTTCCAGTAGGATTCAGCAAGAAAAACGAACTCGGGGTGACGGTCTTTGACTGCAGCGATTGCATCAGCCCAGAATTCTTTGGTCATGGCACCGCCCAGATTGCTCCATGTAGTGTTGAAAACGCTTTTTAGAATAAGCATCGCAACATCGCAACGGACTGCATCGCAGAGTGAGCTTATTTTGAAAAGGTTTTCTTGCATCATCTGGTGAGTTTCAGGTCTTGCGTAGTTGAGTTGCAGGGTGTCAGTCCATGGCGCAAAATAAGGATCTTTACCATAGGCAAGATATTCGTCTTTTTTATATTCGAATCCGGCTCCGGGGTCATGACTTTGTTCTTCACTCGATATTGGAATAAAAAACTCAGGATGTTCTGGGAGCCATTCATTGTCAAGAGCAAGATGATTAGGCACAAAGTCGAGCATAAGTTTTATGCCGAGCTTATTGAGTTTCTTGCGGAATAGAAGCAGCTCATCTTTTCCGCCAAGTGCCTCATGGACATCATACGATGGAATCGAGTATGGAGACGACACAATATCCTCTGGTTTCACCATTGGAATGTGTTCAAGGATTGAAGTTCTGAGGCCTGGATGTCCTGTAGCAATTGCCTTACTGTACTGACTGGGTTGCCAGACACCCATAAGCCAAACAAAGTCAAAACCGCAGAGCGAAAAGAAGTTGAACTCTTCTTCGGGAATATTCCCGAGGGTTATTGGTTTGTTATGGTTATTCGTCAGTTTTTTCAGCCAGATTCTGGTATTGATTTCGTAAACAAGAGGGAACATTACAAGGATCGTTTCGTTGGGTAAGGTTTGGGGACAAATATAGCAACTCTTCAATTCAAAAGAAGCAGGTTTGTGTCTTAACCTGGGAGAAAAGGGTACAATAGGAGAAAGGAAGAGCAAAAACTCGACATAGCATTCGAGGATGCAGGGGATTTGTAAAAGGGGGAAAGTTATGCGAAATTCATGCTGGAGATTTTGGCGCTGCAAGGGAATACGGCGGGTGCGCTTAATTAGTTAACGGGTATTTATACGTTTTGACGGATTTTTTGAATGATCTTAATGATGTGCAGCACAATGCTGTGATTGCTACTGCAGGACCTGTGATGGTACTTGCCGGAGCGGGTTCCGGTAAGACGAGGGTGATTACGTACCGCATTGCATATCTGATCAGAAATGAGGGGATTGCTCCTGAAAATATCCTTGCACTGACATTTACAAACAAGGCCGCCGGTGAAATGCGGCACAGGGTTGATACCCTGCTCCACCAGGGCAGTTCAAGAGGCTTGTGGATAGGTACATTTCATTCAGTATTTGCGCGTCTTCTCCGCAGTCATATTCACCAGCTTGGTTATGACCGTAATTTTTCAATTTTTGATTCTGATGACAGTAAAAGCCTGATCAGGCAGTCCATGGCTGAACTGAGTATTTCCGCCGATGCCGTCCCTCTCAATACAGTTCAGGGACTTATCAGCAGGGCGAAAAACAGTTTTATTCTTCCTGCAGAGTTTCATAGAAATGCTTCAGACTATAACCAGCAGAAAGTATCACAAATCTACGAGTTGTATACCAGAAAACTGAAGGACAACAATGCCCTTGATTTTGACGATCTGCTTATAAAGCCTATTGAGTTGTTCAATGCGCGCCCTGAAATACTTGCAAATCTTCAGGAATCGTTCCGTTACATCATGATTGATGAGTATCAGGATACTAATCGGGCCCAATATCTGGTTGCAAAAATGCTTGGAGCAAAGCACCGCAATATTTTTGTGGTGGGTGATGACGCCCAGTCGATTTATTCCTGGCGAGGTGCAGATATTTCAAATATCCTGAATTTTCAGGATGACTATCACGATGCACTTACCTTTAAACTTGTCGAAAATTACCGCAGCACAGGTACCATACTCAAGGCTGCAAATAGTATAATCAGTCGTAATCAACGCCAGATTAAAAAAGAGTTGATTTCGCATAAGGAGCACGGAGAGCCTTTGACGCTTATCGAGGCATACAACGAGCGGAATGAAGCTGAGAGAATTGGAGAGCATATCCGCACGATGCGTTTGAAGCAGGACTATGAATATAGAAGCTTTGCTGTTTTTTATCGGACCAATGCACAGTCCAGGGTGCTTGAGGATGTGATGAGGCAGACCAAAATTCCATATAAGATTTTTGGAAGTGTCTCTTTTTACAAGCGTAAAGAGATTAAAGACGCAGTCGCCTACCTACGTTTTATTCTTAACGAGCGTGATAATGAATCGCTTTTGAGAATTATTAATTTTCCGCCAAGAAAAATAGGGGATATCAGTATCGGCAAGCTTAAAGAATATGCCGAAGAAATGGGTATAACCTTATATGAAGCTATTCAACGGGCTGAAGAAGGTGGCTTTCAGGCGCGTTTGGTTAATGCCTTGAGTTCATTCTGCCGGGTTATTGAAACTCTACGGGAGATGTCAGAGAGCGGGACAGTGTATGAAGTGCTGAGTGAACTGTTCAGTTTGACCTCGATACCGTTGCTGCTTCAGGCGGAAAATACTCCCGAGTCTCTCGCCAGGCATGAAAACCTTCAGGAACTTCTCTCGATGGCACGGGATTTTTCGGATCATAACCCGGACAATGGTTCGCTTGGGGATTTCCTTGAGAATATTTCTCTTGCTTCTGATTATGAAGAAACTCAGGATTCTGATAATTACGTCTCTTTGATGACGGTTCATGCAGCCAAAGGACTTGAGTTTCCAGTGGTTTTTGTTACGGGACTTGAGGAAAGACTTTTTCCTTTGCATTGTTATGAACCTGACGAACTTGAAGAAGAAAGACGGCTTTTTTATGTGGCGGTAACAAGGGCACAGGATAAGTTATTTCTTTCATGGGCACAGAGCCGCTATCAGTATGGTCAGCCGCATTATTGTCTTAAATCGATGTTTATCGGAGAAATAGATACTTCGATTGTTCAGACAGAAAGCGGAGTTTTGCTTTCAGATCGTCCGGAGAAAGAAAAAACCACAGGAGGAGTATCAACGTTATCGAGAGGATATCAGCAAAAAATGTCAACACCTTTGCCTGCAGGGGATCAGTCGAAGTCGTCCAAGTCTGGATTGCGGGCAGGAGCAATGGTGCATCACGCTCTTTTTGGCCCTGGAACCGTGGTAGATGTTCAGGGAACAGGTTCAAAGCAGAAAGTAAGGATAACTTTTCGTAATACAGGGGAGAAGACCCTTATGGTACAGTATGCAAATCTTAAAATTCAGCAGTAAATATTTTATTACAGTCAGTGCGCTTTATCCTTAAATGTTCAAGTGTATGAAGATCCTTTTTGGGGTTCAGGGAACGGGAAATGGTCATATCAGCCGCAGTCGGGAACTCGTACGAAAGCTTAAGGAAGAAGGCCATCAGGTTGATGTGATCATCAGTGGAAGAAAAGAAGAAGATCTGAAGGAGATAGAAATTTTCGAACCTTACCGGGTCATGAAAGGGATGACGCTGGTCACCTATAAAGGGAAGCTGAATTATATCGATACCATGTTTCAGCTTGATCTTGTAAGGCTCATGTCGGATATTCTTATGCTCGAAACTGCAGGTACGGATCTGATTATAACTGATTTTGATCCTATCACTTCTATGGTGGCAAGAATTAGAAATATTCCTTCCGTAGGTTTTGGTCACCAGTACGCTTTCAGGTATGACGTGCCTATGGCGAAAGGAAATCTTTTCGAAAAATATACGTTACTGAACTTTGCTCCGTCTCGTTATAATGCGGGACTTCATTGGAACCATTTCAATCAGCCCGTTTTTCCTCCTGTTATACCCGCATCACTTTATGATAAAACTGCAGGTACGATTATAAAAGAGAAAATTCTTGTGTATCTGCCGTTTGAAGAAGTGGAGGATGTTGCAGCCTTTGTTGCATCATTTGATGGGTATGAGTTTTTTATTTATGGTAAGGTGACCCAGAGTCATGACGAAGGTCATCTTCATTATAGAGGGTATTCTCGCGATGGATTTCTCAATGATCTCATGGAATGCAGCGGTGTTGTCTGTAATGCCGGATTTGAGTTGCCCGGGGAGGCTCTCTATCTCGGAAAGAAGCTGCTGCTAAGGCCTCTAGATGGGCAGATTGAGCAGGAATCCAATGCTCTTGCTATGGAACAGCTAGGGTATGGTATGGCAACACATAGCCTCGACCATAATATTCTGGCCGACTGGTTGCAGAAGCCATGCAGAGAGCCATTACGATATGCAAGAACCGTAGATTATATCGCAGAATGGATCGGTAGTGGCCAATGGGATCAACTTTCCAGGTTTACTGAAGCGGCATGGAGTGAAAAGTCATAATAATAACAAATCATGCATTTCAGGGATATTGTAACGAAGAGCCGGAGTTACCGGCGATATGATAGCAGGGTGCCTGTTACTGAAGATACAGTGAGGGATCTTATTGAATTATCCTGCTATGTACCTTCGCAAAAAAACCTTCAGCCGCTGAAATATATTCCTGTTTCTGAGCCTGCAATGGTGGATGCTCTTTTTCCAGCTCTTTCATGGGCAGGGTATCTTGCCGATTGGCCGGGCCCTTCTGATGGAGAACGTCCTGCCGCATATATCGTTATGCTTGGAGACCACTCTATCAGTACTGACTTCGGGTGCAGCAGCGGCATAGCGGCACAAACCATTCTTCTTGGAGCTGCAGCTTCCGGCATCGGCGGATGCATAGTTGCAACGTTAGATCGTCCGGCAATACAGCAATTGCTTGCAATTCCTGATGGGTTTTCAATTATAATGGTTATTGCTCTCGGGAAACCGATAGAAACTGTTGTAATTGACCAGATGTCGCCAAACGATTCAGTCCGGTATTTCAGGGATGCGCACGGTATTCATCATGTTCCAAAAAGGACGCTGGATGAAGTTCTTATGAAGTTTCATTAACCGACGGATGTTTGAGGATTGATGATCCGTATTAACGAATTGCTTCGGGCTTATCATCAGGGTTTTTTTCCGATGTCTGACCCCGGTGACGGAAAGGTTTATTGGTGTCAGCCCTACAAAAGAGCTATTGTGCGCCTTGATGCCTATAGGCCGTCGCGAGATGTATTAAGGCTTAAAAGAAAGCAGGAGTTCAGTGTTACGTTTGATAAAAAGTTTGAGGGAGTGATAAGAGGCTGTGCAGCTCCTCGAAAAAATGAAGGTGAAACCTGGATTTCAGATGAGATTATAGAAGCATATATTAAACTTTTTGAGCTTGGTCTTGCTCATAGTGTTGAAAGTTGGTATGAGGGCGAACTTGTTGGCGGTTTGTATGGGATCGCTTTGGGAGGGGCATTTTTTGGTGAGTCAATGTTTTTCCGTCGTTCCTATGCATCACAGATAGCATTTGATTTTCTTGTGGTTCATTTGATGCAGAAAGGTTATGTATTGCTTGATGCTCAGATTATGAATCCCCATCTCAAGAAACTTGGTGCCATTGAGATCGATCATGAGGAGTATATGGCGCTGCTTTCCGATGCGTTGAGTGAAAAGATTGTTTTTCTCTAAGCAGAGGAAAAATAGTACTATAAAAAACGATAGTATTTTCCTTTCGAAGAGGGAATGCCTTTTAGGATTATTGACCTTTAACAGAGGAGTTTTTTATGTTGTCCAGGGACTTAACTGAAAGTCAGTCACAGACCAGAGTCATTATTTATTCAGGAAAAGGTGGTACAGGAAAAACCACTATTTCATCTTCCACAGCGGTTTCATTGGCAAGGCAGAACAAGAAAGTGCTGATCATGTCATCTGATCCTGCCCATTCGCTTTCTGACGTTTTTAATACCCGTATCAGCCGTAACGATCCCCAGAAAATTGAGCATAATCTTTATGGTCTCGAGGTTGATACCGTGTATGAGCTTAAAAAAAATATGTCCGGGTTCCAGAAGTTTGTTTCTGCGTCATATAAAAACAAGGGTATTGATAGTGGAATGGCTACCGAGCTGACCACTCAGCCGGGTCTTGATGAGATTTTTGCATTAAGCCGCCTGCTTGATGAGGCTCAGTCAGGTAAATGGGATGCTGTTGTTCTTGATACCTCTCCAACAGGCAATACTCTTCGACTTCTTGCTTACCCTGAGATTATTATCGGCGGTAATATGGGCAAGCAGTTTTTCAAGCTTTATAAAAGTATGTCGTCGCTAGCCCGCCCTTTGAGCGGGAAATCTATTCCTGATGACGACTTTTTTAATGAAGTGAATGTGCTTCTCAAGCAGATGGAGGATATCAACAAGTTTATTCTCAGTCCCGAGGTTACGTTCAGGCTTGTTCTTAATCCGGAAAAACTGTCAATTCTTGAAACGAAGCGGGCATATACTTTTGTGCACCTTTACGGGATTAATGTTGATGGTATTATCATTAACAAGATTCTTCCCACATCCAAGACGGTCGGAGAGTATTTTGAGTTTTGGGCTGATTTGCACAGTAAATATTTGATGGAAATTGACAACTCCTTTTATCCTACTCCGGTTTTCAGATGTCATCTTCAGAGAACAGAGCCTATAGGGACAGACGCTTTGCATGAAATCAGCAAACTGGTTTTTGGCGAGCAGACTCCCGACAAGATTTTTTATTCCGGAAAAAATTTCTGGATTGAAAGCAAAAAAAATGCTGTTACCGAAGATCACAGGGAAGTTCTATGTATAAAGATACCCTTTCTCAAAGATGCTGAAGATGTCGTTGTCGATCGAATGGGAACCGATATAGTAGTTACAGTGGATAGAGCTCAGAGGATTATTACTCTTCCAAGGGCCTTGTACAGTCTGGAAATGGAAGAGTATATCAGAGAGGATAATCTTTTACGGGTAGTATTCAGAGAGTTGCCGGTTGAAAAGGAAGATATGGAGTTGAGTGTTAATAAAAATATGCTCGACAAGCTTCGTTCAATGAGGCGGGTTAAGCTGTAGAATGCACTTCGCTCGGTATTCTGTAGAAAAATTCAGGGGAAACAGTTTAAGTTTTCAAGGTAATCTTGTATCTTAAACGTTTAAAATGTTGAGTTAACGGGGATTTACCCCAGTCTTTGTTAAAGAATCAGCTAATATCATGTCCGAGAAAGCGCACTATGGTTTGTTGAAAGGGAAAAAGGGAGTCGTTTTCGGCCCGCTTGATGAAAGCAGTATTGGCTGGCAGATTGCGTTGCATGCATACAGGGAAGGCGCTCAAATCGCTATTTCCAATGTTGCAGCCGCATTGCGTTTCGGTAATATCGATGAACTATCGGCATTATGTGGTAACGCCCCAATGATTGTTTGTGATGCTTCTAAAAATGAAGATGTCGACAACTGTTTCAAAGAACTCAAGGAAAAATTAGGTCCTGTCGATTTTATCGTTCACTCCATCGGAATGTCACAGAATATTCGTAAGCAAATGCCTTATGAAGATCTCAATTACGAGTGGTTTATGAGAACCCTAGATGTTTCAGGATTGTCGTTACACCGTCTGGTATCCTATGCATTAAAGAACGAAGCGATCAATGATGGCGGAAGCATTCTTGCTCTTTCATATATAGCTTCACAGAGAAATTATTGGTCATATTCTGATATGGGAGATGCTAAGTCTTTACTTGAATCCATCGTTCGAAGCTATGGGCCAAGACTTGCAAGGCATCGTGTCCGTATCAATACAATATCACAAAGCCCAACCTATACCAAAGCAGGAAGCGGTATCCCTGGGTTTGAGAAAATGTATGAGTATAGTGATCTTATGTCTCCTCTCGGTAATGCATCTGCAGAGGAGTGTGCTGAATATTCCATGACCATCCTCAGTGATCTTTCGCGAAAAGTTACGATGCAGAACCTGTTTCATGATGGCGGCTATAGTTCAATGGGTGCTACCATTCCCATGATTAAGCTTGCTCATGAGGCTCTGAATGACAAAGAGCTTGCGGATCGAGTTGGGCTTGATGAGTACAGTCCCTCCTAGTGAGTCGTCGGGGAACCAAACAGTAGCAGGTTCCCCCTGATTTTAACATTTATCAGCAGGAGTCGCGCTATTAAGATAATGGTCGTGATATTTTTTCGCCTGCAGTAACACTCGCATTTTACCCTGCCAACAACGACTAACTTAATGTTATGAGTTGTTGGTTTGAGTTGTTCAGAGGGAGGCTTGTCATCATGGTATTCGTCGGGTATTCTCCGATCTGGATCGTTTGGTGTGAGGGCTTCTTACTTTTGAGTATCGATATTAATTAATTTTTTTTACAAATACTTAAAACGACTAACGAGATGGCAAAAACAGCAAAAATCATTTATACCAAAATCGATGAGGCACCGGCTCTCGCCACCTACTCCCTTCTCCCTATTTTAAACGGATTTGCCAAGGGTACCGGGGTAGCCTATGAACCTAAAGATATCTCTCTTGCTGGAAGAATTATTGCCAATTTCCCTGATAATCTCACACCAGACCAGAAAATTCCCGATTATTTGGCCGAATTAGGAGCACTTGCCTTAACTCCTGAAGCAAATATTATCAAGCTGCCCAATATAAGCGCATCCATTCCTCAGCTGAAAGCGGCCATCAAAGAGTTGCAGGATCAGGGGTACAAGATCCCTGATTATCCGGAGGCCCCGGCCAATGATGCCGAAAAAGAGCTTCAGACAAGATTTGCAAAGGTTCTCGGAAGTGCTGTCAACCCTGTATTGCGCGAAGGAAATTCTGATAGAAGAGCTCCGCTTTCTGTAAAACAGTTTGCCAAAAAACACCCGCATAAAATGGGCGCTTGGAGCCCGGATTCAAAATCACATGTAGCAGCTATGACCTCCGGCGATTTTTATGGAAGTGAAAAATCCGTCACCATGGAGAAGGCTTCAATAGTAAAAATCGAGTTTGTAGACAGCAATGGAAAAAGTGTTGTATTGAAAGAAGCAACCCCACTCTTGCAGGGTGAAATTATTGATACTTCGGTCATGAATGTTCGCTCACTTCGGCGCTTTTATGATGAGCAGATTGCAGATGCAAAAGAGAGTGGAGTACTGTTGTCCCTGCACCTGAAAGCGACGATGATGAAGGTTTCAGATCCTGTCATGTTTGGTCATGCTGTTACAGTTTATTACAAGGATGTTTTTGAAAAACATGCCGCAGTCGTTAAAGAACTTGGAGTGAACGTCAATAATGGTCTGGGTGATCTTTATGCAAAAATCCAGAAGCTGCCTGAAGCCCTTAAAGCAGAAATAGAGGTTGACATCAAGGCTGTATATGATAGTCGTCCTCCGCTCGCTATGGTTGATTCGGACAAAGGGATTACAAACCTGCATGTGCCGAATGACATTATTGTAGATGCGTCAATGCCTGTGGTTATTCGCGATTCAGGTAAGATGTGGGGACCGGACGGAAAGCTGAATGATACAAAAGCAATGATTCCAGACAGGTGTTATGCATCGATGTATCAGGCGATTATCGAAGATTGTAAACAACATGGTGCATTCGACCCTGCAACAATAGGTAGTGTTCCAAATGTTGGGCTTATGGCGCAGCAGGCGGAAGAATATGGTTCACATAATAAAACCTTCATTGCAACTGGAAGTGGTACAGTCAGGGTTGTTAATGAATCTGCAGAGATTTTGCTTGAGCAGAAAGTCGAAGAGGGAGATATTTTTAGAATGTGCCAGGCAAAAGATGCTCCTATCCGTGACTGGGTTAAACTGGCGGTTCACAGGGCAAAAATAACGGGAGCTCCTGCTATTTTCTGGCTTGATTCAAAAAGGGCTCACGATGCTCAGATTATCAATAAGGTTAATCGTTATCTGAAGGATCATGATACCACCGGATTGGATATTCGTATTCTCACACCGGTTGACGCCATGAATTTTTCTTTGGAACGTTTCAGAGCAGGCAAAGATACCATATCTGTCACAGGTAATGTTTTGCGTGACTATTTGACCGATCTGTTTCCAATTATTGAACTAGGTACCAGTGCAAAAATGCTTTCAGTTGTTCCGCTTATGAACGGAGGAGGTTTATTTGAGACTGGTGCAGGTGGTTCAGCTCCAAAACATGTTCAGCAGTTTCAGAAAGAAGGCTATCTTCGTTGGGATTCTTTGGGAGAATTTTCTGCTATTACCGCTTCATTGGAACATGTCGCTGAAGCTTGCAATAATGATAAAGCCAGGATTTTAGCAGAGACACTTGATCAGGCAATTGGGAAATTTCTTGATAACGATAAATCTCCTGCCCGAAAAGTAGGTCAGATTGATAATAGAGGAAGCCATTATTATTTGGCACTTTATTGGGCACAGGCACTGGCCCTGCAGGCGAGTGATGATGAACTTCAAACACGTTTTACAGCAATCGCTAAGCACTTAGGTGATAATGAGTCAAAAATCAATGAAGAACTGATAGCGGCTCAAGGCAAACCGGTGGATTTAGGCGGTTACTATCATGTCAATGAAGAACTCACAACAAAAGCTATGCGTCCAAGTCCAACATTGAACGCGATTGTTGACGCGATCTAAAAAGATAATATGTTCCAAAACGAATAAAGCCTGGATTGTTCCGGGCTTTATTCGTTTATGGGACGTTAAGGTTGATCAGTCCAGGCGTATAGAAAAGCGCCCTTGTTAAGTTTTTGTATTACATCCTCAAGATCGTGTGAAGATATCACAAAGCATCCATTACTTCTGCCTATCATTGGACCGTTGAAAGTTACAAGGTTCATAAGTATAAATCCCCACGACACATACCGAGCCGAATGCAAAACAATATCACGTTTGGATGCGTTACTGTTCAACGTTATATCAAGCCCCCCGAGACGTAAAGCTTTTCCATGGTCGCCAGTATATATGTCGAGGATTTTGAACAACCCAAGGGAGCTCATGTTTGAATTGATGGTATTTGAGAATTGTCTTGCATAGAGGTCGCCTGAATGAATTCCATGTGATACCCGATAAAATGATCTTTCCTTTGTTTTAAGGTCAATAAGAACCATACGTTTCAGGTAGGAGGGTTTGGAGTAATCTACCACAACGAGAAAATGAGGATGCTCCTCTGGATGATCTATTTGATATGATGCAAGCGCCGAAATTGCTGCATCACAGGCTTTCGGAGAAACTTTTTCCTGGAGCAACCCCCAACTTGAAAAGAGAGTCAGAAGCAGAATAAGGAGAGCTCCACCTTTCAGAACTTGAGCATTCATGGTGATTGTTGAAGAAATGTTCCATTCTGGTATTCCTTAAATGCTTGTGCTATTTCGGATTCTGAGTTCATCACGATAGGACCACGCCAGGCGATTGGTTCGTTGAGCGGTTTGCCGGATATAAGTAAAAAACGTACAGAATTATCTTTTGTACGTATCGTCAGCTCATCACCATCCCCAAAAAAAATCAGGGTTTCATTCTCAAGAAACTGACTACTCTTGCTATCGCAGGAACTAGCTTGTTCGGTGTTTGATGAGAATAACTCATTAGGTTGGCCGAATAATCCTTTCCCGGCAATGATATAGGCGAATGCCGTGTGCCCTTGAGGCAGGTAATGAGTATAGCTGATATTTGGAGGTACTGTTATATCAAGATATTGTGGATCAATGGCGACATCTCTCACAGGTCCATGAGTTTCGTCAATACTTCCGCAGATTATTTTGATACCTACTCCGTTTTCCAGATAAAGGTTTGGAATCTGATCTGCTGTTATGTCCCTGTAGCGAGGTTTATTCATTTTTTGGGATGCCGGCAGGTTTGCCCAAAGCTGAAATCCTCCCATGACTCCATTCGTGTTGCCAAACGGCATTTCCTGATGAATAATCCCGCTTCCGGCTGTCATCCACTGAACCGCACCACTCTTTATCACACCATGGTTTCCTAAACTGTCTTTATGTTCAACACTGCCTTCAAGCATATACGTGATAGTCTCAATACCCCGGTGCGGATGCCAGGGAAAACCTTTCAGGTAGTCTGCTGGTTTGTTAGATCGAAAATCGTCAAGGAGTAGAAAAGGGTCGAAAAGAGGAACCTCTGAAAAGCCAAAAGCTCGTTTGAGGTGTACACCTGCACCTTCAAGAGTGGGTGTGCTCTTAAAAATGTGTCTTATGAGTCTCTGGGTAGCCATTTTAGTTTTAAAAATTTAAGAAAAGCAGCTTGAAAAGTGGGTGACAAAAACATTGTTACCAGGAACAACTCATGATTTTGAAAAAAAACCGACCAGTTAATAAAAGTATGTATGGTAACATTGGTCCTGTATTGCGTAGTTGTATTGTAAAATAGAAAGATTATCCAGGTATAAAGTGCGTTCAGAATTATTTTTACTTGATGTTACGATTTATTGAAAGAAAATGGT
>SZXZ01000085.1 GCA_005843835.1 Chlorobium sp.
CCGGTCTAGGCATAGGTGTTGACCGTCTAGTAATGCTGCTCACCGGTCAGGACTCCATTCGGGATGTCATATTTTTTCCTCACTTGAAACCGGAATAGGATACGGGGTCGACAAGTTCCGCCGGGTTGACACACGGCGCTAACCGTATGCTGCCCCCTATGGGGCTGGAGGAATTGATGGGATGGCATAGTAGTCGCGGTACCATGCTACGAAACGACTGATGCCTTCCTTTACGGTTGTTTTCGGTTTGTAATGGACATCCTGCATGAGCTGGTCGACATCAGCAAATGTGTCCGGAACATCACCGGGCTGCATAGGCAAAAATTCTTTTTCAGCGGTACGACCAAGCTTTTGCTCAAGAGCTTCGATGTAATCCATGAGGTCGACCGGACTGCTGTTACCGATATTGTATACTCTCCATGGGCCGCGGCTTGATCCTGGATCGGGGTTAATGCCGGTCCAATCCGGGTTTGGTTCTGCCACGTGATCAAGAGTCCTTAACACTCCTTCTGCTATGTCATCAATATAGGTAAAATCCCGCCGGTGCTTGCCGTAGTTGAAAACCTGAATAGGCTTGTTGTTAACTATGGCATCTGTAAAAAGAAAAAGAGCCATGTCGGGCCTTCCCCAAGGACCGTAAACGGTAAAAAAACGAAGCCCTGTTGTTGGCAGATTGTAGAGATGACTGTAGGTATGCGCCATCAGTTCGTTGGCCTTTTTGCTTGCGGCATAAAGAGAAAGTGGGTGATCAACATTATCATGGACCGAAAAAGGCATGGTTTCATTGGCGCCGTAGACTGAACTGGAAGAGGCGTACACCAGATGCTTTACCCCGTTATGCCGACAGCCTTCGAGAATATTCAAGAAGCCGAGAATATTGCTGTTGATATATGCATGAGGATTAATAAGGGAATAACGAACCCCTGCCTGAGCAGCAAGGTTTATCACTTTTTCAAAACCTCCGTTTTGAAAAAGCTCTTCCATTGCGCCACGGTCGGCAATATCGGCTTTGATAAACGTGAATTGTTCATAAGGCAAAAGCATCGAGAGCCTGGCCTGCTTAAGCGAGACATCGTAATAATCATTCAGGTTATCGATCCCGGTTACGAGATCTCCCCTTTCAAGCAACTGCCGGCATACATGAAATCCTATAAACCCGGCAGAACCAGTCACCAGTATTTTCATTACGTAGAGCTTTTTAAATATTCCCGCTGTATCAACAGGATAAACTGGAAAACACTAAAATATTCGTCTTACGGGTATGATAAATACAATTCCACTGCCTGACAAGGGAAAAAACCTGTCACTTAACGGAAAAAAGTTCATTACAATCAGAAAAAAGTTTTTTTACTACGGGATATAACTTATTTAGGTTATAATTAAGAAGTTCCGAAATTATTTAAGTATATAGAGGCAAAAGAAAGAAACAAAACTTTATTTTCTTTAAACAATAAGAATAAATACCCGTATGAGTCGCTTTTTTGAGCGATATGAAGCAGATCCCTGCCGGTTTTATGATGAGGTTATATCAAAAGAAGGAATACCCCGAGCTCATTACGACAAGTTGCTTCAGCGCTTCAGTCAGTTTTCGAATGACGATATTAAGGCCCGTCGAGAAATTGTAAATATTTTTTTCCGGAATCAGGGCATTACCTTTACCGTTTACGGAGAAAATGAAGGTGTCGAACGACTTTTTCCATTTGATCTTATACCGAGGATTGTTCCGGCACAAGAATGGCAGATTATTGAAAAAGGGCTGACACAGAGAATTACTGCGCTTAATGAATTTCTCAAAGACATCTACCACACTCAGAAAATCCTTAAGGATAAAATCATTCCCGCAGAACTGATTCTTGGAAGCCAGCATTTCAGGAGAGAATTTGTAGGAATAAAACCACCTCTCGGTGTCTACATCCACATCACCGGCAGCGATATCATCCGCGACAAAGAGGGAAACTTTCTCGTACTTGAAGACAATCTGCGAACCCCGAGCGGAGTTTCATACATGTTACAAAACCGGCAGGCCATGAAGCGCGCATTTCCGGTGCTTTTTGACAAGTACAAAATCCGGCCAATTGACAATTATCCCCAGGAACTGCTCCGCACACTGCAGGAAATAAGCCCGAGTACCCGCAACGCCCCAAATGTTGTTGTCCTGACACCGGGTATTTATAACTCGGCTTACTTTGAGCACAGTTTTCTTGCCCGGCAAATGGGTGTTGAACTGACGGAAGGAAAAGACCTTGTTGTCAACGATAATAAGGTATACACAAGAACTACAAGAGGACTGGAAAGAGTTGATGTGATTTACAGGAGAGTTGATGATGCATTTCTTGATCCGCTGGTGTTTCGTCCTGACTCGAAACTGGGCGTAGCAGGAATTGTAAACGCATACCGTAAGGGAAATGTGGCACTTGCCAATGCAATCGGAACAGGTGTAGCTGATGACAAGGTTATTTATAGCTTTGTGCCGGCCATCATAAAATACTATCTGGGAGAAGATCCGATTCTACAGAACGTACCGACTTGGCTTGCAAGCAATCCTACTGACTTGAAATATATTCTTGAAAACCTCGGGACACTTGTTGTGAAAGCGGCCAATGAGTCTGGAGGATATGGCATGCTGATCGGACCGGAATCAACGATTGAACAGCAGGAAAGTTTTGCCGAGATGATTGTTGCCAACCCACGTAACTACATTGCCCAACCGACTATTTCGTTATCGCGTCATCCAAGCTTTTTTAACGACACTGAACTTTGGGGCTGTCATATTGACCTTCGCCCCTATGTATTGAATGGTAAAACTGTTACTATAGTCCCAGGAGGATTGACAAGAGTGGCCCTGAAGCGTGGATCGCTTGTAGTCAACTCATCTCAGGGAGGAGGCAGCAAGGATACCTGGGTTGTCGATGAATAAACTTTAATTTCTGATTACTATGTTAAGCCGTGTTGCCGAATCCCTGTTCTGGATGAGTCGTTATTTTGAACGGGCTGAAAACACAGCAAGGTTCCTTGACGTCAATTTCAACCTGCTGCTCGATCTTAATAGAATAACCCATGTAGAAAACCCAAGCTACTGGGTGGCGCTTATTCTTGTCACAAGTGACAAGGAGCGCTTTAACTCACTGTATACTGAATACACTGCGCATACTGTCACTGATTATCTGGTGTTCAATAAAAAAAATCCTAACTCCATCACTTCCTGTATCGGACTTGCAAGGGAAAATGCCCGAAGCATTATTGAGAGCATCTCAAGCGAAATGTGGGAGCAGGTGAATAAGCTCTATCACTACCTTCAAAGTGTTAACCCGCAGTTTGTCCACAACAATCCGTACGGTTTTTACAAGGAAATAAAGAACGCTTCGCATCTTTTCCAGGGAATTACTGATAATACTTTTTCTCATAATGAGGGATGGGATTTTATACAGATTGCCAAGTATCTGGAGCGTACCGACAATATTGCCCGCCTGATTGATGTCAAGTATCACATGCTCCTTACTGAAGCTCAAAACCAACCGGAAATTGTTGAAGGATCGGAGGATCTTATTCAGTGGATGGCAGTGCTAAAAAGCTGCAGTGCCCTTGAGGCTTTCAGGAAAGTATATCTTTCAAAAATCGATCCTGACAACATTTTGCGTTTTCTTATTCTCGACAGAACATTTCCGCGCAGCATTAATTTTTCTGTCTGTGCTGCTGAAGATGCCCTGTGGCGAATATCAGGCAGTTCGCGACATCGATACGTCAATAATGCTGATCGGTTAATCGGAAAATTGGAAGCTGAACTCAGTTATACTGCAATTGAAGATGTTTTTGCAATAGGATTGCATAATTATCTTGCAGACCTTGAACAGCGACTTGTGAAGGTTGGCGAACAGGTACACCTGACCTATTTTGCTTATCATACCCCGGAAATTGAATCACCGGATATTGCTGAAGGCCTTCCTTTTACCGGAATTGCAGGAGGACGACCCAACTGGAGCCAGGCACATCAGCATCAACAGCAGCAGCAGCAATAACCGGACAATACATACCATTAAGAGCATGATTTTAAAAATTGAACATTCCACACTGTTTGAATATGATAATCCGATCTATGAAACAGCCACTGAGGTCAGACTTCACCCCGACAATAATCATGCCGCACCTCAACGGTGCTCAAGCTTTAATCTTCAGGTCGATCCCCCGCCATCAACCATTTTTGAATACACCGATTTTTACGGTAACACCGTCAATCACTTCAACCTGCTCCAGAGCCATAAACAGGTAAAAATAGTTGCAACTTCAGTGGTTGAAACTGGTATTGGCCAAAGCGCAGCTTCTGATAATGATGATATTTTTCTGATTGATTTTTCCTGTCAAAGTCGCTATGTGCATTTTGATCAAGCGATACGCGATTTTACTTCTCGATTTGCCATCCATACCGACAGTTTCAAGCTTGCCGAATCGATATGCCGTCACATCAATGAATCGTTCATATATGAACCTGGAGTAACTGATGTCCACAGCACGAGCGCTGTTGTTATGGCCTTAGGACGGGGAGTCTGTCAGGATTTTGCACATATCATGCTTGCGGCATGCCGCGTGCTGGGAGTACCGGCGCGATATGTCAGCGGCTACCTGTTTGGAGGCAGCACTCCGGATGGACGCGATGAGGCAACCCATGCATGGTGTGAAGTGTATTGCGGTTTAGAGAAAGGATGGGTCGGCATGGACCCGACTCATAATACCTTGTTTGTCGATGACCGTTATATCAAGATCGGTTCCGGCAGGGACTATGATGATGTGCCGCCTGTACGGGGAACCTATAAAGGCAATGCTCTGGAAAAACTCAGTGTATCGGTTAAGGTTAGCTCAGTTGAATAAGCCCCGACTTGCCAAGGCGCATATCGGGGTGCATACAATTTTTTAATGAACGGCTTCGACGTTCAGCAGATTATGGACTTTTAACGTCAACTCGTTCATAAGAAAAGGTTTCTGGATAAAACCGACTCCATCGTCAAACATTCCCTGGGGTGCAATCATGTCATGCTGATAAAATGACATGAACAGAGTTTTGAGGTTAGGACACAGGTCAAGAAGGTTTTTAGAAAGATCGCATCCATTTACTTCCTCTAACACAATATCCGTCAGCAACAGATCTATTTCGCCCTTATATTTGCGTGCCATAGTGATCGCTTTATCTGGCGTATTAACTGCCAATACAGCATACCCTCCTTTTTTCAGCATACGCTGATAGAGATTCAGTATATCCGGCTCGTCTTCAACAAGCAGAATCGTTTCTTTAAGGTGCAGGGCTGTGGGTGGATTCTCTTCTTCACACCAATAGTCTTTTCCCGTGTACCGTCGCAAATAAACGTTTATGGTGCTCCCCTTTCCCAGTTCACTCTGACAATCGATAGTGCCATGATTCTGCTTGGCAATACCATAGGCTACCGACAAGCCCAGCCCAAGAGCAACTCTGTCGCCATCATTTTTGGTGGTAAAAAAGGGTTCGAAAATATGAGGCAAATCATTTTTATCGATCCCAATTCCATTATCGGTCACAGACAGCAGAACATAGTTGCCGGGTACCTTGCAGGGGTGGTCGGCTTCACAATCATCATGATCAATATAAACCCTTCTGGTTTCAATCGTGATCTGCCCGATACACCCTATCGCATCTTTTGCATTAAAAAAAAGTGCAGCAAGAAGCTGATCAATTTGTGAAGGATCCATTTTTAACCGGGTCCGTTGGGTATCTGGAATCCAGACAAGTGAAATATGTTCACTAAGATGCTTTTTCAACCTTAACAGCATACCTTCCACCCAAATATTCAAATCAATAATTATGGGCATCACCGGACCGCTTCGAGCAAAAGCAAGAAGCTGACTCATCATATCGGAAGAAATGCTCGCAGTTTCCAGAATATTCTTTAGGTTTTTAGCCAGTGACTTATGTAACGGGGGTTCCTCAAGAACTGTTTTGACGTTATCATATATAATGTCGAGGAGATGAGAATATCGGGTGCCTATTCTTTGGACAACTTTTCCCAATAGTGCCATTTTCTGGGACTGTATAAGCGAGGCCGCCATATTTTTCCCCGATTGCTCTGTACGCTTACGTATAACGATATCATTTGCAAGGCCGGCAAGATTGTTTACAATCCGTTCATCATCGTCATCATACGCCGAATACTTTCCTCCTACCCCGACTATCGCTGTAATCATATCGTTTGTTATGATGGGCACAACCAAAGTCCGCCTGAACAGTCCACCATGGTTTTTGTTGTGCTCGTTCTGATTACCTCTGGTATCGTATTCATTATGAATCACCGTTTTCTGTACCCGTAAGGCTTCAGTAAAAAACTCCATCTGATTTAAGGGTATTAATTCCTTCTTCTCTACAGAACTACCCTCCAGCGTGGACATGCTCTCTGACAATATTTTCAAGGAATTTTCGCTCAGATCATTACTTAGAAAACAGCAAAAACCGACCGAACTCTCGGTATAAATTTTTGCTTTATCAAGTATAGCCTGAAGAAGTTCTTCGATAGAGCATGTATCGACTTTACCGAGGATGTTGTTATGAAACAACATAGTTGCCTCCATACGCTTGCGTATGGTGATATCATGGAGTACTCCAACGATACGGCCATGATGTCCATGATTTCCGGAATATGTGACATGAACCTCACCCCAAAACATAGAACCGTTTTTTCTTCGGAAGCGCAATTCGAGAATTTGACTCGGCCGGTGATTCAGGTATGTTTCATTAATTGCAGCAAGAGTCTCTGGAATTTCTTTTTCTTCTTCAAGAAATCCGGTCAATGACTCACCTGTCATTTCATCCGGAATAAACCCGAACATTTTTTCAGCAGCTGGAGAAACATAGCTCAATACTGAGTTTTTGCCGGATAAAAAGGCAACCCCGTCCATCTCTTCTGCAATTGTTTGAAATTTGTTTTCCTCTTTTGTGAGATTTTGTTCAGCATTTCTGCTTTTATCGCAATGTTTGCGATTGAGGACAAACAGGTCTGCTTTTTTAATGCACCTGGTTTTCTGCATAAGTATGGGGGGTAAAATTCTAATAAAAACAAATCCTTAGAGGAAAAGAATAGAATCAAAGTCCCGTGCAGCTCCAGTCCATTATGGGTAACGTAAAGGATAATCAGTATAGATGTATATATGGGCTGCCAAATTAAAACAATTATATTTCTTTAATAACACTTTAAATATAACAATGAAGACGAGAAACTTATATAAAAATCGTATATAAACAAGTTATTTACGATAGAATATTAGTACCGGTATACTTGTTTTTCGGAATATTGATGAAGAAGAAAAAAGCAAACTATAACTTCCTGCCTATGCTTTTTTTTGTGCCGGCCTTTGGCTACCTTGACAATGCAAACGCGGATACCGTTAACAGGAAAATCCGTATCATCAGGAATGCCTAACCTTTAGAGCATGGGTCGCGCTTAATGTTATGACGGAAGGGCGTGATACCACTGCAACACCAATGAAATTCAGCATCATTACTACCGATCCGCACTCTTCAGCCCGATGCGGATTGCTTGAAACTGACCATGGAACTGTTCCTACTCCCATTTTTATGCCAGTGGGCACACGCGCCAGCGTCAAGTCGGTTGAACCTCGAGAGCTTAAAGAGATAGATGTTCAAATTATTCTGGCTAATACCTATCACCTCTACCTGAAACCTGGCAACGATATCATTTTTAAAGCTGGCGGTGTGCACCGGTTTATGAACTGGGATGGACCACTTTTGACTGACAGCGGAGGTTACCAGGTTTACTCGCTTTCGGATTTGCGCAAGATCACTGAGGATGGGGTAATGTTTAAATCTCATCTGGATGGTTCTAAACAGCACTTCACTCCCGAAAATGTGGTGGAGACCCAACGCATTATTGGAAGCGACATCATGATGCCGCTTGATGAGTGCCCGCCATCGACTGCTGAAAGAGAGTATATTCGCAAGTCGGGGGAATTGACTATTCGCTGGGCTGAACGGGCAAAAAAGCATTTCACTGCAACCTCTCCGGAGTACGGGCACGAGCAGTACCTTTTCGGCATTACCCAAGGCGGCGTCCATGAAGATCTGCGCAGAATTTCAACGGAAGCGCTTGTTGATCTTCAGTTTGACGGTTATGCAATTGGTGGTATGGCTGTCGGGGAGCCTGCTGCTGAGATGTACCGGATTATTGAGCTTTCCCATACACTGTTACCTGAAAAAAAACCCCGCTACCTTATGGGGGTGGGCACTCCGGAAAACATCCTGAACGCTATCGAGCGTGGAGTTGATATGTTTGACTGTGTGATACCTACCCGTGAAGGGCGAAACGGCAGAGTCTATACTCGCAACGGCAAGATGAATCTTCGCTCGGCAATATATGCTGCAGACTTTTCTTCGATTGACGAAGGTTTTGATAACCATGTGTGCCGGAATTTTTCCAGAGCGTATATTCGCCACCTTTTAAATGTAGGCGAAATTCTTGGTCTAAAACTTTGTACGCTCCAGAATATTTCTTTTTTCATGTGGCTAACCGCAACGGCACGGACCCAGATACAACAAGGCTCTTTCAAGGAGTGGAAAGCAGATTTTCTCGAACGATTTAATTACAATGAAAAAGCATAACGTATTTCTTTTGAGCCTAGGTTGCTCGAAAAACACCGTCGATTCTGAACGTCTGATGGCTCAGGCTGAAGCATCGGGTATTACCTTTACTGAACTTGCTGAAGAAGCTGATATTATCATCATCAACACCTGCGGGTTTATTGAAGATGCCAAAGAAGAGTCCATCAGCGAAACTCTTGCCGCAATCGAGAAAAAAAATGAAGGGGTCATTCAGCGCGTCTATGTAATGGGATGCCTCAGTGAACTCTATCGACAGGAACTTCATGAAGAAATGCCTGAAGTAGACGGTTTTTTCGGCACCCGCGAACTCTCAGAGGTTCTTGCTGCTATAGGGGCTGAATACCGGGAGGAGCTTTATGACCGGCGTACACTGCTGACTCCATCGCATTACGCTTATCTCAAAATTGCTGAGGGATGCAACCGATCGTGTTCGTTCTGTTCAATCCCAAAAATCAGGGGCAGGTATATAAGCCAGCCGCCTGAACAGTTACTTAGGGAAGCTGCCCTTTTGAAAGCATCCGGAGTGAAGGAGCTGAACGTTATTGCTCAGGATATAAGCCTTTATGGGTATGACCTGGAAGGCAAAACCCTGCTGAACAATCTGGTTCTGCATCTTTCCGATATGGCTTTCGACTGGATCAGGTTGTTTTATGCATACCCAGTGAATTTCCCTCTCGAAGTGATTGATACCATGCGGGAGCGTGAGAATATCTGCAACTACCTCGACATTCCGCTGCAGCATTGCAATACCCGCATTCTGCAATCGATGAACCGTGGAATCAATAAAAAAGACACCGTCCGGCTCATTGAAACCATACGTGATAAAAATCCTGATATCAGGCTCAGAACAACCATGATTGCCGGGTATCCCGGTGAAAGCCGTGAAGAGTTTGAGGAACTTCTGCAGTTTGTGGAGGAAACACGATTCGACAGACTCGGTTGTTTCCCTTATTGTCACGAAGAACATGCACCCTCCTATGCATTTCAGGAAACGCTCAGCGCTGAGGAAAAAAGAGGCCGCGTAGAGGAACTCATGGAACTACAGGAGACAGTGGCAGAAGAAACCAACCGGATTTTCGAAGGAAAAGAAATTAAGGTTCTGATTGATGAAATAGAAGGAGATACAGCCTTGGGGAGAACGGAATATGATGCTCCTGAGGTTGATAATGAATGTATTCTTACTTTTGAACATACATCGGCAACTGCAGGTTCATTCTGCATGGCAAAAATCAATGACTCCACAGCCTATGAACTGCATGGCACCGTTATCTGATTAGGCTGCTCTTAAAAGCGCACTGTTATGAGTATAAGATATATTACTTCCATTGATACTCCTGACCGTAAGAGCTTATCGGGGAGAGTGCTTTCGCAGGTTCGAAGAGAGTTCGGTGCTGAGGTTGAACCATTCACCCTGCACCTGCCAGTACCGGAACTGCTTGCCGGATCCTGGATGGCATGCAGAGAAACTCTGCTCGCCGGTGATGGAAGCCGTAATGCTAAAGAGCTTGTCGCTGCTGCAGTTTCAACCATCAACCGCTGTCCATACTGTGTTGATGCTCATAGTATTATGCTTCAGGAATCGTCTGGACTTGATTACACAGAAGCTCTTACCGCTCCCTATTTGAAGGAAGTTGCCGCATGGGCCATGGCGACACGTTCGCCCGGATCGCCGATTTTGCTTGCGCCTCCTTTTTCGCAGATTGAAGCCCCTGCATTTATCGGGACGGCTGTTTTTTTTCACTATATCAATCGTATGGTCACCATACTGCTTGGGGCATCTCCCCTGCCCTTTTCCTCCGGGCTCCCCAAAAAGGTTTCACTGCATATTGCTGCATGGTTTTTCGGGGGTGCGATACGTCTGGAGAAAATACCCGGTGAGTCGGTTGACTTGTTACCAAAAGCGGAGCTGCCTGAGGATCTGTCGTGGGCCAAAACATCTCCAGCGATTGCAGGGGCGTTCGCACGATTTGCGAAATCGATAGAGCAGGCAGGAACCACATCGCTTTCGGACAATGTTCGAGCTTCCGTAAAAAAAACATTGAGTAACTGGAACGGCAGTGACCCTGAGATGCATACCGAGTGGCTGGAAGAAGCTCTGGCCGAACTGCAAGAAGGGGAAAAAGCTGTGGCAAAGCTTGCGTTGCTTACAGCATTAGCTCCCTACAGGGTCGATGAAAAGACTGTCCGTGGATTTTCAATGCATTTCCCTGGGGATAAGCGCCTTATCTCTGCTCTTGCCTGGAGCAGTTTCACTGCATCGAGAAAAATAGGTTCCTGGCTTTAAATGTTCTCCATTGTATACAAACCCGAGCATACCATATTTATGGTATTTTTATGGTATATGCTTGGAGAGGTGGAAAAAATTGGGTTTTATTGACAATTATGAATTCAACATTACAACAATGAGCACTATAACTCAAATAACTATACTCTCTTCCAAGGCTTGCTGCTGTAACCTTATGGAGTATGGATTCCCAAGGATTTCCGGTTCGTGTACATAATAGCGAAACATCGTTTTTACAACGGCCGGCTCCTGAAAGAACAGTGACCCGGCTTTTTTTTTGACCTGTTTTTTCTGAACACTTTATATCAATAAAAAATCAATAAGGAGAAAAGCATGAATTTTAATGGCTTAAAAAATATTACGCTGGCAGCCTCTCTTATCCTGGCCTCGGGAATATCAGGTACTATAGCTGTAGCAGGAGGAAGTGCAACGCTGTTGAACGTTTCATATGATCCCACAAGGGAACTTTATCAGAGTGAGAACACTGCATTCGTCCAATACTGGCAAAAGACTTCCGGCCAGACCGTAGTTATAAACCAGTCGCATGGTGGATCAGGAAAACAGGCACGCGCAGTCATTGACGGGCTGGAGGCTGATGTTGTAACGCTGGCTCTTGCCTATGATATTGATGCGATCGCTGACAGCAAACTTCTGGATATTAACTGGCAAAAGAGGCTGGCCAGCAACAGCACTCCATATACTTCAACCATTGTTTTTGTTGTCCGTAAAGGCAATCCGAAGCAAGTCAAAAATTGGGATGATCTTATAAAACCGGGGATATCTGTTATTACCCCGAATCCTAAAACTTCCGGAGGTGCCCGCTGGAACTACCTGGCGGCATGGGGGTACAAACAAAAGCAAACCGGTTCTGCTGAACAGGCTAAAACCTTTATCAAAGCATTATACAAAAATGTGCCGGTGCTTGATACCGGAGCCCGTGGCTCAACTCTGAGCTTTGCTCAGCGCGGACTTGGCGATGTGCTTATAGCATGGGAAAATGAAGCTCACCTCATTCTTAAAGAGTTTGGTTCTGACAAGTATGAAATTATTTCACCATCGGTAAGCATTCTGGCTGAACCGCCCGTGGCCGTTGTTGATAAAAATGTCGAAAAACACGGGACACGCAAGCTTGCAGAGGCCTATCTGAACTTCCTCTATACACCGCAGGCACAAGACATTATTGCGCAAAACTATTACAGACCCCGCAACCCTGCAGCACTTAAAAAATATTCGGCAAACTTTCCCCAGATCAAGCTCTTTACCCTTGGTGAAGTTTTTGGAAACTGGAGAACAGCTCAAAAAGCCCATTTTAATGACGGTGGAGTTTTTGATCAAATTTACACTCCCTGACACGAGGTTTTTGAAGGCGTAAACGTCTGAAACTTTTTTATAAAAACGGGATACAACTTCCTATCCCGTTTTTTATTTTCCGGTTGCATAAACAACTAAAATGATGGCATTATTTCAGGCAAAAAGACGCAACATTCTACCCGGGTTCGGGCTGTCGATGGGGTACACGGTATTCTATCTGTCGGCAATTGTGATTGTGCCATTGAGTATGATATTTATTAACACCATTCCCATGGGTTGGGAGCCATTTTTGAATGCAGTAACTGCGCCTCGTGTTCTTGCTTCCTACAGACTGAGTTTTTCCACCGCTTTTTTTGCTGCACTTTTTGATGGATTCGCCGGCCTCCTTACAGCATGGGTGCTGGTACGCTATCGTTTTCCCGGTAAAGATTTCCTTGATGCACTGGTTGATCTTCCCTTTGCACTTCCGACTGCGGTTGCCGGTATCTGCTTTGCCACACTCTATTCACCGATTGGCTGGCTGGGACAGTTGCTTTCGCACTGGAACCTACAAATCATTAATTCTCCAACCGGTATTGTTATTGCCCTCGTTTTTATCGGTTTTCCGTTTGTTGTCAGGACGATTCAACCTGTACTTGAAGAGGCGGAACAGGAAATTGAAGAAGCAGCTCACTGCCTTGGTGCTACACGCTGGCAGACCTTCAGGAAAATCCTGCTTCCTCATCTCTTTCCTGCTCTTTTGACCGGAGTAACTCTTGCTTTTGCACGTGGCATCGGAGAGTATGGATCCGTGATCTTTATTGCGGGTAATCTGCCTATGAAAACTGAAATCGCTCCGTTGATGATAATGTCAAAACTCGATCAGTTCGATTACGCAGGGGCCTCTGCTGTGGCTCTTGTACTTCTTTGCATCTCTTTTTCCATGCTTCTCCTGCTCAATGCAGTGCAGGAGTGGCAACAGAAAGAATACCGTTCATAAACTATGTCACAACCCGATACGAACAACAGCAAAGCCCCTGTTGTAAACAAAAGGATTTCTGACCCGCAATCAGTGCAAGTATTGCTGATAGGGCTAACCTATCTGTTTTTTATCGGGTTCATCTTTCTTCCACTTGGATTGGTCTTTACACAGGCTTTCCAGAAAGGATGGAGCTTTTATCTTGAATCCATCCGCGAGCCTTACGCCATAGAAGCAGTAAAGCTTACTCTTTTGACCGTCGCCATCGTTGTGCCGATAAATGCTGTTTTCGGGGTTTCGGCAGCATGGGCGATAACCAAATTTAACTTCAAAGGAAAAACTGCCCTGAAGAGCCTTCTTGACCTTCCATTTGCAGTTTCTCCTGTCATTGCCGGCCTGATTTTTGTCCTTCTTGTCGGCAGCCGCACACCTTTTGGGTCATGGCTTGGGGAACATGGTATCAAAATTATCTTTTCAACTCCAGGGATTATCATTGCCACTATTTTTGTAACATTTCCCTTTATAGCCCGAGAATTGATTCCTTTGATGGAAGCCCAAGGAAGGGATGAAGAGGAAGCTGCACTGACACTTGGGGCAAGAGGATGGCAGATTTTTGGAAAAATCACTCTGCCAAATATAAGATGGGGGCTTCTCTATGGAATGATTCTTTGCGGTGCACGCTCCATCGGAGAGTTTGGTGCTGTATCTGTAGTGTCAGGACATATCCGTGGTCAGACCAACACAATTCCGCTGCATGTAGAAATCCTGTACAGTGAATACAATTTTACGGCATCGTTTGCCGTTGCGTCACTCCTTGTCTTTCTTGCTCTTTTAACGGTAGTGATAAAGAATGGTATGGAAAAACACTTTCATAAAAACAGTTTACATCTTTAGGATCTGGCATGGGTATAGAACTGCAAAACATCAATAAAAAATTTGGCGAGTATAAGGCGATTGATAATCTCAGCCTGAGTATCCCCTCGGGAGATCTGATTGCGCTTCTGGGGCCTTCGGGTTGTGGAAAAACTACCCTGCTGCGCATCATTGCCGGTTTAGAGTTGGCTGACTCCGGAAAAATAATTCTGGAAAACAAGGATACCACAAACCTGCCGCCAAGAAAGAAAAATGTAGGTTTTGTTTTTCAACATTATGCGCTTTTTCGTCGTCTTAATGTTTTTGAAAATGTAGCCTTCGGCTTAAAAGTCCTTCCATTTAAGGAACGTCCTCCACGCATTGAAATACGAGACAGAGTTGAACATCTTTTAAAACTGGTACAAATGGATTGGGCGCTGAACCGTTACCCGTCACAGCTTTCTGGTGGACAGCGTCAGCGGGTTGCTTTGGCAAGAGCTTTAGCCGTAAATCCAAGGGTACTGCTTTTGGATGAGCCATTTTCAGCACTGGATGCTAAGGTGCGACAGGAACTGCGTCGCTGGCTCCGAAAACTACACGATGAAATTCATGTCACCAGTATTTTTGTTACCCATGACCAGGAAGAAGCCCTGGAACTGGCGGATAAAATTGTAGTCATCAATAAAGGCAGAATTGAACAGGAGGGAACACCTCAGGAGGTTTACGATCACCCGGCGAATGCCTTTGTTTATAATTTTCTGGGTAATGTCAATGTCTTCCACGGGCGTATCAAAAACGGTAAGGTAAGCTTAGGCGATCACGACCTGGATGCTCCGGACGAACTGAAATATATTGAAGAAAAACCAAGCCAGACCTTTGTGCGGCCGCATGAAATAGGTATCAGCAGAATCCGCAGTAATGAGAACGACCTTGTTGGTATTATACACGAGGTACGCCTCCAGGGTGGACAGATTGGGTTGAACATAGAATGCGAAGGTCTTGATAACCCCATAGAAGCAGAAGTCCCCAGAGAGCTTTTTGTGAATCTTCAGCTTGCCAAAGGGGTACAGGTTTTTGTTACCATTAACCGTGTCCGCGTGTTTGCCGGTGATTACGAGATTTAAATTGTCAGCCTTTCTTTACATTTTTCTAGCAAGGTAAACTGTACAATAGACTGAATGACAGCTTTCATTATGGAAGGCTGAAAACCTTGCATGCAGAATTTGTTATGCCATGACATCCTCGCTCAGTTAAGAGCCACAAACATGCTGTGCAAAAATCCTTGAGAGAGTTCCCCTGGATAAGATTAACTCTCTTTTTCGCTTTTTGTTGTTTTTACCTCGGGAGCATCGATGACTTTATTGATTTCAGCTTCGATATCACTTTGAGCCTTTTTAAACTCCTTCAGACCTTTTCCCATCCCGCGCATAAGTTCGGGTAATTTTGATGGGCCAAAAAGCAACAGAACGGCTCCACCAATGAGTATTATATCCATTTGACCAAACATAACAGACCTCCTACAATTGATTTGAAAAACTTTCTTTGTTGTAAATGACTCTTCCGGTAATGCGTTAGACTGATATTGCAACAGCCTCACTGACCTTTTTTCTTAGACGGGTTTGACATCGATTTAATGGTCTGACGCATTTTTTCTTTGCGCATGAGCATTAACGCCATATAGAGCACGACAAGAAGGTTAATGGATACAAACACGATCTTGAGCCATGTAAAACCTTTCGCCAGTTCGAAAAGTTCTATCGGAAGATAAACACCACCGCTCAGTAGCGCAAGCCATTCGGACCATCGTTGAGCAAACCAGAGTCCATAGGCTTCAACAAACCTTAATGCTGAATATAACAATGCAAGAAATGCAAAAAAACTTAACTGACCATTAGCCAGGTTACCGGCAGCTGCGATAAAGATTTTAGGAATGTTTTTTGCCGGGTTGAGATGTAGATGCCCGACCAACTGTTCTGCAATACTCTGAATATCCTGATGCATCAATGAAAAGAGAGCTAGTCCGGTAAAAAGAACCAACACCCCTTTACAAGCTTCAAAAAGGGCTATGATTTTAAGGCCTTTTGTCCTTTCATGCTCAGATTTCATAATCAGAATATACAAATCCTTGACTCACAAGGTGCTCTTTTGGCGATTGAAACCAAGAGTGTTCGGTGTGTGTTACGTATAAAAGTATAGTTTAAAATTAATTGGCGGTCAATTCTTAAGGAGATATCACTGGGTGGCAAATTATATGACATGTATAAGAAAGGAATGGTATACCATGGCAAGTCGAACTGGTATTCTATTGATGATGACGATCTGTTCAATTTTTTTTTATCCTCTGAGAGCTCAATCTGTAACCTCCGGCGTTTCTGATACTCTGTCTGTGGACAGGATAAAAATGATGAATGGTGAGCCTGTTGTTATGCTTACCAGGCTTGATGAAGGAGTCACTGACGTAACTGGAATAATTTTTATTGCCGCACCACCTAAAAAGGTTTGGGATGTCTTAACCGATTATAATCATCAAAAAAACTTTATACCGAACATCATTGAAAGCGGTTTGATAACTGATGATGGTGTTGAACAGGTTGTATCTCAAACAGGCAAGAGTAAGATATTGATCTTCCAGATGAAGGTGTCTGTTACCTTAAAAATTCGGGGGGATTACTTGCGCTCTCTTGATTTTCAGCAAATAAGTGGCGATTTCAAGGTGTATAAGGGAAGGTGGATTCTGGAAGAGTCCCCTCAGGGACATGGGACATTACTTTATTATAAAGCCGAAGTCAAACCCAATTTTTTTGCACCTGCATTTATTGTCAGAAGTGTTCAGAAACATGATTTTCCTGCGGTGCTGATTGCTCTTAAAACTAAGGCTGAATTAAGCAGTCAAACAGTCACCAAATGAACAAAAAAGATAATTCTATAACCTTTACCCCTTGGCGAACATGAATGAACTGAAAAA
>SZXZ01000009.1 GCA_005843835.1 Chlorobium sp.
TTATGTTTCTTCCTGGTACCTTTCTCTCCTTTTTTCCAGAGAATGAAGTTATGCAGGGGATAGCCGGTATTTTGGCTTACGATTCATGGTGGTATGCTCTCATGTTTGGCACCATGATTGTTTTCTTTACCTATTTTTATACTGCGATAGCATTTAATCCCAAAGAAGTTGCTGATACCATGCGGCGACAGGGAGGCTTTATTCCAGGTGTTAGACCCGGCAAAAGCACAGCGGATTTCATTGATAATATTTTAACACGCATTACACTTCCTGGTGCAATATCGCTTGCTATTATAGCTATTCTACCTACTTTTCTGACCAAGTTTGTTAACGTGACTCAGGGGTTTGCACAGTTTTTCGGTGGCACAAGTCTTTTGATTATTGTTGGGGTCGGACTTGACACTCTTCAGCAGGTCGAAAGCCATTTGCTGATGCGTCATTATGATGGCTTCATGAAATCAGGAAAGACACGTGGACGACAGTCCAGGTAATAAACCGGAAATGATTACTATAAAGAGTGAGAGAGAAATTGAGTTGATGAGAGAGGCGGGAGCCCTCGTTGCTAAAACACTCGATTTACTTGAGAAGGAAATAAAGCCGGGCATGACAACAAAAGAGCTCGACACAATGGCTGAAGAGTTCATAAGAGATAATCATGCAGTCCCTAGTTTCCTTAACTATGTTCCAAAAAGTGATCCTGATGTTACTCCATATCCAGCGACTTTATGCGTTTCAATAAATGAAGAGGTTGTGCATGGCGTGCCAAGCATAAAAAGGATTGTTAAGGAAGGTGATATTGTTTCGGTTGACTGTGGTGTCTACAAAGGTGGATATCATGGTGATGCAGCAAGAACTTTTGTTCTGGGTATCATTGATGAAAAGGTCCAGCAACTTGTTGATGTAACCAGCGAGTGCCTCGAAAGAGGCATTGCAATGGCAGTTGAGGGTAACCGCCTTCATGACATATCATCGGCTATTGAGGATTATGCACGTTCATTCAGGTTTAGTGTTATAGAAAACATGGTAGGCCATGGTATTGGCAGTGAATTGCATGAAGACCCTGCGGTACCAAATTATGGCAGGAAACATACAGGCGTTAAGCTGGTAGAGGGGATGACGCTAGCCATCGAGCCAATGATCGCACTGGGAAGATCTCGCAGAGCAATCAGCAGACGAGGTGGATGGGTTGCAGTAACAGAGGACGGTAAACCATCGGCACATTTTGAACATACGATAGTTGTCAGGCAGGGGAAGGCTGAAGTGCTTACCCGCAGTTTTCTTGATTGATAAACATTCAAGAAAACATAACGACAAAATCGAATAAAGGAGCAAATAATTTGGCCAAAGAAGAATCTATTGAGATTGAGGGTGTGATTCTGGAAGCACTGCCTAATGCGCAGTTCAAGGTTAAACTGGAAAATAGCCTTGAAGTGCTGGCGCATGTTTCAGGTAAAATCAGGATGCATTATATCAGGATTTTGCCAGGTGACAAGGTAAAAGTACAGATTTCACCTTACGATATTACAAAAGGACGTATTACTTACCGATATAAATAAGTGATGAAATAACGCATCATCGTTTTGAATTATCGATCTATATTTATTACATTACAAGCCTTTTCAGATTTCGGATTTAGTTGGACTAATTATTGCATGCGGGGGTTATTATGAAAATATATTCTTCTATTAAAAAACGTTGTGAGCACTGCCGAATTGTGAAGCGTAAAGGCAAAAGATTTGTGATTTGCAAAGTAAATCCAAGCCATAAGCAGCGCCAGGGTTGATCTTCAGAAAAACAATAGAACTTTAAAGAGCATTATGAGGATAGCTGGGGTAAATTTGCCGTTAAACAAACATGCCGTTATTGCTTTAACGCATGTTTATGGTATTGGGAGAACATCAGCAGAGAGTATTCTGCAGAAAGCAGGGATTGCACCAAACAGAAAAATTTCCGAGTTGAATGATGAGGAAGCGCATGCAATAAGAGAAATTATTGCAGAGGAATATAAAGTTGAGGGGCAGGCTCGCGGAGAGCAGCAGACTGCCATTAAACGTTTGATGGATATTGGTTGCTATAGAGGACTTCGTCATCGGCGCTCCCTGCCTGTTCGCGGACAGAGAACACGGACCAACGCAAGAACCAGAAAAGGTAAACGTAAGACTGTTGCTGGCAAGAAGAAGGCTGTTAAGAAGTAGTAGTATATAGGCAATAAAATCTTCGATACTAAAGAGTGTAAGTTCATGGCTACAATAAGCAGGAAAAAAAAGAAAATCAAGGTTACCCCTGAAGGTGCTGTACACATAAAGGCATCCTTTAATAACATTATGGTAACCATAACCGATGTCCAGGGAAATACCGTTTCATGGTCAAGTGCCGGAAAAAACGGATTCAAGGGTTCCAAAAAGAACACGCCCTATGCATCACAGATAACTTCTGAAGCAGCGGCAAAAGAAGCATACGACCTTGGCATGAGACATGTCAATGTCTTTATAAAAGGACCAGGAGCAGGGCGTGACGCCGCAATAAGGGCTTTGCAGGGTGCCGGTCTTGATGTACGGACTATAAAGGATATTACACCACTTCCGCACAATGGCTGCAGGCCTCCTAAGCGCAGAAGGGTCTGATTTTATACATTCATAGAATTTCAATGAAGCAATTGATATGGCAAGATTTAGAGGCTCAATAACAAAAGTATCCCGCAGGTTAGGTATTGCGCTTGCACCTAAAGCTGAAAAATATCTTGAAAGACGTCCTTTTCCCCCAGGTCAGCATGGACAAGGCAGAAAAGGGAAGGTTTCAGAATACGCTCTTCAGCTTAGAGAAAAGCAGAAGATGAAATACCTGTATGGCATTCTTGAAAAGCAGTTTAGAAACTATTTTAGAAAAGCCGCATCTCAAAGAGGTGTTACCGGTGATAACCTTGTTAGGCTTCTTGAAAGGCGTTTTGATAATGTTGTCTTCCGTGCAGGTTTTGCGCCATCAAGATCCGCGGCTCGTCAGCTTGTAACACATGGACATCTTCTTATCAACGGCAAGAAGGTCGATATTCCATCCTATCTTGTTTCACCTTCTGAGTTGATTGAATTCCGCCAGAGAAGCAAAAATCTGGGTGCGGTTACCGACTCTCTCAATAAAACTCCTGATGCACGTATTCCTGCGTGGATACAGGTAGACAAGGCGAATAAAAAAGCAGTATATCTGAGCGTTCCTGAAAGAGTTGATATACAGGAACCTTTTAATGAGCAGTTGGTTGTTGAGTTATACTCCAAGTGATTTTAATGAAATCTAAGGTATCAATACTATGATATACCAGATGCAGATGCCTGCAAAAATAGAAGTTGACGAAACTACACATACTGATCGTTTCGGCAGGTTCGTTGCGCAGCCGCTTGAGCGTGGTTACGGTGTGACCCTTGGAAATGTTATGAGAAGGGTTTTGCTTGCCTCACTTCCGGGTACTGCAATAACAGGAATTAAAGTTGACGGCGTTTTTCATGAATTCGCTGCAGTCGATGGTGTCCGGGAGGATGTTCCTGAAATTATTCTTAACCTGAAGAAGGTTCGTTTCAAGTCGACATGCAAGAGAAATTGCAAAACATCTCTTACACTTGTCGGGCCAATGGAGTTCACTTCTGGCGATATAGTTGCTCAGGAAGGCGAGTTTGAGGTCCTTAACAAGGAGATGCATATAGCGACTATCAATGCAAATACAACACTCAAAATAGATCTTTACATCGGTAGAGGTCGTGGTTATATACCAGCTGAAGAAAACAGGCCAGAAGGTATGCCGCTTGGATATATAGCTATCGATGCTATTTATACCCCTATCAGAAATGTAAAGTTTACAGTTGAGAATACCCGTGTCGGACAGAGAACCGATTATGAGAAAATGATTCTCGATGTTGAAACAGATGGTTCAGTTACTCCCGATGATTCTATAAGTCTTGCCGGAAAGATTATTACTGAACATGTAACCTATTTTGCAAATTTCTCCCCGACAGAAGAAGAATTTACAGAAGAGGAGTTCAAGCAGCAGGATGACGAGTTCGAAACCATGCGCAGGCTTTTGCATACAAAAATCGAAGATCTTGACCTTTCAGTTCGTTCACATAACTGCCTGAGGCTTGCAGAAATCGATACAATTGGTGATCTTGTTTCGCGCAAGGAAGATGAGTTGCTTAACTACAAGAACTTCGGAAAGAAATCATTAACAGAGCTCAAGGAACAACTTGAAAAGTTTGAACTGAAGTTTGGTATGGATATTACCAAATATCAGATGAAATGATATATAGTAACCGTTTTTTTGAATTATTGAGATCAGGAAATAGTCATGCGTAAAGTTAAGCCGGCAAGAAAACTCGGAAGAACTGCAGCCCATAGAAAGGCCACACTCAGCAATTTGTCAACTCAGCTGCTTGTTTACAAGCGCATTGAGACTACTGAGGCAAAAGCAAAGGAAACCCGCAGGGTTGTAGAAAAAATTATTACCAAAGCACGCAAGGGAACAGTACATGCGCAGCGTGAAATCTTCAAGGACATTCGTGACAAACAAGCAATCAGAATGCTTTTTGAAGAGATTGTAGCTAAAGTAGGTTCACGAAATGGTGGCTATACAAGAGTCATTAAGCTCGCTCCACGGTTCGGTGATGCAGCAAAAATGGCTGTTATCGAACTGGTTGATTATACGGAAGCACCAGCAAAACATCAGAAAACAGGCAAGCAGGATCGCGCTAAACGTGTCAAGGGCTCAAAGAAAACCTCAGATGCTCCGGCAGTAGCAGGATCAGCTGAGTAATAATAACGGGTATACGCGTTTACCATTGTCAATATTTATAGTCATTGTCCGCAGGATTATTGTTATCCCCGGGCAATGACTATTTGCTTTTCAGAGAAGAAAGGACTGATACTGCTGATTGGATGCAGTTCGACTTTTGATGGGAAGCCGTTATGATCCTTTCGCGATTCAATAGCTTTTGCAATCTCCTTATCAAGATTTCCACCTTTCAGGCAAATAAGAATACCTCCTGGCTTTAAAAGTCTTCCCGCATACTCACAGAGTTGATCAAGAGGTGCTACCTGTCTGGAAAGAACAGTATCAAAAACCACCCCTTTGAGTTCCTCTACTCTTGTATGCATGGCGATAGCATTACTGATGCCAAGTTCTGTTATCATAGCCTGACAAGCCGCTATTTTTTTCCCTGTTGCGTCCACCAGAAGAAACTGGGTATCAGGAAAAGTAATTGAGAGAGGGATACCCGGCAGTCCCCCCCCGGTACCCAGATCAAGAACCTTTTCACCTTTTCGGAAAGGATGGTAAAGGGAAATCAGGATCGAATGAAAGATATGTTTAACAATGACCGGAGCATCTTCTTTTCGGCTGATCAAGTTTATCTTATGGTTCCACTGCTCAAGTAACACACCGTATCGCACAAGTTGCTCAAGTGTCGCTGGTTCAAATATCATACCCTGTTCGGAACATAAAGTATGAAGAGTTGCTAAATCAGCTTTAAATCGGTCCATGAGTTATATCCTTCAGTTCAGTTGTTTACTGAAAAAACGACATTTTACGATGAATGACAAATTGGCTTTGATATTTGCGTAAATTAGCTGGAAATAGGATGGTAAGTGAGTTAAAGATCCTGACAATGTGTCCAATAACGGTTTATAAGTAAGAGTATGAAAAAGCATGTTTATGCGCTTATCATGGCAGGTGGTCTAGGTAAGCAGCTATGGCCTGTTTCAAGAAAAAAAATGCCAAAGCAGTTTGTTGATCTCTTTGACGAAGGTACCATGATAGCCAAAACGGTACATAGGATACGTGGCACAGTGAATGACGACAACATATTTATTATCACAAGCGAGCAGGGACGTAAGCTGATTTCTGCATCTCTGGGCAGTTTCAGGCCTGACAACATTATTGTTGAGCCCTCCAGTCGCAATACAGCACCATGCATTGCACTTGCCACCGCACATATTAAAAAAAGAGACCCTGATGCAGTAACAATTGTTCTCCCATCAGACCATTTTGTGCATGACGATAAAGCATTTATTCACATTTTAGAAGCAGGAATAGAGATAGCATCAGCAAAAGAAGGCTTGGTAACCATAGGCATCAAGGCTGACAGACCCGAAACTGAATATGGATATATACAGGTTGATGAAAAGCTTTCAATTCCCATGGCATTTTCAGCAGGTTGTGAATATATGCTCTTCAGAGCCAAGGCCTTTGCAGAGAAGCCAGATCTTAACACAGCTATGGAGTTTCTTGAAAGCCACGACTTTTATTGGAACAGCGGTGTATTTATATGGCATATTGATGCAATATCCAGGGAGTTTGAACGCTCCATGCCAGATTTATACAAGGATCTTCTTACAATTTACGACAGTTTAGGAACAGAGAACGAACACAAGGTAATTGAAGACGTTTATTCCTGGATACATCCGATCTCTATTGATTACGGTATCATGGAAAAGGCCGACCCTGTTTTTGTGTTGACCGGTGAATTCGGATGGACTGATCTTGGATCGTGGGATGAGGTCATGAAAGTTGCGGGGAGACGGAGTTCTCCTCCAGACGAAAAACAAGATGACTTGCTGGTGCAGATAGATTGTGAAAATGTTTTTGTTAAAAAACCTGCTGGCAAAGTTGTCTGCACAATCGGGATAAGTGACGTTATCATAGTCGAGACCGATAATGCGCTTCTGATTTGCAAAAAAGGGCACAGTCAAAGCGTTAGTGACGTCGTTGATATCCTTAGACGTGACGGGCTGGAAAAATATCTTTAATCTTCACACACCAGGTTTGCTGGACCAGTTTACACCCTCTTTTGTATCCTTTATTTCAATGCCCACAGAAAGAAGTCGGTCACGGATTTTATCGCTGAGCGCAAAATCCTTGTTATTTCTTGCTTCAGCACGCAGTTCGAGCAGAATATTCATAATTCCGTCCAGTTTTTTGTTCGTCTGAACAGTATCTCTACCGATGGTTTGCCCATGGAGGGGCAAAATTCCAAGAAGATCCGTACCAGCAGTTTGAAAAAAAGCTGCTGCCTGTTGTCGGGATTCTTCCGTAATGCCTTCGTTACGGTCAAGTGCGGCATTAATGGATTTAGACAGATCGAAAAGTACAGCAAGAGCAACTGGTGTATTGAAATCATCATCCATTGCATTGGTAAATCGATCAATGAACGGTTCAAGGTTAAATGCAGCACTCCCTGGTTTCGCTTCGAGGATTCGTCTCTGGGTTTCACGAAGTTTTTCGAGCCCGGTTGTTGACGCTTTTATAGCAGATTCTGAATAATCCAATTGAGATCGATAGTGCGATTGAAGAACAAAGAATCGAATCACACGCGGATCAGTTTCTTTAAATACATCCTTGAGATTGACAGAATTCTTAAGGGACTTGCCCATCTTTACGCCATTTACTGTCACCATATTGTTGTGCATCCAGTATCTGACATAAGGTTTACCAGTTGCCGCCTCAGACTGGGCAATTTCACAATCATGATGTGGAAACTTGTTTTCCATACCACCACCGTGAATATCAATGGTTTCTCCAAGGTATTTCATCGACATGGCTGAACATTCAAGATGCCATCCCGGGTAGCCGACACTCCATGGTGAATTCCATTTCATCAAATGTCCTTCCTCAGCCTTTTTCCATAGCGCGAAATCGGACGGATGTCGTTTATCAGAACGCATTTCTATCCTGACCCCGGACTGTAAAGCGTCCTGATCTGTTCGTCCAGAAAGTTTTCCATAATCAGGAAATGATTCTACAGAAAAATAGACATTACCCTGTATCTCATAAGCGTGACCGGTTGCAATCAATTTTTCCACAAGGGCAATTTGTTCGGGAATGTGTGCGGTAGCAGCAGGGGCTATATTTGCACGTAGTACATCAAGTCGGTCCATGTCTTCATAGAAACTACGAGTATAGAACTGCGAAATTTCCATCGGGTCTGTTTTTTCTATACGGGCCTGTTTAGCAATTTTATCCTCACCCTCGTCAGCATCGTCAGTCAAGTGGCCGACATCAGTGATGTTCTGTACATATTTTACATGGTACTCTTTATAACGCAACCATCTGACCACCACGTCAAATGATACATAACTTTTAGCATGGCCAAGATGGGCATGTCCATAAACTGTTGGCCCGCAAACATAGATGCTAACCATCCCGGGATGTAAAGGTTCAAACTTTTCTTTGGTTCTGCTGAGGGAATTGTATATGAAAAGAGACATCTCTGCTATGCTTCCTTTTTTATAAAGGTGTTGTAATGCCTAAAAAGCTGGTTGAAAGTTAAACATTTGGGTTTTTAACGCAAGGTTTTTAGCTTCCTTTTTTATTGCTCTTTTTTGCCTGACCGCTTTTTATCTGTATGAAAATTTCTCAAGCCGCTTTTTACATAAGTGCCTCTGCTCTTTCTGGCCTACCAGAAGGATCATTACCTGAAATAGTTTTTTCAGGAAGATCCAATGTAGGCAAATCAACATTGCTTAACTCTCTTACTGAGATTAAAGGCCTTGCCAAAACAAGTTCAACTCCAGGAAAAACAAGGCTGATCAATTATTTTTTGATTAACCAGCAGTTTTATTTTGTAGACTTGCCCGGCTACGGTTATGCGGCTGTCGGGCAGGAACAAAAGGCTGCGTGGGGCAATCTTCTGACTTCCTATATAGAACACCGACACAATATTTCTCTGATTGTCCTGCTCCTCGATTCCCGTCATCCATCCATGTCCTCAGACAGGGCGATGATAGATTTTCTGGAGTTTCATGAAAAACCGTATGGAATTGTACTGACCAAGTACGACAAGCTCAGACAGAAGGATAAAGTCCATACTCGTCGCATAATGGAAAGTTGCGCGGCGAAAGCCAAATTTATTGTAAATTATTCATCTTTTTCCGGCAAAGGCAAGAGTGAGCTTCTGGCTCATTTTGATCATTATATCTGTTAAAAAAACAATCGTCGTGGAATCACAAAAATTCAGGACACCGTCACAGTCTGCAACAGTTATTGTTGGTACGCAGTTTGGTGATGAAGGCAAAGGGAAACTCGTAGATTATCTTTCGGACAAGTACGACATCGTTGTACGTTATCAAGGCGGGGCAAATGCCGGTCATACTATTTGTTTCGATAACAAAACCGTCGTTCTTCACTTGATTCCTTCTGGAATCTTTCACAAAGGGTGCGTTTGTGTTATTGGTAACGGAGTTGTTATTGACCCCGCAGCCCTGCTCGAAGAAATTAAAAAAGTCGAAGACCTAGGGTTTGAAGTATCAGGCCGTCTTTTTATCAGCCATAATGCTCATCTCATTATGCCTTACCATAAAAGGCTTGATTCTCTGCACGAAAATGCACAAGGCGACCAGAAAATCGGTACAACCGGTCGGGGTATCGGTCCAAGTTATGAAGATAAGTTTGCCCGCCAGGGCATAAGGGTTGTTGACCTTCTCAGCCCTGAAATACTACAGGAGAAGCTCCGGGAAAATCTTGCAGCCAAGAACAAACTCTTTAAGAACATATATGACAAGGAAGAGATAGATGTCGAGAGCATGGTTCGCGAATACGAGGAGTTCGACAAAATTATTGATCCTTATGTAACCAATACCCAACTCTACCTCAACCGGCAGCTTCAGGAAGGAAAGACAGTACTTTTAGAAGGCGCTCAAGGCTGCCTGCTTGATGTTGATCACGGGACATATCCCTATGTGACATCATCAAACCCGACCTCAGGTGGAGCATGCACTGGATCAGGCATTGCCCCGAACTATATCGGCAAGGTCATCGGCGTCTGTAAAGCATATATGACGAGAGTCGGCAATGGTGCATTCCCCTCCGAACTTCTTGATGAAACCGGCGAACTTCTTGGTAAGATCGGTCACGAGTTCGGTGCAACCACTGGCAGAAAACGCCGATGCGGCTGGATAGACCTCGTCGCGCTTCGATATTCCCTTACAGTCAACGGCGTTACCGAAATTGCACTGACAAAGCTCGATGTGCTCGATACGTTTGCAGAGATTAAGGTCTGTACCTCATATATGCTTAATGGAAAGGAAATACATGATTTTCCGACTGATCATCAAACACTTTCAAAGGTTACTCCTGTTTATACAACCTTAAAAGGATGGATGGCTTCGAATGCACTTTCACGCAAGTTCTCTGATATGCATCCTGAAGCTCAAAACTACGTGACCTTCCTCGAGGATGAACTGCAGGTACCTGTTACCTTTATTTCAGTTGGTCCCGGACGGGAAGAAACGGTTTTCAGATAACCTTCAAGTTTATTTACTATGGCTTTGATGGATATAGCTGTTATTCCTCTCGATAGTAAGGAAGGTGGCCTGAGTGGTTTTGTGGCAGGCTTGCAGGAGCTTCTTGCGGCAAGCGGCTGTAGCTTCAGGCTTCATGATATGGGTACAACGGTTGAAGGACCGGCGCAACTGCTTTTTGAACTTGCGATGAAACTTCACGAGTACTCATTCAGTAAAGGCGGCAAACGTGTCTATACAGTTTTGAAAATTGATGATCGTCGTGACCGAACAGTACGCCTTGGAGAAAAGACAGCATCTGTCAAATCTAAAATAGCCCCATTTCCAGAGTAGGGGGATTGGCGAAAATATTTTATCTTCACATTCTTTAAGTTTGGCTGTTGTAACGCTTTTGCACCCCATCAGAGATGGAGAAGTTGCGGGCAGTAATAATCAGGAGAAACACTTCATGATGCAGGTTTCCGGTGATGTTCAGATAATCAAGGAAGATAACGTTACACACAGCTTTTGCGGTCTTGCCTGTGTCGGCTGGATGTATCAGAAGATCAAGGACAGCTTTTTTCTTATTCTCGGAACGCATACCTGCGCTCATTTTTTGCAGAATGCTCTCGGTATGATGATCTTTGCCAAGCCACGCTTCGGCATTGCCCTCATGGAGGAAGGTGACCTTTCAAAAAATGAACCTACTCTTGAGGAGATTATCCGCGAAATCAAGGCAGACCATAATCCATCAGTAATTTTTCTTCTTTCTTCGTGTACTCCCGAGGTCATGAAGGTCGATTTCAAGGGCTTGGCCCATCATCTCAGTACCGCCGATGTTCCGGTGCTTTTTGTTCCGGCAAGTGGTCTGGTGTACAACTTCACTCAGGCTGAAGACTCGGTTCTGCACGCCCTTGTGCCGTTCTGTCCCGTAGCTCCTGCCGGTCAGAAAAGTGTTGTTTTTCTCGGTTCAGTCAATGATGCCACGGCTGATGACCTCAGAGCAGAGGCCGAAGAACTTGGCATTCATGTTGCCGGGTTTCTCCCTGAATCCCGTTTTGATAAAATGCCTGCCATCGGTCCCGATACGGTGCTTGCTCCAATCCAGCCTTATCTTTCAAGAGTGGCCGTCAAGCTGGAACGAGAGCGTGGCGCACGCGTTCTGCATTCTCTTTTTCCTTTTGGTCCGGACGGATCAAGGGTTTTCTGGGAAGATCTTGCCCGGGAATTTGGTATTACCATTGATCTCCGTGATCGCGAAAAAGCCTCTTGGGAAAAAATTCGCAGTCAGACGGAACTTCTTAAGGGCAAAAAAGTATTTCTGACTGCCGATACCATGATGGAGTTGCCGCTTGCCCGTTTTCTAAAAAGCGCCGGTGCTGATGTAGTTGAATGCAGCAGTGCCTATATCAACAAGAAATTTCATGCCCGGGAACTTGAAGCCCTGGCCGGTGTCCGCGTTGTCGAGCAACCCAACTTTCATCGTCAGCTTGAGGATGTCAAGGTTATTCAGCCGGACCTGATAGTTACATCGCTGATGACTGCCAATCCTTTTGCAGGTCATGGCTTTGTTGTCAAGTGGAGCATGGAGTTCATGCTTATGCCTATTCATAGCTGGTCAGGAGTTATTCCACTGGCTAATTTGTTTGTTTCACCGCTTCTTCGCCGCAGCAAACTGCCTGCGTTCGACAAAGAGGTATGGCTTGAAGGGGTCATGCCGAGCGCTGAATAATTCACGGAAGGAAATGCAATAACAAACGTTACAGAGTATGCGCTTAGCTTTTTGGCTCTATGAGGGAACAGCACTCCATGGTATCAGCCGAGTCACCAACAGTATGAAAGGTGTTCACACCGTGTATCATGCTCCACAGGGCGACGATTACATCACGGCCACTTACAGCATGCTTGAACGAACCCCGGATTTTCCCGGATTGTCGATCAGTGTGGTTCGAGGAAGAGACCTTGCCCAGGGAGTTTCCAGGCTTCCCGGAACATTGCAGCAGGTCGATCACCATTATCATCCCGACCTTACCGTCATTGCACCAAGCTGCAGTACAGCCCTTCTTCAGGAGGACCTTCATCAGCTTTCGGCCCATTCAGGCATATCGCCTGAAAAAATGCTTGTATACGCACTTAACCCCTTCAGGGTATCTGAAAATGAAGCTGCAGACGGCTTGTTCACCGAGCTCGTTAAACGATACGCAGCACCTCAGGACAAAACCCCAATGCCGTCAGTAAACCTGCTTGGTTTTACATCACTTGGCTTTCATTTGCGCGCAAATCTCACCAGCCTCCGGCGAATGTTGCAGACACTCGGTATTTCTGTCAATGTTGTCGCCCCTTGGGGAGCCGGGATAGAAGATCTAAAAAAACTGCCCTCAGCCTGGCTCAATATTGCTCCATACCGGGAAATCGGTTTGACGGCGGCTCAATATCTGGCTGAAACCTTTGCTATGCCAGCTGTCTACGATGCGCCGATAGGGGTTGAGCCTACCCTTGCATGGCTTCATTCAGTTATAGAAAAGCTTAATAAAACAGGTGCCGAAAGAGGTTTTTCTCCCCTTGCTCTGCCAAAGCTCAGTGCTTTCTCGCTTGATGGCTTGAGTGCTCCGAGCGGTGTGCCATGGTTTGCCAGAACTGCTGATATGGAAAGCTTCAGCAACAAACGCGCTTTTGTCTTTGGAGATGCTACACATACCGTAGCTATTGTGAAGTTTTTGCGGGATGAACTCGGTATGAAAATTATAGGTGCAGGCACCTATATGGAGCGTCATGCAGACTGGGTACGTAAAGAATTGGAAGGCTACCTTCCAGGCGCACTTGTTGTTACAGACAGGTTTCAGGATATTGCAAAAATCATTGATGATGAAATGCCTGATCTTGTATGCGGCACACAAATGGAACGCCACAGCTGCCGCAAGCTTGATGTACCCTGCATGGTAATCTGTCCGCCGACCCACATTGAGAACCATTTGCTTGGTTATTACCCATTCTTTGGTTTTGATGGATCAGATGTTATAGCTGACCGGGTTTACCTTTCATGCAAACTTGGTCTCGAAAAACATCTGATCGACTTTTTCGGCGATGCCGGTTTGGAATACGAGGAGAACGGGGTTCCCGAACCCTCAGAGCTTGAGCCATCGAACGGAAACGGCCAGGTTTCACCTGCGCTCGAGATTTCAAAAGAGAGTGTTGCAGAAGATGGTGAGATGAAATGGTCAGATGATGCTGAAACCATGTTAAAGAAAGTACCGTTTTTTGTGCGCAAAAAGGTCAGAAAGAATACCGAAGCCTTTGCTAAAACCATCGGCGAGTCGAGTGTCACTGTAGAGGTATTCCGAAAGGCAAAAGAGTCTCTCGGCGGTTAAGGTTTTTCTATCAATTAATTTCTCTGATATTATTATGAGCTTAGTATTAGCCGTATATGGGAAAGGCGGCATAGGAAAAAGCACCACAAGCGCCAATATATCTGCAGCACTTGCCCTTAAAGGCGCAAAGGTACTCCAGATCGGGTGTGATCCCAAGCACGACAGCACATTTCCTATTACCGGGAAGCTGCAGAAGACAGTTATTGAGGCTCTTGAAGAGGTTGATTTTCACCACGAAGAGCTTTCAGCTGAAGATATTATCGAAACCGGATTTGCAGGAATTGACTGCCTTGAAGCTGGCGGTCCGCCAGCCGGCAGTGGTTGTGGAGGATATGTTGTCGGAGAATCAGTCACCCTGCTTCAGGAACTTGGTCTCTACGATAAATATGACGTGATTCTGTTCGATGTATTAGGTGATGTGGTGTGCGGTGGATTCAGTGCTCCGCTTAACTATGCTGATTACGCTATAATTATAGCCACAAACGATTTCGACAGCATTTTTGCGGCCAACAGGCTCTGCATGGCAATCCAGCAGAAAAGCGTACGGTATAAAGTAAAACTTGCAGGTATTGTGGCCAACAGGGTAGACTACACAACCGGTGGAGGCACAAACATGCTTGACCAGTTTGCTGAAAAGGTTGGAACAAGGCTCCTTGCAAAGGTCCCCTATCACGAATTGATTCGCAAAAGCCGTTTTGCAGGTAAAACCATGTTTGCAATGGAAGACACACCGGACAAGCAGGAATGCCTTGTACCCTATAACGACATTGCCGATTTCCTTATTCAGGAAAATCCGGTAGCCGCAGTACCAGTACCGATCGGAGACCGCGAAATCTTTGCCATGGTCGGCGGCTGGCAGTAAGAATCGGGCAAACAAGGCTCTGATTCACCATAAACAAAAGTGTGATAGTCATAACAAAAAGCGGATCAGTCGATCCGCTTTTTGTTATGACAGGCATACCTCGCATGGCATGGCTCTATCCCCGTACTATTGTATTATGGCTCACTTTAAATCTCACAGCGGTAGTTACAGTGAATAGTATTGTTGTCCTGCCGGATGTCGGCCTTGATCTTAGTGTTCGGGTTGACAAGTTCCTGCAGGAGGGCAGTGAACGTACCCAGGTAGAAGTTGCCGACTACTGGGTGGGTAGGGTAGGTTACTATAACAGTTATTTCTGGTGGACGGCTCATGGAGTAGCTGAATTTACCGCTTCCGGCAAAAGTCCATGCGTTTTTGCTGATGGCAAAGAGGAAGAGCTTGAACCCCAGGCGATGAGGCAGGAGCGTAACCAGTTTCTGAAAAATGCCGGGAATCCGGACTTTGAGAAGGTATCGGGCTGTACGTTCCCCTGATTCCTTCAAAATGCCTGCAGTTGCGGTGTCACCGATTTCTTTCTGCAATGCAGTAACCATTGCATGAAATTTTGATTCTTCAATCATCTCTGTCGGCAGGTTTCCGAAAAAATGTCCCTGCCCTATTTTATTCAGAACAGCTTCAGCTTTGGCGGTGCCGTAGGCAGATTCCAATGCGGCAACGGTCTGGATAATGGAATTAGGTCCTATTTTTGAAGGTGTACTCATTGTGTAAAAAAACCTGTTTTATTTATCGGGATGATATGATATGTATATCGATGTTCTCAGTTGTCCATCCTGCACGTACGGTTACAGGCTCAGCATAAAGCCCGAAAGGTTCAGCAGGCTTATAAGGCTTAACCGATCCGGGATTCCATTGCCGGTATGGAGCTGGCGGTTTATCGCCAAAAGGTGAAAATGCACTCACCGTATAGCTGCCGGGTGGAAGTTCAGAGAATGTGTAACGAAATATTCCGTTTTTGTCACACGATACAGTAGTACTGAATGATGACGCCGACCCTGATGCTTTTGCCTCAATAACAACATGCTTAGCCGAAGCATGCCCTTTTCCGGAAATGCTGCCCGTATCTTTTTTTTCAGCGGTCCTGAATTGCGACACCACAGGTTTTGACTGGTCAGTCAGGCTGGTAAAGCCCGTAATAGCTGCCTTGATGACGGTGAGTGTATAATACCGGCCGGGCTGAAATCCGTTAGCAGGTTTCATGGCAAACGTTCTCGGGTCAAGTTTATGTAATGAAAAAATAAGGCTTCCTTGTTTGCCATTAACCGTTTCAGCAAGAGTTACAGCTCGGTTTACTTCAGCCTCATCTACAGGAACTGAAAATTTGACCAGTACCACTTTGCCAAGTGAGGGCCACGAAGAATCAAGGAATGCCGGTTCACTCTTGTTATCAGGAGTTATAGTTACAGAAACCGGACGATTACCAGTGGGTCGGGAAGAACTGAAAAATGGAATTGCTCGCATTGTTTCCTTGCCGTCATGATCGCTGTACCGGATCAGATACGGTTGATTGGGCTGAAGTTTATCGGTTACAACCACATAGTCACTGTCGTACAAAGAGCGGTTCCTGCTGAACCAGGTAACTACAGGAATAAGATCACCCGACACAGCATGGCGAATCTCAAGCTTTGCGGGGTTAAATGAGGTGATGTTGAGTGAACGGGCAAATTTGAGTGCGAGCAGCTGTTGTTCAAGCGGCGTGCAGGATACAATTCCATCAGTATCCGTATGAACACCGTTCAGGCGTATCATAAGGTCAGATGTTCCGGCGGCAACAAGTGACTTGCAACTAACACCAGCCTCTTCAGTTTTATAATCGAAGTTAAGGTTGGAGTTTCGATCGTTGAGGGCAATAATTTTATACGATCCCTGCTTTATGTTATTAAAAGCGAACACTCCTGACGCATTTGCCTGTACGATATATTCAGTCTCTCTCTTTAGCAGGTTTTCTGAACCATCAGGTTCATGACGATCTGAAAAAGCAAGCAGAAGTGCGTTTGTGGCTGGTGAATAATCCAGGTTAAGCACTTTCCCGCTGATTTTTCCAGTATCAAGTACAGGCCCTGTTGAAAATGCAAAGCTATAGGGCCCTGGAAAAGTTCGGCCACGGTTATCTCTGAGATGTTTGTCAAGGGTGACGACGTAGGTGCAGTTATTTTTAAGAGGGTTGAGTACTCTTATAATTACATCTTTTCCCTGCACTGCAAGATCAAAGTCACCTATGGAGGGCGAAAAACGGAGAGCATCGATCAGTTGGCGAGCGGAAATAAAATGGCTGAACGTCAGATGGATGGTATCAGTGACCGCATTCACAGACGACGGTGCAGGACTTGAAGAAACAACCCTTAACGGGGCAGTATCGACTGCACCTCCGGTAGGCGGTCGGTCGGAAGCGCAGCCTGCCGAAAGCATCAAAAGGAAAATGAAGAACATCTTCATGATACGGGAAACACTCTGCATGAAAATTCCTTCGATTCTCTGGTAAATGAGGCTTGATTGTATGTGTCTGTGAAAATTCGTAAATTAAAAACTAAAGTAGTTCTATGAAAGTTTTTCGTGAAAAATTAAAGATTGAGTGTGATATAGATGGCCAGACGAAATATTAAAGTTCTTTATGTCTCCGGTGAAGTTTCCCCTTTTGTAAGAATCAGTGCACTTGCTGATTTTATGGCATCATTCCCCCAAGCTATTGAGGAAGAAGGATTCGAAGCACGCATCATGATGCCTAAATACGGCACTATCAACGATCGGAAGTTCCGGTTGCATGATGTTTTGCGTCTATCTGATATAGAGGTTCATCTTAAAGAGAAAACAGATTTACTGAATGTCAAGGTGACTGCTTTACCCTCAAGCAAGATCCAGACTTATTTTTTGTATAACGAAAAATATTTCAAGCGTAACGGCCTTTTCACTGATTTGTACAGTGGAGCTGATCCTAAGGGAAGTGCTGACAAGGTTGTTTTTTTCAACGTCGGTGTGCTTGAGACCCTGCAGAGACTGGGTTGGAAACCTGATATTATTCACTGCCACGATTGGTATGCATGTTTGATTCCCCTTCTTTTGAAAACCGTCTATGCGTCGCATGAGTTTTTCAAGGATATTAAAACGGTACTCACCATTCATAATATTTACCGTCAGGGCATAGTTCCATACAGGGTATTTCAAAAGCTTTTGCCCGATGAGGTATGTTCCGGACTGCATTGTACCAACGATGAGGTGAATATGCTTTATACAGGAGTTGAACATGTCGACCTTTTTACCACAACCTCAAAGAGTTATGCCCAGGAAATTGTGCAGGATGGCCCAAGGGCTTTTGGGCTAGGGCCGGTAATCGAAGAACATCAGGATAACTTTTACGGTATTCTTAACGGTATAGATATCCGTCAGTGGAACCCTTCGACTGACAAGCTTATCAAAAAGCGCTACGGCATCGAACACATGGACGGCAAGCTGGACAATAAAAAAGCTCTACTTGAAGATGCTGGCCTGCCATACCGCGAAGGCGTCCCTCTTGTGGGAGTCATTACAAATTTTGATGAGTTTCAAGGGGCGGATCTGCTTCTGAAAAGCCTTAAAAAGTTGGTTGACCTTGATATTCAGCTTGTGATAAGCGGTTCAGGCGACAAGAAATATGAAAAACTGTTTCAGGAATTTGCTGCACTCCATCCCGAGCAGGTGAGCCTGCGTGGTGAGTATACCGATTCTTTTTTCCACCTCGCCATAGCGGGTCTGGACATTCTGCTTATGCCCGGCATGATCGAATCGTGCGGGATGATTCAGATGTTTGCAATGAACTACGGAACCATACCGGTAGCCTATGCAGGCGGCGGTATTGTTGAAACCATCGACGATTTTGTTAAAGATAGCGGATCAGGTTTCATTTTTCATGACTATACCGTAGAATCACTTCTCAGCAAGCTCAATGAAGCCATCGAATGCTTTCATGACGAGGAAAGCTGGGAGCAGATTGTAGCCTCAGCCATGACCAGGGACTTTACCTGGAAAAATTCAGCAGAAGAATATGACCAGCTCTACCGTCAACTTCTTGAAAAATAGGGGACGATGGTGCAGAAAATAAAGGTTCTTTTCCTGGACAGGGATGGTACAATCAATCAGGATACAGGCAGTTACATTTATACCAGGGAACAGCTTATACTCATTGATCGTGCCGACGAGGCAATTGCTCTTGCAAAAAGAGCCGGCTATCGTATAGTGATTATATCCAATCAGGCAGGAATTGCGAGAGGCATAGCCACCGTAGAGCAGGTTGAGGATGTGAACACATACCTCAATGAACTTCTTTCAGTTGAAAATGCCGGCTTTGACCGCTGCTATTACTGTCCATACCATCCAGACTATCCCCATCCGGATTACGATCGTTTCATTGATCATCGTAAACCCGCAACGGGTATGGTAGAGCAGGCTATTGACGACTACTTTTCAGAAGGACTCGTTGTCGATAGATGCGCATCCTTTTTTGTCGGCGACAAGATGCTTGATGTGGAGTGCGGTATGCGGGCCGGTCTCAGGTCAGTACTGGTAAGAACCGGGCATAACGAAGAAGAACTCTGTATAAAGCGTAACCTCATACCCGAATTTGTGGCCGACGATCTCTATAAAGCTGTGACGGAGTATATTCTTGCCCTTGTCTGATTGTTATCTGTTCTCCTACATCAGCTTCTTCAGAGTATGCTGAGTCTTTACGTGCATATTCCTTTCTGCAAAACGCGCTGCAGCTACTGTGATTTTTATCTTGTAACGCGCACAGGCCTTATAGACAAATTTTTCAAGGCACTCTCTCTCGAAACCGCATCTCGTTCTTCTTCACTCAAAGGACAAACGATTGGTGCCATTCATTTCGGAGGTGGGACACCCTCGATTGTGCCTGTACGCTATCTTGTCGAATGGATCAACCAGATAGCTGCCTTGTGCTGCATGGCCCCGGATATTGAAATAGCACTCGAAGCAAATCCCGAAGATCTTTCCCACTCAGCGATGGATGAGCTCCGGGCGTCCGGCATAACAAGGTTAAGCCTCGGGGTTCAGTCATTCACACCCGAAAAACTTCTGGCACTCAAGAGAGCACACACTGCATTGGAGTCTCGCCAGATAACGGCCCTTGCTCTCAAAACGTTTGAGTCGGTCAGTGTCGACCTTATCTGTGGGGTTCCCGGAGAGCATCTCTCCCTTTGGAACACCGATCTACAGGCAGTTCTCGCACTTCAGCCACAGCACATTTCAGTCTATATGCTTTCAGTTGAGCCAAAGACCCTGCTGCACAGGAACGTTGTAAAAGGTGCAATCACTGTTCCGGATGATGCAGTACAAGCTTCCCTCTATGAACTTGCGCTCATTGAGTTGGCGAAGGGCGGGTACATCCATTACGAGGTATCAAATTTCTGTAAGCCAGGCCACCACTCCCGTTATAATCTGGCAAGTTGGAAACGGGAGCAATACCTTGGTTTTGGGCCTTCTGCACATAGTTTTCTCGTTTCCGAGGGTAAAGAGACCCGCAGTGCAAATGTTTCGAGCCTGACCCGTTATATCGCACATCCTGAGGATGCTGAGGGTTTTTGTGAAGTGCTTACAGAAGATGAACGATATACTGAACAGGTTTTTCTTTCTCTGCGAATAAACAGCGGTCTTGATGTTGAGTTTTTGCGAAAAGAAAATAAATTAGGACATCGTCTTTCAGAGACAATTACCCGATTTGAACAGCAAGGATGGATTAAGCAGCTTGAAGGGCGTTTTTATCTGACGGAGAATGGCTTTTTGTTTGCCGATCTTATTGCCGGTGAATTTATTTTCGGGTGACAGACCCATTGAAACGATATTTATTTTATGACACACCGCACGATTAACCGTACGTTCGCAGCCGTCCTCTTTGTTGCAGCTGTGATTCTCTATATCCGTACGATGGCTCCCACTCTTTCTTTCTGGGATTGCGGAGAATCAATTGCATCAGCCTATACCCTTGGGATTCCTCATCCCCCCGGCGCCCCGTTTTTTCTTCTGGTCGCCCATCTCTTTTCGATGATTCCTTTCTTTAGTGATATCGGTGCAAGAGTTAACCTTTTAAGTACCCTGGTCAGTTCAGCAACGGTGATGCTGGCATACCTCATAACAATCCGCTTCATTGTTCTTTATCGCAAAATCGACCCCGACAGCTGGAGTCCCGCTGAAAAGGTGTCAGCCTACGGAGGTGCTCTTATAGGGGCCCTGGCACTCGCATTCTCGGACAGTTTCTGGTTTAATGCTGTAGAAGCAGGGGTATGGTCGTCCTCATCGTTTTTTACTGCCATAATTATCTGGCTGATGCTTCGCTGGTACGAAGAGGACCCCAAGCCAGGTCATGAAAGGTGGCTTCTGCTCGTCATGTTTATTATCGGGCTCTCAATAGGTGTGCACCTCTTAAGTTTGCTTGCTGTTTTTGCGATAGCGGTCGTTTACTATGTCAAAAAATACGAAGTCACGGTAAAGTCCTTTTCACTGTTTATTCTTTCGGCCGTCGGACTTTTTTTCATCATATACATAGGTGTTATTAAAGGGCTCCCGATTCTGCTTCACCTTACTTCATGGTGGGGTATTTTGCTGCTTGTCTCGGTTCTCGGTTATGGCACATGGTATTCTCATACCCATCGCATGGCGCTTCTGAATACCGTATTCATGTCCCTTTTTCTCATTATTATCGGATATA
>SZXZ01000070.1 GCA_005843835.1 Chlorobium sp.
GCTTGACGCTATTGCAGAGCGACATATCAAGATGGCGATACTTTCGAATAAGGCTGATCATTTTACCCAACTTTGTGCTGAATCCCTGCTTGGGTTATGGCATTTTGATGCCGTTATGGGAGACCGCCAGGGCATTGCCCGCAAACCAGACCCTGAAGGAGCACTTCTTATCGCCCAATTGCTAGATGAAGATCCTTCTGCAATTCTTTATGTCGGGGATAGTGGTATTGACATGCAGACAGCTACCCGTGCAGGGATGTATCCTCTTGGGGTTCTTTGGGGGTTTAGACCGGAAAGTGAGTTGTTTGAGTTCGGGGCTAAAGCAGTGGTTCAGCACCCTGAAGAAATTATTGGAATGCTTTAGGTTTTATACCTGCTTTGATCATTATCCTGTTTCAGGCCAAAAGGTGAAGCCTTGAAAATACATAGTCAAGAGAGTCCTCGTTCAGGACGATTCTAGAAAAGCCTGTTACGCCAAGTTCCATCGGGCGGTTATCGCGATCGCTGGTGAATTTGCGGCTTTGCTTACCGTTGTACCAATAGACAAGCCTGATTTTGTTACCTTCGATTTCGAGGGCTGTAATACCTCGCTTTCCTATGACGCAACCAGAGTTGAAAACACTTGGAATGGTGAGATTGTTGTAGAGACCACTTCGCAGACCTATTTTTTTGCCTCGTTTGTAGCAGGTGGCGAGCTCAACTTTTAGTGCAGCTATTTTTTTTTCAATTGTTGTGCGTTTTTCGCTGTCTGCTGATGTGTAAGCCCTGCAGAGTTCTTCTATCCTGAAGTTCAGGAAATCAACTTTTGAAAGGGATTCAAAAAGTGGACGATGTGTATGGCCTATGATGGATACAATTTTGGCCTGATTTGAAAATTCATATATGGATTTTTCGATAACAAACCTGCGGCGACTGTTGTAAGCGGTGGAAAAATTTCTTATGCCAACAGGTTTTGCAATGTAACGAAGAAATAGAACAACAGCGCGGCTTACTACCGGGTAGGTCTCCCACAAGAGGACTGATGCCTGATGACCGTGAAGAATAAGAATGGTTTCATCTCCATAGTGCAATTTCAGGGATTCGACCATTGATGATGCAAGGTGGTATTCTTTTTCTTCAAGCAATTCAGCATCGTGGTTGCCATAGGTTTTCCAGAAAAAGCCGTTTCGCTCAAATTTTAAAAACAAATTGTAGAGCTCACCCCATTCGGCAGCGATACTTTCAAGAGGAAATTTAAAGAGCTCCTCTACATCGCCATTAAGGACAAGACTGTATTTTTCGGGCAGATAATAACTGCCGAGCATGGTTTTTACCAGTTCGGCGTTTCGCCGAAATTCATCCCGCCGACCGCCATTGCCCATATGCAAGTCGCTGAGAATAAGGATTTTTGAGGATTTATCAAGAGTAACTGATGTTGCTTTTTGAAGCAGCCGCTCAAGCTGGGGATGTTTTTTATTAAGAAGACTCATAATTTAATAACAAGTTCCCGCATGCACTACCGGCCTGTCGCCCCTGTGGAGGCTTAGATATTAATAGATACGAACGTCTTGATATATCTGAAAATAATGTAGTATTGCGATATGAAAAATCCCTTTACTAGCCTTGGGAATTAAGGAAAAAAGGAATAAAAAGTTTTCTTATCATAAATGCTTTTACCTGTCCCAATTTATCATTTTATAGGAACATATTGATAACTCCCCTGAGATTCCGAAAAATCCGTGAAATGCTTCTTCATCGACAGCCTGATCTAACGGTTATGATGGATAATGTGAATAAGGCTCATAATTTATCTGCTATAATCCGCAGTTGTGATGGTGTCGGTATTGGGCAGGTACATGCTGTTTCGTACCGGAAGTCCATTTACGCTGAACAGAATGCTGCTGCTGGAGCAAGTAAATGGACTACTCTAACCCTGTATCATGATATTCCAACCGCCTACAAAAAATTATCTGGCGATGGCATGCAGATACTCGTAGCAACAAACAAAGAAGGCTGTAGGGATTTCAGAGAAATCGACTATACACTCCCAACCGCTCTTGTCGTTGGAGCGGAGTGGGATGGCATTTCGGATGAGGCCTTCAAAGGTGCTGACTATGCCATTACTGTACCAATGCTTGGAATGGTGGAGTCGCTGAATGTATCGGTGGCTGCAGCAGTGATACTTTTTGAGGCACAACGTCAACGGGAACTCAAGGGGATGTACAACGAGCAGCAACTTGAATCAGAGTGTTTTGAGAGATTGCTTTTTGAGGCAACTTATCCACGTTTGAGTAGAGAGATGAAAGCCAAGGGAACTCCTTATCCGCAACTTGACGATGATGGTGAGATAATTGCTTGAATAAAATATTAATCAGAAGTGATGATGAGATACGCTGGCACAAGCATTATTTTTTTTAGCAGCAGTGGCGATGTCTTGCTGGTATTGAGGGATGATGTGCCTACAATCGCTTGCCCTAATATGTGGGACCTGCCCGGTGGACATATAGAAATCGGAGAAACACCTGCTGAGTGCATTGTACGGGAAATGCTTGAGGAAATAGAAGTTAATGTTGAAGGGTGTGAACTTTTCAGAGTCTATGAATTTTCAGACCACACAGAGTACGTTTTTAAAAAAGCAGCCGAGTTTGATCTGGATAATATTGTTCTGCACGAAGGGCAAATGCTGCGCTGGTTTTCTGAAACTGAGATACTAAGAACTGAACTTGCCTATGGGTTCAATGAGGTTCTTGCTGACTATTTTAAAAGTCTGCAAGAACCTCATTGAAAACAATTTAGCGTATGGATTCCAGAAAGCGTTCTGCATCAACGGCGGCCATACATCCAGTACCTACAGCGGTAACAGCCTGGCGGTAGGTGAAGTCCTGTACATCTCCGCAGGCAAAAACGCCCGGTACGTTTGTTTCTGTTGAGGATTTTTTGGTAAGTATATAGCCGTAATCGTCAGTATTTAGCTGGTCCTTGAACAACTTGGAATTAGGTTCATGGCCGATAGCAAGAAAGACTCCATCGCATGGATGTTCTGAAAGTTCGCCTGTCTGGACATTTTTGAGACGGATTCCTATAACTTTTTGACCATCACCGAGAATCTCATCAATGACCTGATTGAGCATTGTACTGATTTTCTGGTTTTTACGAGTACGCAGGGTCATGATTTTTGATGCTCTGAACTCTTCACGACGATGAACAAGGGTAACATGGGTGGCGAATTTTGTAAGATAGAGAGCTTCTTCCATGGCAGTATCACCACCACCAACTACGAATATGTTGCAGTCACGGAAGAAAAATCCATCACAAGTGGCACATGCTGATACCCCTTTTCCGCGATATCGGTTTTCGGATGGTATGCCAAGCCATTTGGCATTAGCTCCGGTAGCAATGATGAGTGAGCGTGTAAACAGTTCGCTGCCATCCTCAAGCGTAAGGCAGAAAGGACTTCTGGAAAGATCGGCCTCAGTAACACATCCCCTGACAAACTCTGCGCCAAACTTGGTAGCCTGATCACGCATTTTTGCCATAAGTTCAGGTCCGCGAATACCTTCTGGAAAACCGGGAAAATTTTCAATCTCTGTTGTGATCATAAGCTGACCACCTGGCTGATGTCCATCGATGACAAGCGGTTTGAGGTTTGCGCGTCCAGTGTAGATTGCTGCGGAATAACCGGCTGGCCCGGTTCCCATTATAATAATGTCGCGTACTTCACAGTCCATGTTTGCCTTTTTTGTTGATGTTAGAGTTAGGGGGGTTCCGCACATCCCGACACCTATAACGGGATGACGGACAACGTTCTCTATGACTGATGTATCAAACTATAAGCTCGTCAATTTTTTTTGAAATCTGGTTTTTCGGCAAGACTCCGAGAATCTGGTCAACAACCTGACCGTTTTTAAACAGAAGGAGTGATGGAATGCTTCTGATACCATACTTTGCGGCGATTCCTGGATTTTCGTCAACATTCAGCTTTGCAATGACTGCCTTCCCTTCATAATCGTTAGCTAGTTCATCAATAACAGGCCCGAGCATCATACATGGACCACACCAGGTAGCCCAAAAATCGACCAGTGCTACTTTATCTGATTCAACAATTTCAGTTCTGAAATTCTGGTCGGTAGCTGCGAAATATTTTCCACTCATGGTTTTATAGTACCGGTTTAAGTTAATGATTATTTCAATGTTATAGCACTTATAACTCTTGAAAAGATATCGCCACTAACCTTTAAAAAGTCTAAAACCATGCTTAAAAAACTCTTAAATCTTAAATTTTCAGCATATGGCTGTAATTACCCATGACCATACGTTTCAGTATCGATTATTGCTATATAAGAGCCGATATCAGGTTATTCCGGGGATTCAACTGCAGAGAAAACAGGCTAAGGAAAGCGCCTCAAAAACATCCATGCATCCCGGCAATAAAGCCGGGAAAACAAGGTTCGTGGCATCCAATATATTTAACCGATATGTTCGTCGATTTTTTTGGAAATCTGGTTTTTTGGAAGGGCTCCAAGCATTTGGTCTACAACCTCGCCGTTTTTGAACACAAGAAGAGAAGGAATGCTTCTGATACCATATTGTGACGCGGTAGCTGGATTTTCGTCAACATTCAGTTTTGCGATAACCGCTTTGCCTTCGTATTCGCCTGCAAGTTCTTCAATGACAGGGCCTAGCATCATGCAAGGGCCACACCATGCTGCCCAAAAATCGACCAAGGCAACTTTATCTGATTCAAGAATCTCTTGTTTGAAATTCTGGTCTGTAACTACTAAATATTTTCCGCTCATTTGTTTCTCTACCCGTTTGAATTAGTAATGGTTAGTTCTGAAAATCCATAAAATTGATCAGTGCCAAAAGTAACAAAAAATTAATTATTAAATAAATACGTCTAGCCTGAAATCCTGACATTATCGGGTCCAAGAAGCGCTTCAAGCTTTTCAAGAGTGCTTTCAGAAGGATCTATCGGTGTGTTGCGTGCAAAAAGCATAAGAGTTTCAATATTTTCTCCAGATTGTGCTTTTACCTCAAAATCAACAGGCGTTCCGCCTTTGTGTGTATCAAATATCCGCTTTACACCTGCAAGTTTTTCGAGTTGTGACTGATCATCAGCGTCAACTTTAAGGCTGATTTTTTTTACCAGACTGGTTCTGACTTTTTTTATCGGTACAACCTCCCGAACAAGCAGTTTAAGCATTCCCCCGCTAACCTCACCTTCAGCAATAAGCATGAGAACCTCTTCGGGTTTAATAAGATGTCCATATTGTTCATAAAGACTTGCAAAAACCGTAAAATCCGCTTTTCCGGTAAAGTCCTCAATGGATCCAAAAAGCATTTGCTTGCCTTTACGGTCCTGATATGGTTTCACTGAGACAATAACTCCGATAACTTTATACTGTTTTGCCTTGACAACTTCTTTAGCTTGAAGCTGAAGTGTGGCAAAGGCTTGCCAGTCGCGACGAAAGGGTGAGAGCGGATGATGGCTGAGATAAAAACCTACCAGTTTTTTTTCGTGCAGCAATTTTTCAGCTTCAGGCATCATTTCAGCCTGGTCCATATCGGGATAGTGCTCTGCTTCTAACTGAGCTCCCTCTTCGGCTGAAAAAAAACCACACTGACCCAGGGTAACTGAGCGGTTCTGCATTTGCCCGAATTTAATCGCTTTATCAACATTGGCAAGAAGTTTTGCCCGATGTTTGTCAAGTTCATCAAACGCTCCCGAAAGAATCAGGCACTCGAGTGCTTTGCGGTTCATGATTCTCAAGTCAACCGATACGGCGAGATCAAAAAGGTTCATAAAGTCACGTTTTCTGCGAAGTCTTGAGGTAACAACTGCCCTTGCTGCACCTCCAACCTGCTTGATGGCACTGAGACCTACGCGAATGTATGAACGGCCATCAATATCTTCAACTGAAAAGAGCGCATCGCTTTTATTGATTGATGGAGGAAGGGTCGCTATACCAAAACTTTTTGCTTCATCAGTAAGATGCTTCATACGTTCTGTATCGCCTATTTCACTGTTCAGAACGGCTGTTACAAATTCAATCGTGTAATGTGCTTTAAGGTAACCTGTCCAATAGGCAAGAACTCCGTAAGCGGCTGAATGGCTTTTATTGAACCCATAACCTGCAAACTCAGCCATAAGCTCGAACACTCTTGTTGCAAGGGTATCGTGCACTCCTTGCTGAATGGCTCCTTTTACAAAATCGGCTTTATATTTTTCCATGATTTCAGGCATTTTTTTCCCCATGGCTTTGCGGAGATTATCTGCCTTTGCAAGCGAAAATCCTCCCATGACCTGGGAAATCTGCATGACCTGTTCCTGATAGACAATAACACCGTAGGTTTCTTTGAGGATTTCCTCGAGCATTGGGTGCATATAGTCGATGGCTTCCCTTCCGTGTTTACGGTCAACAAAAAGGTCAACCGCATTTCGCCGTTCATCAATTCGAGCGTTGAGAGCGCCTGGACGATAAAGGGCACTCATGGCAATGATATCTCCTATCTGGGTTGGCTGAAGCCGGGTCATATAACTCTGCATGCCTGAAGATTCGAACTGAAATATTCCGGCCATCTTGCCTTCCTGAAAAATCCTGAACGTTTTTCGGTCGTTCATGGGTACTTTTTCGAGTTCTATATCGAGATTATGCCGTCTCTTGATCATTTTGAGTGTTTCGTCAATGACGGCAAGTGTTTCGAGGCCAAGATAGTCTATTTTGAGAAGGCCGGCGGTTTCAATCCAGTTTTTGTCGAACTGTGTAACAACCTGTTTTTCATCGTTACCATCGGTTGCCTTTCCTCTGATAGGGTCGGGTTCGTCAAGATCTATCTCGTCGGCAAATTTACGGACTTCTGTTTCTATTTTGTTTGAAACATAGAGTGGTACCTGCTCTTCAAGTGGACCATCTGTAATAACAACAGCTCCGGCATGCATCGAAACATTCCGCGCACGACCCTCAAGAGCTCGGGCATGAGCCATGAGTTCCCTGATTTGTGGAGTGCTTTCGGAATATTCCTTCATTTCCTTTGCTTCAGCAAGTGCTTTTTCGAGGGTAATGCCTGGTCTGACTGGAACAAGTTTGGCAAGTTTATCAACCAGAGGCAACGGTACTTCCAGTACTCTTCCGGCATCTCTTATTGCTGCTTTAGCACCAAGAGTACCGATTGCAATAACCTTTGCCACACTTTCAGTTCCATATTTTTCGACCGTATATTCAAGAACTTTTTGCTTGCCGACAGGAGTAAAGTCAATATCGATGTCCGGCATGGAGGAACGTTCGGGATTGAGAAACCGCTCGAAGAGCAGCTTGTATTTCAATGGATCGATCCTGGTTATTCCTGTCAGATATGCTACAATACTGCCGGCTGCTGACCCTCTGCCTGGTCCGACAGAGTATCCGAGACGACGGGAAGCTGCAATAAGGTCGCTGACAATTAGAAAATAGGAACTGAACCCCATCTTTTCGATCACTCCGAGTTCAAGCTCTATTCTTGACCTGACATCCTCTGCACTTATACCATCTGCTTCGGAATCTGCATACTTCTCTTTAGCTCCATCCCAGGTAAGGTGGCTGAGATATTCAAATTCACTTGAAAATTCAGGGGGAAGAGGAAAATGTGGTACGATAGGCTCTTTATTGCTGAAGTTGTACGTGCATTTTTCTGCTATCAGGATTGTGTTGGTCAGTTCACGGTGTTCATCACTGAAAAGAAGATTCATCTCTTCTGACGATTTCAGGTAATGGTCGTTTCCAGCAAGTGCCAGGAGATTAGGGCTTGATAGTTTTTCTTTGGTTCTGTTGGCGACCATTGCTCTGTAACATCCAGCATCTTTTCGTTCGAGATAATGAACATTGTTTGTGGCTACCAGCTCAATGGAAAATTTTTCAGCAAGGGAAATAGTCTGTTGATTCAGATCTGCATCGAACGGGGTGTTATGATTTTGTAGTTCCAGATAAAAATTTTCTCCAAAAATCTCCCTGTAGTATGTGGCAAATGATTCTGCCTCTTCTATTGCCCCGGCTAATAGTGCCCTGCCTATTCTTCCTGAAGTGTAACCGGAAAGACACACAAGTCCGTCATGAAAGGTTTCGAGCAGTCGGCTTTCAATATGTGGCATACCATTGACAAAGCCATCTTTTGCTGCTCTGGAAAGAAGAATGCAGAGATTTTTGTATCCAATATCATTTTGAACAAGAAGAATCAATGATGGCGAAACGGGAACACGGCTTGACTGGTGCGCATCAGTTTCAAGGAGAAGAAGTTCACTCCCGATAATAAGCTTGATACCTGCATTTTTTGCTTCATTAAAGAGTTCCGGCATGTTGAATATTGCGCAATAGTCTGTGACGGCAATACTTTTCATGCCAAACTTTACCGCAGCTGAAAACATTTCGCCAGGAAAAATCGGGCTACTCTGCATTGAGTAATGCGTATGAGCATGCAAGTGAACAAAATCCATAGAATAATGACCTTTCAGGTTTTTTTATAGCGGTATATACCATCACCAATGATACGGCTCAGGAAAAATCCGGATACATATTGGTGGTTTGAGGGTCATAATAGTACATTTTTTCCGGTTCTTTTACCGGCTTTATAAACCTCTGATTTGAGGTTTTAAAAAGAACATTGCATAAGGGAAATGTTATGGCGATAACGCTTTTTTTTCTTATCATTTATAAAATGGTTTCCTATACCCCTTTCAATAATTAATCACCCTATAATTTTGGAGCAAAATACCTATAATCAATGCCCGGTCTGCGGCTATCCCCTGACTACGGACAGTGCGGTATGCCCTCGATGCGGTAATGATATTCTTGAAGATATTTCCTCCCTTGACCAGCAATCCAGAGAACTACACCACCAAAACATAGAAGAAAAAAAAGCAGTCTGGTTTACAAACTGCCTTACCGAAAAGCTCAATTACAGCACCAGCACTCCGGCTGATACTGAAGCAGCATGCAAATGTAAGGAAGTGCCAAGGGCAACTCCCAGTACTGATACGTTTGAGTACCTTCGCACCAGTACAAAAGCGGACCTCCTGAAAGATGGTACTGCAAGAAAAAAATGGTGGAACGCCATGAGTGCTGACTGGAAGGATATTGTTAAAGCAACCCTGAAAATTGTCCGTGAGCCATCTGATCAGGAGTTACTGGACTTTCTTGAAACTACTCACCTGCGTTGTGATAACCGGCGGATTCACGACCTTTGGCCTGTAAGGGTCCTTGAAAAACTTCTGCAACTGCGATGCGATGAATCTCCTGTAGAAAATCTTGAGCCTCTGTTACATCTTGAAAAACTACAGCGTCTCTATGCATTCGACTGTGACTTTTCATCGCTGGAACCTCTTAGAAACCTGAAAAGCCTGAAGCTGTTATGGATTTCAAGCACACATGTCAGCTCCCTTGAACCGATACGCATGCTCCACAACCTTGAGGAGCTTTATTGTTCCGAAACGCCCATCAATGATCTCTCCCCGCTTAAGGAGCTCGTGAATCTTGAAAAACTAAGTTGCTACAAAACAGGAATTACTTCTATTGAGCCTCTCAGAGAACTTAATAACCTTATCGAATTGGGAATCAACAGTTCCGAGATTAAGGATTTAACGCCACTTTCGTCACTTGAATGTTTGGAATATCTCCGATGCAATAAAACGGGTATTACAAGCATTGAACCGTTAAGAGGACTTACTGACCTTCGTGAGTTGAGCATTGCAAGTACACCCCTCTTGTCCATAGATCCTCTGGAAGACCTGATAAACCTTGAAGAACTTGATATCTCGAATACTCCGATTGCTTCCATTGGGCCGATCATGCATCTTCAACAACTTGAAAAGCTGGAACTTTCCCCGGGACATATTCCCAGAGAGGAACTGGAACGATTTATTGAACTTCATCCAGACTGTGAT
>SZXZ01000119.1 GCA_005843835.1 Chlorobium sp.
GAGCAATTGACTCTTAATCAATGGGTTGGAGGTTCGAGTCCTCCCGGGCGCACCATATTACATAAGGACTTACAGGTTAACGCTTGTAAGTCCTTTTTGTTTTTATGTCGGTACCCTCCTCTTTAATGCTGGAACCGTATACAAAACAATCTTTAAGCCATGAAGAGCAGCTACAGCTCCTGAAGGATCGTGGTCTGCTTGTTGAGGATAATTCGAAAGCCCTGCATCTGCTCCATCATATCAGCTACTACAGGTTAAGCGGATACTGGCACCCGTTGCTGCAAAAGCCAAAACATCTGCACCGGTTCAAACCAAACGCTTCATGTAACAATGCATTCAAACTCTACTGTTTTGACCGGGAGTTGCGGCAATTAGTGCTTGGTGAGATTGAAAAGATTGAGGTTGCCGTAAGAGCCCAAATGATTAATACCCTGTCGATGGCATTCGGCCCAACATGGTATGCTGATAAGCTGCGGTTTATAAACCATCGTTATGGTCACGATCCAACTCTTAAGAAGTTGCTTGATGATTTCAGGAATAGCCAGGAAGAGTTTATTGTTGCATTCAGAAAAAAGTACTCGGACAATTATCCAGCCTTGCTGGATGATTATGGAAATTGCATCGTTCGGTCAAATTTCAACCTTGTATTCCGGATTGAAAGGTGGGAGAAGCAAAAGAGCCATAGCGCATCATTTTGTGCTTGATGACACCTCTTTTGCATGAAGGTCGCCCTCTGGCCGTTGATGGGTGGCTATGCCTTTATTCAATGCTATTACCTGCACTACACTCTACCGGTTATCATCGCCGTAAGGGGACGAGTCAATCGAAAGCTGGGATTTGGAGGGGCTTATGTCAGTTATGAACCGGTGGCTTGAAAAAGAGCTTTTTGAAGAAGTTGCTCTTCTCAAAATTGAGCCTCAAATTCTACAGGTGTTAAGTCGTCCAATGCACTATGGGGCCGATTGTTATTGTAATCATGCTGCCACTCCTCAACGATCTCTCGGGCGTGGTCAAGGCTTAAAAACCAGTTGTCATTCAGACATTTCTCTCTTACTTTCCGATTAAAACTTTCAAGAAAGGCATTGTCTACCGGCTTACCAGGTCTGCTGAAGTCAAGTTTTATCACGTTGATGTAAGGCCAGCTATCCATAACTTTTCCTGCAAACTCAGGACCATTGTCGACAATTATCACTTCCGGTACTCTTCGCTTCGCAGTATAATCTTAAGTATTCCCTTCAGAAAATCATCTTTTCGTTGTTATTTATTGAGCTCAAAACATTGGCGGCGGATAATTGTGCAGGTGCCGGTGGTTAAGTATCTTAAATTACTCTACAGGCTTTCAGTATCTCAGCTTCAAAAACCACGCTTCTTTATGCACATAATCCATCCGATCAACGACTTCTTGTTTGAGCTCTTTCCAAAGGCAAAAGCAGCAGGAAAGGATCTTGAAGTGCTGAGGCAGGAGGCCGAGGATTTTTATACTGTAGGGTCATTCAAGCCCACCATTTCGATTATTCACGACATTGTTGATATCACGATAGAAGGGGAGCTGATTGAGCAGAATGCCAGCCTATTCAAGTTGGCGGCTGCGCTATGCGATGGACATCGCTTTGAGGAGGCCAAGACGCGTTTAGAGCCTCTTCTCAAAGAAGCGCCGCATATTTCGGAGTACCACCGGATTCTCGGCCAGATACTTTCCGGGCAAGGCGAGCAGGACAAGGCCATCAACAGCTTGTTAGATGCCCTTCGGTGGGATCCAAAAAACGAAAAGGCGATTATTAAGATCGGCAATATTTTGATACGCCATCAGCACAATACCGAAGCTGCCATGAAATACTATGAGTATGCGCTGCAGCATAAGCAGGACGATGTGGCGGTGCTCACGCGTATCGGCCTCAACCTGATTCAGTACGGTTGGGACGATGTGGCGCGGCACTACCTGGACCGGGCCTTTGAGATCAATCCGGCCTATCCAAACATGTATTATGCCTTTGCGTTGATTGCCGAAAGCGAGCATAATTACAAGGAAATGTTCGAGTTGTCGGTAGTCGCGCTCTTCAAGAACCCTTGCAGGGATCAGCTTTATCGGCAATCGCTGAAGCTCGTCATTAATGCGGCCAATGAAATTATCGATCCGGAGGTCGGCGGCGATATTGTCAATGCGTTTGCCGAAAAGCTTGAGGGAGAGTGCGGCAAGAAAATAGTTGTGGAAGAGGATGCATCGCTGAAGACAGGGACCAAAATCGAATTTGCGGAAAACTACGAACGCAACTATCATCTGCTCAAATACAATCCGGGGTATACGGCGGTGCATCATCTTATCATGCACGAGCTTGCGCACCTCCTTTTTGCATCCCGGGCGAGGGCTGCAGGCACCAACAAGCTCTTTGTCCGCAACGACGAGTTACATCGGAAGTTTCTGGATGCTCTTGAAAAAGATGCCCAAAAACATAGTAAAAAAGGGTTTTATGAGGCGGTCATCAGGCAGTATTTTACCGCGCTCTTCGATGAATTGAACAGCCAGATTTATAACACACCGATTGATCTCTTTATAGAGGATTATCTTTTCCAGAACTATCCGGATCTCATGCCGTATCAGTTCCTTTCGCTCTATAGTCTTATCGATGAAGGTTTCAAGGCAACCCCTGATGAAAAAATCATGAGCGTTGCGCCGCCCTCCATCCTTACGAAATCAAATATATACAATCTTGTATCGGCGCTTCATTTCCTGAAACGGTACGGGGTGGATCTTATCGAAAAACACAACCCCACCAAACAGGAAACAATTTATGCCGAAAAGTTCTATAATGAATATGTGGAGTGTCGGGGCAGTTACACCCCCGGCGACGAATACAAGCTCGTTCAGAAATGGGCACTGAATATGCACCTGCAGAACTATTTTTCACTCGTCAACGAGACCGATTATCGCGAGCACAGCGACCTGCTTGAGTGCCTGTGCGCTACCGAGCATGTCGATATGCCAGACTCTTGCGCAGCACCACAGGCAAATGCAAAGATGCAGCTCATCACCGAAGAGCATAAAAGCAAGGATATAAACATGGCGGTCACCCGGTTTATGGTCGAAGCACTGCGGTACTTCAAAACCTTGACCGCGGCAGATATTAATGCCATCGCTATCGAAATAGCCTTGCTTGTCCAGGCGGGCATCAGCCTGGAGAAAGTTGGCTACACCGTGAAGCAGATAGCAGGCAAGGCATTCAGCGGGTATCAGCTGCTGGCATATTATTACGTAAGCTGGGCGCAGGCTTTCCCCGAGCAACTGGCGGATCTGCAGCTGCAGTTCGAGAAGGAGTACGAATTTGCGCTGGAGATGGTAGAGTAGCGGGGGAAAACAAGGGTAATCTGGAAATCTGAGATTTATTCTCGGCCTTCAGGTTTTGGCCGTCTTTTTTTTCCAGCTGTCCAACCTTCAGAAGCGTCAGGAATGGAATCAAACTGAGGAAGGTAAGGTTTTATGTCAAGAAGCGGTGTCTTGTCCAATATGTCTGCTCCCTCAATGAACAGGATATTCTTTTCTCGACGTACCAGCTTTACAATTGATAACCCTATCCCATTTGGCCTGCAGGGATGGTGTGATGCATAGATTCCGTGAGGTTCATCGTCAAAAAAAGTGGGACGTACCATAACAACCTCACCTGATCGATCAAAATAGAAAAGCAGATAGAGGTGGGAGAAGGTTTCAATATCTTTCAAACCCTGCTCATAATCAGCAAAAACTTCAACATACCCAAGTGATTCAGAGGAGTAAGGTGGTTGAATTGGACACTCCTCTTTTGTCTTATAGGGTGTATGGATGACACCAATCGGCTCTATGATCATTGTGCTTCGTTCAAGGCTCTCATTTTACCATCTCTGTCTCGTTACATACAAGTTAGCACTTTTCGAGAAAATTGCAGCTATGATTAAACCTGTCAAAGCCGCAGCTCACTAGCTCTCTGCATTTTCAGAAGTAAGATGCATAACAAACTTTATCTCACCTTGTGCACCACATAGGCCACAACGCCCCATACCAGGAAGTCATTTTCCTCAGTAATCCTGATCGGCTTGAATTCAGCATCGGCAGGCATGAGATAAATGCCGTCTTTCTATACTGCAAGGCGCTTCAGCGTGAATTCGCCGTCACTGATCCCGGCA
>SZXZ01000068.1 GCA_005843835.1 Chlorobium sp.
CCATCCATACGGTCAGTTGAGCAAGGAGGAGATCTATAGATGCTACAATAAGAGACTCAATGGAAAATGAGAGTGATAGCGTAATCTGTTTTTTGCTTTTATATGCCGGTGATAAGGCTGGATCCGGTATTTGCAATTCTGCTATGTTATTTGACATCTCAGTGCCTCAGTTAGAATTCAATGCAATCTTAACTCCCCGTTGATCTTTTACTTTCAATTTTCGACTTTGAATCCGGGGGGATTGCTATTGTAATTGCAACTACTGTGCCAGTTTTAACTACGAAAATCGTATGATCTTATAATGCCTTATATATTAACAACTTATACTATGTACACATGTAATTCTTTGATAAAAGGCCTGTTTCAGTATATATTTGCTCCTGTATTTTTACCTTAAAATCGTCTTAAAATGTTTATTTTTTGTCTCATAACTGTCTCATGATACAATCAGCTTTTTTCTTTCCTTGAAATACAATTATTCTACTTGGGCTAATTTATAAGCAAATGCCCTTAAAAAGGTTTTACGATTTTCACCCTTATAAAGTTGTTTGGGTGTTTAAATATTTGAGTACCTTTTTGTTTTTTAAACATCCACTCTTTTTATGCCCCCTGCGTTAAGTGAACATAGACGAATTATTGCTATCGGTGATATACACGGATGCCTTGTTTCTTTAAAAAAACTGATTGAACTTATTGCACCTGAACCCGGTGAGCAATTTGTGTTTTTAGGGGATTTTATTGATCGGGGAAATCGATCGAAAGAGGTAATCGAATATTTGATTGAACTGAAGTCGGTTTATTCATGCCATTTTATTATGGGGAATCATGAATTGATGTTTCTTGATTATCTGGAAAAACGTGAATCGGGCAAATGGCTTATTAATGGTGGGCAGCAAATGCTTAATTCATACAGTACCCCTAAAGGGCCGGTTTTTCCAAAGGAACACCTTATATTTATTCGTAATTGCCCTTGTTATATTGAGACGGATAATTACTTGTTTACTCATGGGGGGCTTGATCCTGAACTATCTATAGAATATAACCTCCGTTATTATCAACCTGAAGATTTTTGCTGGCAACGACTGCATATGCACCCCGCTTTTCTCGATAAGAATAACTATAAATGGGAAAAGACTGTGGTCTGTGCTCATACTGTTGTTGCTAAGCCGGTTTTGCTTGATCGGCTTATAGCAATTGATACAGGGTGTGTGTATAAGGAAAATCCTTTGTGGGGTAAATTGACTGCAGTTATTCTGCCGGAGAGACGAATTGTTCAAACGGAAAACCTGGATTAAGCACCACATCATTAATACTTTTGTATTATGAATTAATTTCTTTATAATTAATTCATAACGGTTACCCCCATACCGTTACAGGATGGTTTATCTCTAAATAGTAGTACTAAAATCCATCACAGGAATTAATTGAGATATTTGCCAACCTCTTATGGTTATACTTATGTGCCCACTCACCACAAAAAACAAACAATCAACTGAAGATTTCGAGAAAGAGATTGCTTCTCTCAAGACCACTATTGAGTCGCAGGATAAGGAATTGACAAGAGTTGCAACTTCTATTACTGAAAAATCGTCATCTTTGCGAAATCTCCTCGATCAGATTTATGCGCTTGAAATTGAACCCGCAGTTAAAAGGGTTATGACTGATACTTGCTTGCGGTTGATCGACAAAGAGATTACAGAGAAGCGGCTAAATATGGAGTTAACGGAATCTGATTCTGCTTTTTTAAAAAAGTTGCAGAAAATACACCCCAATCTTAATCAGCGTGAATTGAGAATATCGCTGCTTGTAAAACTCAATTATGATACGAAAGAAATTGCACGTTCTATTGGGATAACGACCAGAGGTATGGAAAGCATACGATACAGAATGCATCATAAGCTTGGGTTGGGAAAACATGAATCGATAAAAACCTACCTTTCAGATCTGGCTGTCTCGTAATTGATGAGTCTATAATTCTCCCTAGGGAGCGAAAAGCTCTTGAGCAGCTGGCTCGGACTCTGAGGATGCAAAGAGCTTGAACCCCATGAGGCTGGTCATTGACTGAACAGCGCAATTGATTTTTCCGATGAACATATCAAGGTCGGTGACTTTATGCCGCTCATCTGCTGCTGCCCGTTCCATAAACTCCAGGAACTGCTGGTACCGCAACTCCCCTATCCTTGACGACCAGGATGCATTGGATATGCGAAAGGCACATAATGATTCGTCGATGACATAGAGATCACCATGCTTGAGCATCTGCAGCCAGAAGTCCAAGTCGATGGTGTACGGAACAATGGCACTATACCCGCGGGTTTTGGAAATAAGGTCTGCCGGGTATAGACCGCATACCGGCTCGCCGATGATATTGGTTCCCATACGGATCATTTTTCTGATGACATCAACCATTTCTTTGCGACCTTCGTTGACAAAATTCACTTTTTTGATGAGTGTTTTGCCTTCTGGATCAATAATGGTTCGCTGACTGCTTACGAGGCTGACCCCATTATTATATGGATCTTCAAAAACGGCCACCTGTTTTTGCAGGCATTCAGGAAAAAGCAGGTCGTCGCCGCAAACTAGCTTGACATACTTCCCTGTTACGTTGCTGATTGCTTTGTTCCAGTTACCCTCGGGACCAAGGTTTTCGGGATTTCGGAACAGCTTTATGCGTGAATCGTTATATGATGCTGCTTTTTCGTAAGAATCGTCTGTGGAGTTATCGTCGTAGATTAATAACTCAAAGTCGGTAAAGGTCTGCCGAAGAACCGAGTTTATAGTTTCATCGATAAAGCGGCCGTTATTATACATCGGTATAGCTACGGTTACGAGTGGGCGGTTTATTGCTGACATAATAATTATTTCTTTCAGTCGGGTATTCTCGGCTGTTTAGACCTTGCGGTTAAATTCTGGCCGGAGGTTGATGTTGAGAAAATAGACTGAGCTTCCAAAAACAAAACCACCAAGAGTAAGAAGCAAACCGTTTTCGAGAAAGAATGCAAGCATTATACTTGTCGCTGACAGTAAGAGTATGGTGAGTTGTCTGAAGGCTTTTTTTCGTGTTTTTTCGTCAAGGATGGCGGAAAGTGCTGAGTCGCTGCGGAGCGGCTCGAGTGAGTCGTGACGGACGATAGAAGGTATGACGATGTAGATCATACCTATAAATGAACAGGTTATCCAGCCGAGAAGCGCCGCATGGGTGTGTGAGTGATAAATCCACATTTTGTCGATGTGGAGGGGTGGTACGGTACCGAAGGCTATGCCTTTGAGAAAGTAGATATTCATGATGCCGTAGGCGCTTGTGGCAAAAAGAAGGGCAAGGCCTGTAAGAAGAAATGCGAGCGCTGGATGATGAAAGTTCTTTTTGAAAAAGTTATAGAGGTATCGGGCAAACCCAACGAGCAGAATAATGACCCCGATGAGCAGGATGTGACTGATAAGCATCATCCCGAAGTAGTAACCTGCGAGGATGACGATGAGAAAGAGCAGTACCCCTCCCACAAAAACATAAAACCAGATACTGAAGAGACGCTTGACCAGTTCGCTTTTTGTGGACCGGCTCCATGCGTAGGTGTAGAGAAAGCCCATAACGCTAATACTCAGCGGAAATGAGGAACCAAGAAAATAGGATGACTGGGTGACAAAAAAAGGAATGAGACCCTGATGGGGGAAAGCTTCTTTCAAACCTAAGGTAAAAAGACCAAGGTTGGCGTTCAGAAGAAAAAGAACATCAAAAATGTAGTATCGAACCGAAACCTCTTTCCAGATTTTGGGTATTGAAAGGGTTGTAAATATCTCTTTAAGTGGACCTGTAACCACAATCATGAGCAAAAGGCCGGTTAACGCTTTGAGCAGCGGCCACTCCATTGCAACTGCAATGGTGATCATGACGAGGGAGAGAATGACGGTATAAATGTAACGGAGCTGTTTATGGGGATCAATTTTGAGCTCGGGATAAATGACTGATGTGAGGTAGCGGTTCAGAATAAGAATAGCAAGGTTACCAAACCCAATAAAGAAAATATAGGGGTGCAGTTTCAGGAGAAAATGGCTGTTGGTCATGACACCTCCAGCACCAAGAAATGATGCAAGAGTGATGACAATCACTGATACTGAGAGGAAGAGTCGGGCAACGGTACGTAACTTTCCATCAAAACTATACAGGTTCATACGGCGATCTCTTTTTTTATTTCAATAATGGCAATCAGTGACAGAGCTATAAGTGACAGATTGAGGGTTAATGGGTTAAACGGGAGCGTAAACATTGATGGTTCGAAAAGGAGAACGAAAAAGAGCAGACTTGTCAACATAGCCGTGTTAACCCAGAATACCCATCTCCATACGGCCACAAGCAGGAGAATGCCGAATATAATTTCACCGGCTCCGATAAATACAACAGCCTGACATATCCATGTATAAACTGGTATAACATGACCGAGTAGGTCAATCTCTCCCTGGCTCTGGCAGACTATTTTAGGAACAGCTCCCTGATATATCCATGAAAATGCAAGGGCAAGCCGGCAGAGAAGAAGCGTTAGTGACTGGTGCTGGAAAAAATGCATTGGGTATCTGACTATTTACAATGAATATACTCTTCTGTCCAAGATACCACAGATATGGTTAAAGAGTTCAGAAACCTTTATAACAATTTAATGACTAAGCGTTTTCTGTGCCTTTGCCCCAGCGAAAGGCTGACATTCTGGTACGCAGTTTGTCGAACCAGACATAGACAACAGGAATAACGAGCAGAGTCAGAAACATGGAACTGGCGAGACCGCCTACGAGGGCAACGGCAAGACCTGATTTCCATTCTGAGCCTGAGCTTGCTGAAAATGCAATGGGCAAAAGACCGAAAATAAGCGTAAGGGTGGTCATAAGAATAGGGCGCAACCTCTCTTTTGCTGCTTCGATAATTGATTCAGTGAGTTCCATGCCTTCCAAACGGAATTTGTTGACAAAATCAACGAGAAGAATGGCGTTTTTGCCGACGAGTCCTACAAGCATGATGATACCGAGAATGGTAAAAATACTCAGGGATTTGCCAGTAAAGGCAAGGGCAAATAGCGCTCCAATGATAGCGAGAGGGATGGAGAACATAACCACCATGGGCCAGACATAGGAGTCGTAGAGGGCGACCATGATAAGGTAGACAAAGATAACGGCTACGAGAAAGGCCATAAGGAGGGTTGAGAATGATTCTCCCTGACGTTTAAGATCTGATTCGTAGGCATAGGTCATTGTTGGCGGCATCAAACCATTTTTTTTCATGTTTGTCATGATGCGTTCTATATCCTGCCCGATAGATCCGACAGGTCTACCGATAGCCTGCGCTTTAACCCAGACGGAGTTGTTGCGATCTTTGCGCTGCAGCATCGTATACCCTCTGTCCTGTTCGAAGGTTACGAATTGGCCCAGTTTGACAAGATCGCCTTGCGGGGTGCGGAATGTTATATCGGCAAGTGTTGAGGTGTTCTGCCTGAAGAAGCGGTCGAGCATGACCCTGATGTCGTATTCATCGCCTCCATCACGGTATTTTCCGGCTTCGTCGCCTGCATAGGCGGTTCGAAGGGCTGCTCCTACATCGGCGATGGAAAGCCCGAATGAGGCCATTTTTTCGCGATCGACGACAATACGCATTTCGGGATTGCCGACGCGCGAAGTCAGCTTGACATCAGCTGTACCGGGAATTGTCTTGACACTGTCCTTCAGTGCTTCGGCTACACGGGTCACGTCGCTTCTTAGTGGGCCACTGAGGATGACAACGACCGGAGTTTCGTTGGCGGTTCCGAAAATGCCTATGGGGTTGATGCTTGCCTTGAGACCGGGAATATCCTTGAGACTTTTACGGACTGCCTGCATGATGTCGCCCGTTGAACGAATGCGATCTTCTTTTGGAGTGAGCCTGACATTGAGCTCGGAAACATTATCGGCGCTCTGGTTGAAAAAGCCTTCACTCGAGGATCCTACATTAACAAGTAATTTTTTTACCTCCGGCATTGACGATAGACGACGTTCTACCATTCTTGTGAGGCGATTGGTTTCCTCAAGATTAGTGCCTGGTTCAAGCTCCATCAATACAGAAAATTCTCCTCGATCGGACACCTCTATAAATTCTCCCCCGATACGTCCGAATACAAGAAGGCTGAAAGATGCAGCAAGCAAAAGGGTTGCACTAAAAAAAACCTTGCGTGGATTGAGGAGGCTCCATTGAAGAATATCCAGATATTTTTGACGGAAGTTCTGGAAGTTGCGTTCAAAAGCAATTGCAAATGCTTCAAAAGGATTTTTACCTGAAAGCTTTTCGACCTTGGAAAAACGTGAGGCAAGGAGAGGCGTTAAGGTAAATGAAACAAAGAGACTGACAAGTGTTGAGATAACCATAACCACGGAAAACTCTCGAAGTATGTTACCGACGATACCGCTGACGAGGGAGAGCGGAAGAAAAACAACGACATCAACGAGGGTAATGGAAAGTGCTGTAAAGCCGATTTCGTTTCGGCCTGCAAGCGCTGCATTTCGGGGCTCTTCTCCTCGCTCGATGTGGCGGTAGATATTTTCGAGCACTACAATAGAGTCGTCTACAAGGACGCCGACAACCAGTGATAAAGAAAGAAGGGTCATGAGGTTCAAAGAGAACCCGAAAAGGTACATGCCCGTAAAGGTTGTAATAAGGGATGTTGGAATTGAGACGAGTACAATTAAGGAGTTGCGCAGACTGTGCAGAAAAAGCATCATGACGAGCGCAACAAGAAGCACTGCAAGCATGA
>SZXZ01000113.1 GCA_005843835.1 Chlorobium sp.
GCACATTGACTGCATTGGAAATTGTTCTCGGTATCGACAACATTATTTTTATATCAATTATTGTCAGCCGCCTGCCGGAAAACAAGAGAAGCCAAGGTAGAATTTTTGGTTTGGGGCTCGCTATGATGACCCGAATAGCACTTTTGCTCTCCATTACCTGGGTGATGGGACTGACCGGTAGCCTTTTTACCGTGCTTGAACATCATGTTTCCGGTCGTGATATTATCCTTATGGGAGGTGGCCTTTTTCTTCTGGCAAAAAGCACTCAGGAAATCCATCAAAGCCTTGAGGGCACTGCTGAAACAACTAAAAAGAATGGGTTTGTCCGTAGCTTTGCATTCACGCTGATACAGATAGCTGTTATTGACATTATTTTTTCACTTGACTCGGTAATTACAGCCGTTGGACTTGCCAAAGATGTAGAGGTAATGATTATCGCAATAATAATCTCGGTCGGCATTATGATGCTTGCAGCAAAATCCATTAGCGAATTTGTCGAAGCACATCCAACCATAAAAATGCTGGCTTTGAGTTTTCTGATCCTTGTCGGTGTAACCCTCATTGCTGAAAGCGCCGGATTTGAGATCCCGAAAGGCTACATTTATTTTGCTATGGCTTTTTCAGTAACTATTGAAATGCTGAACATCCGTCTCCGTAAAAAATCGGAAACCCCACTTCATCTTCGTCCAAGCATGGATATCGACAACGACACTGATTAATCCCCAAAAATTCAGCAACCACTCAACCAGCACCCTTGAAATCAACAACAACTGAATTTTGGCACACTCTTACCGTTGAGGAAACTCTTGCAAAAATTCATTCATCACCCGATGGCCTCAGTTCAACCGAAGCAAAGGTAAGGCTTAATATTTTCGGTCCCAACCTTATCGACTCAATACACCGAACCAGCCCATTCAAGCTTCTTTTTCAGCAGTTTCAGAATGTTCTTATCATTACCCTTCTTATTGCTACGGCGCTTTCCGCTATTTTAGGTCACGGCCTTGAATCTATTGCCATTGCAGTAATCGTTGTTTTTGCAGTCATGCTTGGTTTTATACAGGAGTATAAAGCCGATAAAGCAATTGAAGCACTTCGGGATATGGCTGCACCACAGGCAAGGGTACGCCGAGATGGACTTGACAAATTTATCAATGCAACAGATATTGTTCCAGGCGATATTATGCTGCTTAAAGCCGGCGACAGAGTCGCAGCAGACTGCCGACTCCTTCATTCCAGTAATCTTCGAGCCAACGAAGCTTCATTGACAGGGGAATCCCTCCCTTCCGAGAAAGATGCAGTGTCCATTATCCCAGAACAAGCAGGTCCAGGCGACCGCCATAACATGGTCTTTGCAGGAACCTCAATAAGCTATGGCCGGGCTTCAGCAATAGTCGTTTCGACTGGCATGCAGACTGAGTTTGGCCAAATCGCATCAATGTTGCTGGCTGTTGATACTGAAAAAACCCCACTCCAAAAAAACCTTGATAAAGTCGGGACGGTTCTTGCCCGCATGGCACTTGTTATTGTTATCATTATTGTCGCCCTCGGTGTAATCCGCGGCCAGTCCTTTATAGATATGCTTATTTTCGGCATCGCCCTTGCGGTAGCCGTTGTCCCCGAAGCCCTCCCTGCAGTAGTTACTATTTCGCTTGCACTCGGTGTACAACGGATGGCAAAGCGCCATGCACTCATGCGTCGACTGCCGGTCGTAGAGACACTTGGCAGCACCTCAGTTATCTGCTCAGACAAAACAGGCACCCTTACGCGTGACGAAATGACCGTGAGAGCCATTTACACCTCAGGTACGCTCGTTGAAGTTAGTGGTTCGGGTTATCTTCCTGAAGGTACATTTACTGTTTCAGGAGGAGGCACATTACCCGAAACCCTGCATGAACTGCTTTTTGCTGGCGCACTCTGTAATGATGCTGCGATTTTCAAAAATGAGGAAGGTGTCTGGCAGATTCATGGTGACCCCACAGAGGCAGCATTGCTCGTTCTTGCCCGTAAAGCAGGTCTGAATGAGCATGACCTGCAAAACCGCTATAAGCGAATTGACGAACAACCCTTCTCATCTGAAACAAAAAAGATGATAACGTTGCATCAATATGGTGACACTGTTAAAGCCATAATCAAAGGTGCACCAGAAGTTCTTTTGGAAGACTGCACTACCGTTCTCATTGGTCACGACCTCCATTCGCTCGACAAAAACATGAAAGCGGAACTCCTCACACAGGCCGATGCTCTCGGAAAAAAAGCACTCAGAGTGCTTGCTATAGCTGTTAACCCTTTACCAAGTCTCAATGCATGTTCAAAAGAGACAACCTTTCTTGGCCTGGTTGGCATGATTGATCCTCCACGATCCGAAGCCGCAGAAGCTGTCCACAAGTGCATTGCAGCTGGTATCCGCCCGGTTATGATCTCAGGTGACCATCCACTTACTGCCGAAGCTATCTCAAGAGAACTCGGTATTCTCCGTGACGGCAAAGTTGTTACCGGAGCTATGCTCCAGATTATGAGCGACGAAGAATTCAGCCATCAGGCCGGTTCCATCTCGGTCTTCGCAAGGGTATCTCCCCAGCACAAGCTTCGCATTGTGGAAGCATTCCAAAAAAACGGAGAAGTTGTAGCCATGACAGGCGATGGAGTAAATGATGCTCCTGCCCTTAAAAAGGCCGATATAGGCATATCTATGGGTATTACGGGTACCGATGTATCTAAAGAAGCATCAGCCATGATGTTGACCGACGACAACTTCGCTTCAATTATAGCGGCTGTTGAAGAAGGGAGAGGTATCTACGACAACATCAAAAAATACCTTACCTATTTACTCTCCTCAAATTTCGGCGAGCTTGGCCTTATGACCTTTGCGACCTTCATGGGTCTTCCGCTGCCACTTTCAGCTGTCCAGTTACTCTATGTCAACCTTGCCACCGACGGACTGCCGGCCCTCGCCCTTGCTGTAGACCCGGCAGAACCCGGTATCATGCAACGTCGACCGACCGATCCTAAAAAAGGGATATTTACACCCACAGTACTAGCGCTTATTTTTACCGGTGGCATCTGGTCTACACTAGTTAACATCATACTTTTTCAGTACTCTATTGCAACAGGCCGGTCTCTTCAGGAAGCTATGACAATGACTTTCGTTTCACTGGTACTCATACAATTTTTCAAAGCCTACAACTTCCGTTCCGAAACAAAATCAATCTTCAACCGTCCATTTGCCAACCGCTGGCTGAATCTTGCAATAGGGTGGGAACTGGTAATGCTTGCCGCTATCATTTATATCCCTGTTCTTCGTAACATGTTCGGGACTTTCCTGCTTACACCTCAAGACATGCTGATCGTAATAAGTGCAGCTGCATCAGTTTTACCGGTTATTGAACTACTAAAATGGTTTGTACGAAAAAAGCAACCATACTTCTCAGAACAAATTGGTAAGTACTAATCATCACCGCCACCGCCATCCTTACTGCCGTTTCTATGGCACTTCATACAATTCTGATAATTATAAATACCCTCCTCCCTGTGCACAGCAGCCATTTTTGAAGCAGAATGCTCATGACAGTTGTAGCATGTATACTTTCTGTAATTGCTCGGATCAGTATGGCAGGTTTTGCAGCTTGTCTGGTGATTCCTGTCCAGCCTGAAATACCTGTCATGATTAAACGTAGCAGGTTTCCATCTCGAAGTAGTATGACACGTCCCACATCCAGCCTGCGATAACCGATGCATATTGTCATTAGGCTGGTCATTCTTGTGACAGCTCACACACTGTTTCCCGCTGCCGGCAGCAAACTTCTTATGGTCAAACGTAGCAGGTTTCCACTTCGACGTATTATGGCAATCCCCACAACTTATCGCAGCCGCAACATTCAAGTGCAGCTTATCGTTTGGCCGTTCGGTTTTATGGCAACTAACACACTGCTTGCTGCTGCCGGTAGCAAACCTCTTATGATCAAACGTAGCAGGTTTCCACTTCGAAGTACTATGGCAATCAGCACAACTTACAGTTGCAATATTTAAATGCAACTGGTCATTTGGTCGTTTGCTCGTATGGCAGTTCACACACCCATTTTTATCTGCAGCACTCAGATTTTTGTGATCAAAAGTTGAAGGTTTCCATTTTGCAGTTCCATGGCAGTCACCACAACTCCCCTTGGAATATCGATGAACATCATCAGCAGGCCTTTGTTCTCTATGACAGGCAATACAATTGTTCCTTAGCGATGTCTCAAGCGAAACATGCTTAAATCCCTTGATAGCCTTCGCAGCAGACAAACCCTTATGATCAGTATGGCACTCGATGCACGATTCAGCAGCCAGCCCTTTATGAAAAAGAACCTTCTTGTTATCCTTGGGCAACAAAGCACCGGCCACATTTTTAACGCTGATATCCTCCGGTTTATGACAACTGAAACACTGTACCGAAGTCACCCCTTTAAATGGAGTATGACAGCTCATGCAATCCTTTTGATATTTTTGATGACCCTTTAAAAGGTGTCCGGGATCAAGCAGAATGTAAGGAAACGCCACAGCGAGACCCACAAGCGTTATTGCCGTCACTATAAAGACATACAATGGTTTCAATAGTTCATCACCTCCAGTTCCAGAAAAAAAATATGGATAGAATATGAATTAAAGAGAGCGACAACAACACAGAAACCATAGGCATATGCAAGCTCCGCCATCGTTCAAGAGTCTTAACCGTCAGCGCATCCCAGTAATGTTGCTGTTCCAGTTCGGCATCAACAGATGCATTAACACCCAGAAGTTGCATCTTTGCCTTTACTTCCTCCTTAACCTTCTTTAAAAGATGTTGTCCCACATGCCCGCTTGCAGTAACCACCATCATCAGGACAGTTGCGGCCCAAGGCAGGATAGCATTAAAATGGATCCCCGAATGAACAAAGATCATTAAAGTGCCTACCCATCCAGCCTTACAGTGAAACTTCAAAAAAACCTTCATAGCTCCGTTTTTAATCACTTTGTTTTTACGGGCAGAATAACCAAAAGAAAGCACAAGAAACAGAGTCCCCAAAATACCCAAATACCTCCCAATCCATACAAGACTCGCAATATGAAGCAGGTAATCAAGTAAAATCCCCGCAACTATAAGTAAAAGATAAGAGACCGACAAAGGCAAAGTTCGTTGTATAAGTACAGATTTCCACATCGTTCAGCATGGGTTATCAATCATTCAGCACCAAATAAAAAAAACAAAAGATAAGCTCAGTACTTTAAAATCCTCCAAAGACAAACTTAAAAATCACATAAAATTCAGATATTGTAACCTTACCCCTGCACTACATTGTGGAAACATATCCAAAGAACCTTTTTACTTCGACTCATGACTGACTAGATTGCATGTGACAGCAGATCGCTCCTGTTTTACATTATTTTAGCAATACTTGGTAATATTTTGTAAATAAAAACTACTAATTTTCCCTCATCAACCCTCCAGTCTCTATGGGAACCGTTGCGAATTATACAGGTGGTTTTATACTTGAAAGCATAAGAAAAGCATCCCGCCTTTTTGATTCCACTGAAGGTTCACTTGCGGATAATGAAAAAGGTATACGTCTGCGTAATAATATCAATGAGTTTGAGCCTCTGATTGTCTCATTCAATCAAGCAGCCGAATACATCCGGCACGCAAAAACGATTGCTATAGGAGAACGGGTGTGCCGAACACTTCATCCCGGTTCTGTTTTTACAGAATCTATTTTTCTCAATGAACTTGCAGAATCATTAGTCAAGGTTGGACATGCAAGGTTTGCAACAATTGAACAGGCTGAGGAAACTCTTCAAAAGAGTGCGGCGCATCCGATTATCATCTCAAAAGTGTCAGGTGAGTATATGGAAATATGTGCATCATATCCTCCTGAATGTCTTTACTGGAGAGCTGAAAAAAGAGGACTTCACTGTTTGAATCCAAAAAAATGATGCTCAATAGGGCCGGTATTCATCCATGCAAAAATGGGGAGTTTCCGGTGTGGGCATCTTGCAATATAGCCATCTGATTTAATGGATTATAGATTTTGAAAATACATTGAGTATGATTACACCTGTAACAATGAAGCCTATACCAAGCATAGCTGGAGTATCCAGTTTCTGGTTGTATATCACCCAGCCAACTAAAGTAATCAAGGTTACGCCTATACCAGACCATAACGCATAAGCTACACCTATCGGAATAACTTTAAGGGTCAGAGAGAGAAAGTACGTTGCCGAACTATACCCTGCTAACACCAGCAGTGAAGGTTGCCAACGGGTAAATCCGTCAGTGGCTTTCAGTGCGGAAGTAGCAATAACCTCTGATGTGATGGCAAGGATAAGATAGGCCCAGGGCATAACGGTCTGATTTGTAGAGGGTTCGAAAACTGATGCTATGTACACGATAAGATACGTAATTTTACACCGCTGCATTCGAAGTATAAAGCGAAGTATTAAGCATTTATAAAAGCTTATACTGTCTGCCCGGAATGCCCTTGATCAATTTCGTCATTGGTAAAAAAAATAACCGCAGTTTATTTTCGGTATCTGACGTTGTTTGTCCAATACCCCTTTTTCGTATAACAAAGCTTCTATTTTAAATCCCAATAACAAAACAAGTGAGACCTGAAATGCCCCTTTCAGCGTTATTGAAGACAAGTCCGTCGATACTGCACTTTTTTTCAACTTCCTGAATTATAATTATATCTATCGTGGCAGGATTATTGTCAAGGACGATGGACGTATCTGCAACAAGGATGTTATTGATATAGAAAACGTTGGCCCCACGATAGCATTGATAGACAATATGCTCATCAGTGCCATAAAACTGTTCTAATACCATATAGAATCGATCGCAACGGTTGTGCTCACCCAGAAGGCCTATGAAAGCCTACAAAAAGAGTACAACAAAAAAAATGGAGCCAAAGAGGCAATAAAAAAGAACAAAGAAGCAGAGGGAACTTAGGGCTAGAGTGCTCCTACCCTTTATACTCGTCCAAAAAAGTATTGATATATTTGGCGAAAAGAAACACATAGCGTAACATAAACAGTAAATTCAAGGCAATGTCGCTGAAGATATGTCTCTTCAAAGATATTTTTTAAACTGAGCGAAATATAAGTTAATGGCATTCGAATTAGATCCTGGATTATTTGAAAACCAGGAATACAAAGGGATAACGGTAAAAATTGTAGGCGTAGGCGGTTGTGGCTGCAATGCTATAAACAATATGATAGACCGCAAGATCAACGGCGTCGAATATATAGCGTTCAATACAGACCCGCAGGCACTTCTGAATTCGAAAGCACCAATCAGGATCAAAATTGGTAAAAAATCATCAAGCGGTTTTGAGCTCAGTAATGCTTTTACCAAAGGTCCACTTGGTAACCCGCTTTTTTCTGAAGAAGATCGCGAACACATTGCCGCTCAGCTCCACGGGGCGGATATTGTCATGATTGCCGCAGGGATGGGAAAAGGAACCGGAACGATGGCGACACCACTTATATCGCTCATTGCCCGTAACATGGGTATACTTACCATTGGACTGGTTACAAAACCATTCAATTGCGAGGGAAAAATAAAATCAAAATTAGCCGAAGATAGCATTACCGAGCTCCGAAAATACATCGACACCCTCATCATCGTTGATAATGAAAAAATTCTGAGCAGTGCCGAAGAAAACACAACGGTAAACGATGCCTTCAATCTCGCCAACGATGTCATGTACAGGGCAGCAAAAGGGATTGCCGACATCCTCAATAACCGAGGTCATATCAATGTAAACTTCGGGGACCTCTGTGGTCTTATGATGGGTGCAGGCGATGCAGTTATCGCTACAGCGGCAGCAGAAGGGGAGCGACGCGCATTAAGGGCATCAACAGATGCGTTCAACAGTCTTCATCTCGACGGCGTCAGTGTTAAGGGTGCTAAAGGTATTCTGGTTAACATCACCGGCGAAGTAACCATGAAAGATATGTCCGAAGCAATGACCTATATAGAAGAGCAGGTTGGCAATGAAACAAACATCATTAACGGCTACATCGACGAATCGCCGATATTGGGCGAAACAAGGGTAACCGTTATTGTTACAGGCTTCAAGCGTAAAACAATCGAAGAGCTGGCGGCTGAAACACCCCGATCAGATAAACAATCTATATCAACCAGCAAAGGAAAAGGGCCAAGTACTTCGCAAATAATCGACTATACCATTCCGGCTTATATCCGAAGGCAGTCAAAAATCAACGAAGGGGAGTCGACTGAACAAAATCCTTTATTTCCACCCCACAAAGAACAACCAGAGGACAGAATCCAAAAAGGTTTGTCAGATACCCCTGCATATCTTCGCCGGAAAGAGCATAGCTAAGTGCTATGCATGAAAAGCAGTCGCAAGATCCGAAAGATAGGTCTTGATAGACTCATGTTTGCCTAACCCCAGCTTTTTATGCATACGGTACCGTATGCTCTCCATCCCACGAGTCGATATACCAATAGAACGAGCAATCTCCGTTGTCTCATAATTCAGCTTTACAAGCAGGCTTATTCTCAGCTCACGTTGATTAAGATTGGGATGTTTTTTCTGTAGTTTTGTAAGAAAGAAAGAGTCTGATTCAGTAAGCTCAATATTAAGACGCTTTTCAATCTTTTCGGTATCTAAGAGCTTCATACAAGCATCAGTCATCTCTCTTTTTAGAGCAGAATCGATATTCAGTGCATGGATTTGGTCGAGCAGATTCCCAAGGGCATTGGTTTTTTCTGCAATTGCCGTTGATACTCTTGTAAGCTCTAATTCCTGTGCAGCAGCCCTTGAGCTTAGTTCTGCAACCTCTTTTTCAAGATCCTGGATATACTGGGTACCAATTTGAGCCTGTGCATTCATCTTTATAATTTTTTGAGTTATTCGATGCTCATATGTTTGTTTAAGCAATGATATTTCTTTCTCCTTTTCAATTTCTTTTGCCTTAAGGTCGGAGTGTAAAGCCCTTATAGCCTGAAAAAAAGGATAATATTCGTTGTCGGCATCAGGGATATAGATGGGATAGTCCAGAATATTCAACCACGTCATTCTCGCAACAGCACCAAGAAACTGTCGTTTTAACTCGGAATTATAAAGAAAATCCTTAACATCATTATCATCCGATAAAGGCTCATTTGCTTTGAATGCCAGCACTATTTTAAGTGCATCCTGATAAGAATCGGCCTGGAGAACACGAATATTAACAGGAGCAACAGCCGCAAAAGACTCCACTATGACAGACATTTGCGATCCGACATTATAAAAACACACAAGACCAAGAAAAGGTTGCCAATGATAAAGCAGTTCGGTAATAGCCCTCTTGTAGCTGTAGGATATATCAGTGACAAGGTTCAGGTCAAATATAATATGAAACTGCTTGTTCTCAAGACCGGATTCGCTGAGCAATAGCTTGAGAAGATCCACATCCATAAAATCCAGTACAACATTGTTCTGAGCGTCAACCCAGGTGTGCACGATATCATTCTCAAGTAACCTTGCGAGCTTCGTATATCCCGCTTCAGAATGATGACTATACCAGTGCGCCTTCTCAGTAATTTTTACTTTTTTTGGCTTTGCCATTTCTGATAAAAAAGGATTCGTATCTGTTACATCTCAATACAACATGTATTATGCTGTAATAATGCAATTTATTCAGACATAAACACTCATAATTAACTAAAAAACATACAAATACATCATTATTTAGTACTAAAATACTTCATGAAGTTATTATATCTTTTTATAAATACATTTCCGTAATAAATTCTATCCATTACCACTCTCGTTACCAGCCGCAAATAACTACCAGCCAGCAACAAAAGGACAGAAAGATCCGTTGATGTCAAAATTGTAGATTTTCCTCAATTCAGGGTTCCAGCAATTGAGCGTAAAGGTCGCCCGCACCTGCAACAACAAATTGTACTCAATTTTATCAACTGGCATAGAAATTATTGGTTTCAGGTAGCGGGGAAGTGTTGAGGTGAATATCCGATATTTTTCGATGCAAAATAACGTTGGGACAAAACAGCAGAATCACGAAATGCTCAAAGATATGCATACCTACCAATTAACCAACACAAATCAAAGCGTAAAAAAAGGCCGAAGTACATAGATTTATACCACGGCCTTCCGACTTGTTCAAAATGTCACTCAGTCAGTATAATCTTCTTTAAATGAAGACTCTGCTTCAAACCAGTCATCACGGTCTTCCCCGTGTTTTTCTCCCTTCTCTTTCCATAAATAATAAGCAGTCAGTCTGATTTGATCTTCTTGTTCTTCAGGAGTAGGTTCGGTGTTAGCTTTTTTATTCAGCTTTCTTTTGGTAGAAATTTTATGTGACATGTTGGTTAGGGTTAATGTTTTAGGAAACCCTTATCCTGTCAAGGATTTTATTTCCTTTCAGCCCTCACTTAACTGTAATTTCCTTTCCTTTCTTCGGTTCAGCAGCTTTTTTAGGCACCTTAATTTTTAGAACACCATTATCATAGGCCGCTTCTATATTTTCAGGATCAACATTTTCACCAACAGTAAAGCTTCTGCTTAAACATCCCCAAGACCGTTCAGTACGGTGGTACTCTTTAGTTTTTTCTTCCTCATCATGAGACCTCTCTGCACTTATGGTCAGCAGATCATCATCCATTGAAACTTTGATATCTTCCTTTTTGATACCAGGCATATCAGCCTCAATAAAAATGGCACTCTCATCTTCAGCGATATCAACCTTAAAGGATGGAGCCACAATTGAGGCAACAAACGGTGACACATTATCATTTAAGACGTTCTCAAACAGTTTCATTGGATCCCGTTTAAAAATTGTCAGTGACATGATAGTATCTCCTTTTTATTGTTACAGGTTATATACGTTTATGGAATCAACAAGAATAACGGATACATTAACCATATATGAAATTGATTAAGTTCCCTGAATCTTAATCACACCTACACAAAAAATATCAACCAACTCCGCAAGAAAAATTTGTGCTTATCGTCCTACAATGCATAACCGGTTTGAAAATGGCCGGCCAATATTTTAAGACACAAAAAAACAACAAACAACAATGAGCACTACTCTAAAATCATGGGCGACACCGTTTGTAACTTCCGCGGTAATTATTATTGCTGTAACAGGTACAATGATGTTTTTCAATATCGAAGCTGGATTTATCAAACCGGTGCATGAATGGTTAAGCTGGGCGATGACCGCTGCTGTTATTCTGCATGTTGCAGCCAACTGGAAACTGTTTATGGGTTACTTTTCAAAAAAACCTGCCATGGTAATTATTGGAACCGGCATCCTTATCACAACGTTCTCAATATTTCTTCCATCCAGCCATCAACCAAACCCCAGAAAAAACATATTCACGGCTCTTGAATCGGCAAGACTTGAGACAATCTCAACGATAGCTGGACAAACAAGCCAGGATATCATTGATAAACTCGAACTCAAAGGAATTACCATAGTTGAGCCATCAATGAGCATCCACGATATTGCAACACAAAACGGAAAAAAAGAAATGGCAGTACTCGGTATCATTTTTGACAAACAGGCAACAAAAGAGTAATACAATTTCCTGCCATTGGTAATTGCCTCCCAAACTCACACAAACCTGTGTTAACAGACACAAAAAAAGCCCCATCTTACGAAGGGGCTTTTTCTGTCAATAATACTAACGACTTTTATATCATCTACTCATCATCGTTTACATCAGGAGCCATCAATATATCTTAGAAGGAAACCTTATTTTGCAGGTGCTGCTGCTGGAGCTGCTGCTTCAGCCTTGGCTTCTGCTTTCTTAG
>SZXZ01000096.1 GCA_005843835.1 Chlorobium sp.
GAATAAACCTTTTTTGTTGTCAATCAGGGAGTCGAGTTCACGGTCAACCTTAATCCGGATTTCGTGATCGATTTTAATATTCATGTTGATCACAATGGGTTTATCGGGCGCTTCAACCCTCACGGTCGGACTGCACCCTGTCATAAGTGCTCCGGCGGTAATCGAAAGAAGTGCTAGCCTGCCAACGGTTCGTTTACTCATGGTTTTTCCTTGGGTCTTTTCCTTTCGAATTGGAGATCTTCTATTTCTGCCACAGGGTAATTTTTCGATCTAATATCGTTATTGATACATCCCCTTACAAGAGATAAATGAGCTGTTTCCTCATGTAATCCCTATGATTAAGATGCTTCAACGATGCGTCTTTACGTATTAAATTAGCTCAACGCCGGGTAATCGGTAAAGCCTTCAGGGCCTGGTGTATAAAAATAATTCATATCCAGCTCATTAAGCGCGGCACCTGACTGCCATCGGGCAACCAAATCCGGATTGGCAAGGAGCGGTCGTCCTACAGCTATCAAATCACATTTCCCCTCTACAAGGTCATTCTCGGCATGCGAGGCATCGTAGCCACCAGAGAGAATCAGCTTCCCCTTAAAATTGTTACGGAACATAGCCTTTGTTGAGTCAGGCACCTGCGGAGACCCCATTGATGAGTGATCTACAAGGTGTATGTAAAGCAAACCGCGATCATTGAGCTGCGTGGCAAGATAGGTGTAATCAGCCTCCATAGCCGGGTAGAGCGACATATCGTTGAAAATGCCGTAAGGTGACAGGCGTATGCCAACCCTCTCATTACCGATCGCCCTGCTCGCTGCGTCAGCGACTTCGAGCACAAAGCGGGCGCGGTGCTCAATTGTGCCGCCATAGTGATCTTTGCGCTGATTGGAAGTAGGGCGTATAAATTGCTCAAGCAGATACCCGTTTGCGCTGTGCAGCTCTATGCCATCAAACCCTGCTTGAATCGCGTTTCTAGCAGCCTGGGCAAATTCTTCGATAGTGCTACTGATATCACCATCAGTCATCGCCTGCGGAATGACATACGGTTTCATACCCTCCGCATCTGTGTATATCTCACCGGTAGCCGCTACTGCTGAAGGCCCCTGCAGACGTGCACCAACAGGTAAATTGAGAGGATGACCTATTCGTCCACCATGCATTAGCTGGATAAACAGCTTTCCCCCTTTAGCATGAACTGCATTAGTTACAAGCTTCCAGCCGTCTATCTGCTCCTTTGAAAAAATTCCGGGTATACGCGGATAACCTAACCCATTGGGAGAAGGAGATGTGCCTTCAGTGATGATAAGCCCGGCCGAAGCCCGCTGAGTGTAGTACTCAGCCATAAGCTCGTTCGGAACATTGCCTATTGCCCGATTGCGGGTCATGGGCGCCATAACCAGATGATTCCGGAGCGTAAGTGAACCTATTGTGGTTGGTGAAAATAGCTGCAACATGATGTTTCCCTCCTGAAAAATGAGCAGGTTGAATTAACGGTAGTAAAATGATACCTATTCACTTACCAACTCCTGGAGCAAAGTAATAATTCAGGAAATGAACAGTCTCGCTGGAAATAATTACAAGTTGCCTGTAAAGTATCGTGGTTAAAACAGAAAGTTAGAAGTAGAAAAGAGGAGAAAGAATAGGAATGAGAGGATATATACGTTAAAGGCGCAAGGAAATGCGCCTTTAACGGTAAATAAAATAAATGCAGCTGCGTCGATCGCGCTGTGTGTGTTACCTGCCGAGTGCCTTGATCATGGCTTCACCCAAGTCAGCAGGGCTGTCAACGACGTGAATTCCTGCTGCTTCCATTGCTTTTATCTTGTCGTCTGCGGTGCCTTTTCCGCCAGATACAATAGCCCCTGCATGACCCATTCTGCGTCCTGGAGGCGCTGTGCGGCCAGCAATAAATCCTACAACGGGTTTCTTGAAATATTTTTGGATATACTCTGCGGCTTCTTCTTCGGCACTTCCGCCTATTTCGCCAATCATAATAAGCCCCTCTGTTTCATCATCTTCGGCAAAGAGCTTGATGGCATCGATAAACCGGGTCCCTATAATTGGATCGCCTCCAATACCGATACATGTTGACTGACCAAGACCGACCTGTGTCAGCTGATGTACTGCCTCGTAAGTAAGAGTCCCACTGCGGGATACAACACCGATGGTGCCTTTTTTATGGATAAAGCCTGGCATAATGCCGACTTTTGCTTCGCCTGGCGTGATAACTCCTGGACAGTTCGGCCCAACAAGAACTGCTCCTTTTTCCTTGACAAAAGCATAAGCTTTCATCATGTCGTTAACAGGGATACCTTCGGTAATACAGATAATCACTTTAAGACCGGCAGCAGCAGCTTCCATTATAGCGTCGGCGGCAAAAGAAGCGGGAACAAAAATAACTGTTGCGTTGGCCTCAGTTTTTGTGACGGCCTCCTGTACGGTATTGAACACTGGTACTGGACGACAGAATTTATCCTTGTCGTTGCCATTATAGAGAATATCACCTTTTCCGGGTGTTACTCCGGCAACGACGTTGGTTCCATATTCAAGGATCTGGGAAGTATGAAAGGTCCCTTCAGCTCCGGTTATCCCCTGCACAAGCAGACGGGTATCCTTATTGACTAATACACTCATATTTCAGGATATTAATTATTATTAATGTTTGCTCAACTCCCCCAAGATCAATCGTGATGCTGCATGTGTTTTGCGATGCCCAGCAGCTTTCCTTCTTCAAAAAAGTTACAAATCAAATGCATTCCTACCGGCAGGTTCATGCTGTCAAACCCGAGAGGAACACTTATTGCCGGCATGCCGACGATACTTGCCGGGACGGTAAAAACATCGGCGAGATACATTTCTAAAGGATTTGTCGTTTTTTCACCGATACCAAAAGGTGGAAACGGTGATGTTGGACCGGCTATGACATCAACCTTTTCAAGAGCTTCACGGTAACGGTCCTGAAATACCCTTCTTACCTGCTGTGCTTTTTTATAGTAGGTGTCATAGTACCCGGCTGAAAGCACGTAGGTGCCAAGCATAATCCTGCGTTTAACTTCCCTTCCAAAGCCCTCTGTCCGTGAGTTGATGTACATCGCAGACAAATCTTCAGCATGTGCTGAGCGATAACCGTATCTGGCACCATCAAAACGGGCCAGATTGGAGGATGCTTCTGCTGTTACAAGAATATAATAGGCAGCAATGGCATATTCACTGTCTGGCAGATGTATTTCTACCAGCTCTGCTCCCTGGTCGCGAAGGCTGTTTAGTTTTCCTTTGACAATACGGGAAACGTCCGAATTAAGTGACTCTGGGAAATACTCTTTTGGAACGCCGATTTTAAGGCCTTCAACTGAAATTGAAGACATTTCAGCAGAGTAATCTGTTACTGGATGATAAGAAGAGGTTGCATCGTGACCGTCCTTTCCTGCCATAACCTCGAGAACCAAAGCTGCATCATTGCAATTTTTGGATAACACTCCTATCTGATCAAATGATGAGGCAAACGCTACAAGCCCGTACCGGGAAATTCTGCCATAGGTTGGTTTGAGGCCGACAATATCGCAGAAACCTGCCGGCTGCCTTACTGAACCACCTGTATCGGAGCCGAGTGCTACCATGGCTAGACCGTTGGCTACTGCAGCTGCTGATCCGCCCGAGCTGCCGCCTGGTACTCTTTTTTTATCAAATGGATTGGGAACATTCCCAAATGCTGAGTTTTCATTGGAGCTGCCCATGGCAAACTCATCCATATTGGTTTTTCCAAGAAATATGGCGTCTTCAGCTTCGAGCCTGATCACTGCGGTTGCATCGTAGACGCTTTCGTAATGCTCAAGAATTTTGGAGGCACAGGTAAGTCGACCTCCTTTCATGGCTATATTATCTTTTATTGCCATCGGAAGACCGAACAGTTTTCCCAGGCTCTCGCCAGTGTTTAGTTTGCTGTCCAGAGCTCTGGCGCGTTCGAGCGCCTGCTCGTGAAAAACGGATATATAAATATTGTCTTCCTGATGACGGTCTATACGTTCCAGATAATAACGCACGACATCTTCACAGCTTATCACCCTGGAGACAAGCTTGGAGCGTAAATCCTCGTAACTACTTAAATGCACGTCTGTTGTGAATTATTTTAACAGAAAAATGTGTTTACCTTATATTTCTTTACAGAGGAGAAAATAACGCCTGTCGAGATGAAAGGTTTTCGCTCAGTGTAAAGTTTGCATAATAAGAAATAACTGCATATTATTCAATTCGAGTTGTTTTAGAGTAATGGAGATCAAGGGATGAAATGCTCATGACGGCCTGTCAAGTGATTAAGAGTAAAAGGATTTATGGC
>SZXZ01000005.1 GCA_005843835.1 Chlorobium sp.
GGTTGCGTTCTTGTATATAGAATATCAAAAAGCGTGCCATAAAAATATTTCACTTCTTCTTCTGTGCTCCAATCTTCCAAAAAAAAGTGATACATAATAAAGATCATGGGAAAAGTTGCGAGGCTAACGGCTTGCTAATATTGCTCTTAGCAAAACGAGGCCTAGTTTTATTATTATTGACCAGGTATTGCAACAGAGAAAAAATATTTTTTTTATTTAATACCAATAAGCTTTGAGTGTAAAGATTAAGAGGAAGCAATAAAGCATAAAGATGAGACAATAAATGAGACGCGCGGTTGTAACGCGGACAAGAATGAGACGGATTTATGGAGTATGGCGGGATTGATGGATCTTAATAACGGAAGCTCAAAAAAGAGTGACTATTCAGCGAACTGTCCTTGTTTTTGAGTAATAGATCGGTATATTTCTATCAGAAGCAGAACAAAGATTTTGATGTTATCTGTTTTGGAAGATAATTCATTGAACTATGCTACATTACGTCCCCAAATTTTCAATGGTAGGCATTATTATTTTGCTTATCGTTATTATTATTTCTTTGGGGGGCAGTGCTTATGCTCAAAATACTATAGTTGCTACAACAAAAATTAACGTTACAGTAACAGACTCTTTTCTTCAATACTTGAACCAGCTTAGAAGTCAGGCTAACACAACTATACAGCCGGCTAATTCAACATCTACTGTTCCTCGCGATACCACTTCTGTTTTTGTTCCATAGCTCAATCTTATAAGATATAAGTCTTGGCAATAATATTACCAGTGCTGATATATTGACGGCTAATCTTCGAAAAAGTCAGCACGTTTGTGTTCTTCTTTCTTTGTCACTTTCAATTACTCCTCGTGGTGATACGTATGACTTCTTACCTTGTACGTGAAATTCAGTGACATTAAGGTATCGGTAGTATGTCGCTCTTGAAATTTTCAGGATTTCACATATTTCAGGTACACTGATGTTTGTATTGTGACTCATTTGTTTTACCAACTTTACCTTCTGCTCATCAGGTGTGGTTGGTTTTCTGCCGCACTTTCTGCACACCTCTTTTGTAGTCTTTACACTAGTTGTATGTATATCCTCTTGAATGATCGTTTGCTCAAAACGAGATAAAGCATTGAAGATATTGAAGAGTAGCTCGCCTGATGCGGTTCGAGTATCTAACGAAGTGTCGCAGATAGAGCATAAACCAACCCCGTCATTCTGCTGGATTTTGTTTAAAGTCATTATCACTTGATAAAGTGATCTTCTAAGGCAGTCAAAAGACCAGATTCTGACTGTATCACTTTCTTGGGGGCCCTCAATTCCCTGGTCGAGCTTATGCACATGAGGCATTTCCTTTTCTCTACTTTCAATAGAATTATACTTTTTTTTACAACCAGCCTGATTAAGTACATCCAATTGACTAAGGAGCTCCTGGACTGATATTTGAGGTACTTCTGCACCTGATGAGTTTTCCATTTGCTTTGTCAATTTTTCAAACATTTAGAGTGTAGGTTAAAAATATTCTTAATAAATTACCTCAAATATCATGCCATTGTTTTGGCAAAACCCCACAAGGGATCTCTAAGTCATTATTATTTATGATCAATAAAAATATTCACAATATTTTTTGACGTAATATTTTACACATGCAAAATGTTAACGGCACTGATTATGAGACAAAAAGAGATTTATGAGACAATAGGGAAAGTTATTTCAGGCAAGGAAAGTGACATGAAGTTCGAAAAAAAAGGGGTGGCTATTTGCAACTGTGATGTGGACTTATGATTGCCGGGTCAAACTTTTAGTTGGTAAGAGTTTATTTCAAAGGGACCTTATAAAAAAGAAGTTATATCGTCAAGAGATTTTCGTTCTTTCGTTTTAAGGTGTGCATCGGGTGTAGCAAATCCCAAGGGTGTAAATGCAAAAACGTCCTCATGTTGTTCGAGTTTTAGCGCATCTCGAATAATTTCGGGATCAAATGCAGCTATCCAGCAACTACCCAACCCTTCCCATGTCGTGGCAAGAATAAGGTGGTCCATTACAATAGCGAGGTCGGTTTCGATGGAATTGTAATTGTCCTTCCTTCTTACCCATGCTTTATTTCGGTCACCGGTAACAACCAGAATGCAGGGAGCACTCCTGATCCAGTCGCGATTATAACTTGGGTAAATTTTTTCAAGCATTTCAGGGGACCTCACAACATGGAAATGCCACGGTTGAAGATTATTGGCGGATGGCGCCAATCTTCCCGCATTAAGAATTCTGTCAATCACGTCTTCGGGTATGCTTTTGTTGTAATCAAAACTGCGAATGCTGCAACGTTTGCTGACCAGATCGTAAAAATTCATAAAATCGCTTGTTTATACTTTTTCTATTTTGCAGAAATCTTTTGAAATAGAGTGAAACATACTGTTGGTCGCTGTTTGCATAATCATAGACATACCTGCGTTGGTCATGGTGCGAATGATTTTTTCAGGGATAATGCGGAAAGCAGGATAAAGAACAAACTTGACATCAATTTTTAAATCAAAGTGAACCCGGGTTTTGTTTTCATCAACCCTGTGCATATCAAGATCTCCGTAAGCTTTTCCTTCAAAAAGGTATTTTTGGGGATCAGATATTTGACTTTCTACAGGATGGTGAATCCAGCGTACTTTTTTTCTGAATGAATAGAGTTTGATCATTTCATCGGTGAGTTCCTCAGGGTCCGAGCAGTCTATATTTTCTGGAAGTTCTACCTGAAGTTCATCGATTTGTTCAACAAAAAAAATAACATCAAACGGGTTTTTTTGAGGATCAGTAACACGAAAATTCCACTGGTAGACATTTTCAATATTGGTGAGTTCTACGCTGTGACAAAAAGGGTTGAAACTCAAAATTTTCTTTTGATCAGACAGATAGGTCGATGTTCTGTTAAATTCTTCGTAAAAAATCCACTCCCCACGGCTTACACCTGTTGCGTCCATTTCCATTATTGGTGTTCCATAGGTTTTAGTTGTGAAAGCGAGGGAAAGCGGCTATTAAATATAGCTACCCGAGTAAATATAAAGAGAATCTATTAAACCTATCCATGCAGAATTGGCGGTATTTATGAGAAGGATTAATTACTGAAGTTCCGTTTGCAGTCGTTCTGCCTGATCGTGCATTTTGAGAGCTTCTATAATATCCTTTAAATCACCTTGTAGAATCTGTGGAAGAGCGTGACTTGTAAAGCCGATACGATGGTCAGTTACTCGCGATTGAGGGTAGTTGTATGTTCGGATTTTGGCACTTCGATCTCCTGTGGTTACCATCGAACGCCGGAGATCTGCTCTTTGCTGTTGCTGCTCAGCGAGTTGTATATCATAAAGTCTTGTCCGGAGCATTTTCATTGCACGTTCCTTATTTTGAAGCTGTGAGCGTTCTTCCTGGCAGGCAGCAACAATTCCGGTTGGAAGATGAGTAATTCGTACGGCAGTTTCCACCTTGTTTACGTTCTGCCCTCCCTTTCCTCCACTTCTGTATGTGTCAAATCGCAAGTCATCCTTACGTATCTCCACGTCAACTTCTTCTGCTTCAGGTAATACTGCGACACTGACGGCCGAGGTATGAATACGACCCTGAGTTTCAGTGTCAGGGACGCGCTGAACTCGATGAACGCCACTTTCGTATTTCAGGGTACCGTATACATCATGCCCACTGACTCCAAGAGTAAGCTCTCGAAATCCACCCGGCATTGAACTTTCGTTGAAGTGGAGTACTTCACATTTCCAGCCCTGTTGTTCTGAGTATCGCTGATACATCCTTGTCAAGTCAGCAGCAAAAAGTGCAGCTTCCTCCCCACCTGTTCCCGCTCTAATTTCAATAATTACATTACGAGAATCAGCCTCGTCTTTTGGGAGGAGAAGTACTTTAAGCATTTGTTCGAGTTCAGGCAGCTTTTTTTGCAGTTCATTAATTTCAGCCTGTACAAGCTCTTTCATCTCCTGATCCTTCTCGTTCTTCAGCAATTGGCATGCTTCATCAAGCTCTGTTTTTGCCTGAGCATAAAGGTCATAAGCATGCACGATTTCCTTAAGATCGCTGTATTCCTTATTAAGTTTTTTGAAACGAGCTTGATCAGTTGCTGCTTTCGGGTCTGCAAGCAGCTGTTCAAGATCAAGATGTTTTTCTTTTATGGAATGTAATTTATCAAGCATTGATTTTGGGCTTCAGCCTCAGAGATTGAAAATATCATTGAAAAGGATATATGCGAAAAGCGCAAGGAGTAGCGCCATTCCCACCTGTTGAATTCGCATTTTAATCTCAAAGGGAATTTCCTTGCGAATTATACCTTCAACTGCATTGAGCAAAAACTGTCCTCCATCAAGTGCGGGAACTGGAAGAATGTTGATGATGGCCAGGGAAATCGACAGCATAGAGAGAAAATACAGAAAGCTTATAGGGCCTTGTTCGGCACTTTGGCTTGCTATTTTAGCTATTTTGATAGGGCCACCTACCGACTTGCGGAAATCTTCTTGCCCGGTCAAAATCTTCGAGAAACCCTGAACAGTCATGGAGCTCATTTTCCAGGTTTGGCTGATTCCGCTAAGAATGGCCGCACCGGGGCTAAGCTTTCTTCTTTGTGACGCAATGGTTTGCTTGAGCGATATGCCGATTTTGCCAGCTTTGCTGGGGATTACTCTGGTGACAAAAGTTTTCCCCTTAGTGCGAAGTTCTTCAATGGTTGCTTTATGACCTGATACAGGCTCCAGGTATTGCCAGGTAATAGAGATTGGTTTGTTCGCATTGGATGAGATGATACCCACGACTTCTGTCCAATCCAAAACAGGGTTGCCGTTGATTCCCGTAATAAGTGCACCCGATTTTATCCCCGCCATGCGTGCAGGTTGTTTTTCAAGAGCTTCTTCAATGACAGGAGGTACAGTAGGTTTTATCCCTAGGCTGCGATTATCGTTGATCCTTGACATTATATTTGATGGAGCATCAAGGGTGAAGCTTTTTCCATCTCTAAGAACGGTGAAATTTAGGGACTTGGCTATGAAGAGATCTGGATCGAGAGCTTCCTCCCAACTCGCAAGGGATTTACCGTTAGCAAGAATAAGCTGGTCACCGGTTTTCATGCCCATTGTTTCAAAAACGGATCCTTTTTCGACAAAAGCAGGATTTTTGATGCTCGTCAGTGATTCTCCAAAGACAAGTGTTATACCGATGAAAATTATTGTAGAAAGCACAAGGTTCATTGTTACACCTCCAGCAAGAACAATAAGACGCTGCCATACCGGTTTCGCCCTGAACTCCCAGGGTTGAGGTTCCGCACCTTGAAAATTAGTGTCGAGACTCTCATCAACCATACCGGCAATTTTAACATACCCCCCGAGCGGAAAGACACCCAATCCATATTCGGTATCGCCGATAATCTTTTTCCAGAATCTGAGATTATAGAAATCAAACCCGATGTAAAATTTGTCCACTCTCATGCCAAACAGTTTTGCTGTAAGGAAATGGCCGAGTTCATGAGCAGTAACGAGAATGAAAATGGCTACAATGAAAAAAAAAGTCGAATTAAGAAAATCCATAACAATGCTTCGTTTCAGTAAAAAAGCGCAATTACCAAGGTAACCTCTTGTTGCTTTTTTTAGGTTGAGTTACAGTTTTAAACAATAAGTTTTTGAGCGGTTTCGCGAGCCCATTTGTCTGCCTGAAGGTATTCGTCAAGTTCGACCGGATTATAAGCCGTATGAGCCTGCATGGTCTTGTCGACCATCTTTGCGATGTCGGTAAATCCAATTTTTTTATCGAGAAAAGCTGCAACTGCGATTTCGTTAGCAGCATTGAGAACCGCGGGATAAGTCATGCCTGCTTTGAGAGCCTCAAAAGCGAGACGGAGTGCAGGAAACCGAACCATGTCGGGTTTTTCGAAGGTCAGTGTTCCTATTGTAATTAAGTCAAGTTTAGGAATGCCGCTTGCGCATCTTTCCGGATAAGAGAGTGCATAAGCGATCGGTGCCCTCATATCCGGAGCTCCAAGCTGTGCTATGACGCAACCATCGATATATTCTACCATAGAATGAACGATGCTCTGAGGATGCACAACAACGCTAATTTTTTCTGCAGGCATGTTAAAAAGCCAGTGGGCTTCAATTACCTCAAGCCCCTTATTCATCATAGTAGCGGAGTCAATAGTAATCTTTGCACCCATACTCCACTGGGGATGACGCAATGCCTGTTCTAGGGTGACATTTTTAAGCTCATCTTCAGAAGTATTACGGAAAGGTCCTCCGGATGCTGTAAGTATGATTCGCTCAACATCTTCATTCCGGTGACCAGCAAGTGATTGAAAAATTGCGGAGTGTTCACTGTCCACCGGCAGCAGGTGAACATTATGTTTTGTCACGAGATCTGAAACCAGTTGCCCTGCGACGACAAGCGTTTCCTTGTTTGCAAGAGCGATATGCTTGCCCGCTTTGATCGCATTCACGGTTGGAACAAGTCCTGCCGCACCAACAATGGCGGATACCACCATATCGGATCTTGTGGAAGCGGCAATAGTGGTGGCCCCTTCAATACCAAAAAAAATTTCGGGTTTGTAATCTCCCAGCAGAACCTGAAGTTTTTTAACCGACTCCGCATCTTTAACAGAAACAGCTTCTGGCCGAAACTCCTTGATTTGTTCTGCCAGAGTCTGAACATCCAGACCAGCAGCCAAGCCAGCAACGCTGAATCTGTCAGGGTGTTGCCGGATAACATCAAGCGTACTGAGACCAATTGAGCCGGTAGATCCGAGAATGGTTAGTGACCTCATAAGGTATAGAATAATTATCAGGCTTATTGTGATTATATCGGCCTGAATTTATGCTTTTTAGAGAAGGCATACAAATAACTGCTACTGACTCAATTTCAGAATCAGTTTTTTCTTTTTGTATTCCTTTGAAATTATATTATAATTGGGGCCGCATAATGGGTTCCTAGCTCAGCTGGTTAGAGCGACTGGTTTACACCCAGTAGGTCGGGGGTTCGAATCCCTCGGGACCCACATCATAAATTTACAATAGTAAACAATAAAAGGCAGGAGAACCCTGCCTTTTATTGTTTACTGCATCTTTTGTGATTTACTATGCATCTGCAACGACACTAAATTTTTCTAGACAGGTGTCTGGCGTCTTTTCTTTTTTTCGGACTGCAGTTACATTTGCACCATGTGGTCCAACTTTTGCCAAGTTGAGTAATTCATCTATTATTTCTGCCGGACCTTGAGCCTCAATTTCAACAGTACCATCCTGTAGATTTCTTATCCATCCGCAAAGATTCTTGGCTATTGCCGTTCGAGCAATAAACACCCTGAAACCAACGCCCTGAACCAGTCCGGAAACAATCAGGTTTACCCTTATTGTCTCAGCCATCATACTCTCTTCAGTTTTCCGGAATATTTCTCACCTCTCGTAACCTTGCAACAGCTTCTTCAAGTTCTGCCTGCTCAGTGTCGCTCAGCTGGTCAATGTTTGCTTGATCGAAGGAGCTGCCGTTATTCTTTCCTTCATTTTCTGTTAAGTTTTCTTCTTCAACATGAACAGGGAAGAGGCCTTCAGGTCGTTTTCCCAATATTTCTTCTATCTGTACGTACTGAAGCATTTCCTTCAACAGCAGTTCGTTAGCGAGCTGTTCGAGTTTTTCACGATTCAGGGTAAGTAAATCAATAACTTTACGGCGTGATTCTTCAACAATAGCCATTACCTCCCTATCAATAAGTCGAGCGGTCTCCTCACCGTACTTTTTATCAATTCCCGGACTACCGTAATAGGGGTTATTGCTTTCAAAGAACGAAAGGTTTCCGAGTTTTTCACTCATGCCATAAACCATCACCATGTTATAAGCTATACTCGTAACCTTTTCAAGGTCATTCTGAGCTCCAGTAGAGATTTCGTTAAAAATGATTTCTTCAGCAATTCTTCCGCCGAGCAAGCCACAAATGCGAGCGAGCAACTCACTTTTAGTCATGAGATATCGATCCTCAAGCGGAATATTCATAGTATAACCAAGCGCGCTCATTCCTCTTGGCACTATGGATATTTTCTGAACGGGATCATTTTCGGGCATCATCCAGCTGATAATTGCATGCCCGGCTTCGTGATAGGCAACAATTTGTTTTTCTCTCGGATTGATAACCTTGTTCTTTTTTTCAAGTCCGGCAACCACCCTCTCAATAGCATCTTCAAAGTCTTTCATCTCAATGCTTAGCTTGTTGCGTCGAGAAGCAAGAAGCGCTGCTTCATTTGCAGCATTGGCAATTTCAGCACCGGCAAATCCGGGAGTCTGTGAGGCCAAAGCTTTCAAATTAACATCGGTTGAAAGCGATAGTGCTTTTGTGTGGACTTTAAAAATATCTATTCGTCCCTTCAGATCAGGTTTGTCAACCATAATCTGGCGGTCAAAACGACCTGGCCTCAGCAACGCAGAGTCAAGCACATCAGGACGGTTTGTAGCAGCTATCAAAATAACGCCCTTGTCCGTTGCAAATCCATCCATTTCGACAAGCAACTGGTTAAGGGTATTCTCACGCTCGTCATTAGCGCCCATCATAGCTCCTTTTCCCCTGCTGCGACCAACAGCGTCAATTTCATCTATAAAAATAATACAGGGAGCTTTTTCCTTGGCTTGCTTGAAAAGGTCTCTAACTCTTGCAGCTCCGACACCAACAAACATTTCCACAAAGTCAGATCCGCTGATGCTGAAAAAGGGTACATCTGCCTCACCAGCTACAGCTTTTGCCAGAAGAGTTTTTCCGGTACCCGGAGGGCCTACCAGTAAAACTCCTTTTGGAAGTTTTCCACCGAGTGTCGTATACTTTTTAGGGTCTTTAAGGAAGTCCACCACCTCCATAACCTCAGCCTTCGCCTCGTCAAGTCCAGCAACATCTTTGAACGTTATGCGGGTGTGTTCGTCAAGGTTCTCATACAATGCGGCCTTGTTTTTGCTGATATTCATGAACTGCGAGCCTGGCCCACCCATTCGACGGAAAACAAAAAAATATATCCCTATGAGAAGTCCGAAAGGCAATATCCACTGGATGAGTTCACTGATCCAGGTACTGCTTGGCATGCCTTGGTATTTGATACCTTTGCTTTCCAGAAGACTTATAAGAGTTTCATCTCGCACCGTATTTACATAAATCTCTTCCTGCTTTGATGACGACTGAGGAAGAAACATCCCGGGTCCATCTTTCTGCTGTTCTTTTGGTGCTATACCGGTAACAGAACCTGGTTTGAGCTTGACATAAATTCTTTCCTGAGCTATTTTTACTGATTCAATCTTGTCTTCCGTAATAAGTTTGCGGAATGTGCTGTAAGGGATTTCCTGTGTTGAGCCCGACCAGAAAAAGGCAAGCTGTACTCCTATGAGAAGAACAATGACTACCACATAATACATTATCGAAAATTTAGGACGCGGTACGTTGTTTTCTGGTATATTTTTATAGGGATTTGAGGGTTTAATCAGTTTTTTTGCCATCAATAATCAATCATGGTTATAATAAAGCGACTCTTTTCAGTGTTTATCGATCGTGTATTCACGACTTCCAATTTACAGGATTCTTCCATTTAAAGAAGCATCTCGTAATAAAACATATTATATATTACTATGCATATAAAATGAATTTCTGCAGTTATAAGTTTCACTGCGGTCATCAACGTGCAGTATGGTGCTGAGTCTTATGATGAGAAAAAGCCAACAAGAGAGCTGAGAAACAAAGATTTATTTATAAAAGCCCAAAGAGAGAAGGGAAGTTCATGAGCGTAGTTCGGGATAAGACCAACAGCAGAATATCAACATTGAAATCTCTTTTGTGTGTCGGACTTGACAGTGATATTGAGAAAATTCCGAAAGTATTCCTTGAGTATAAAAATCCTGTTCTTGAGTTTAACTGTTCTGTTATAAGAGCCACATCTGATGTTGCCATAGCCTACAAGATCAATACTGCTTTTTACGAAGCTAGAGGTATTGTCGGGTTACAGGATATGGAGCAAACTCTCCGTCATATTCCAGATGCAATCATGACGATTGCCGACGCTAAAAGGGCTGATATTGGCAACACAAGCAAGATGTATGCACAGGCTTTTTTTGAGCACTGGTCTTTTGATGCAGTTACTGTTGCCCCCTACATGGGGTTTGACTCCCTTGAGCCCTTTTTTTTGTATGAAGATAAACTGGTTTTTGTCCTTGGCCTTACATCGAATAAAGGTTCAGAAGATTTTGAGGAACAGACAATGCAGAACGGACAACCTCTTTATCGAAATGTAATCAGTAAGGTTGCGACATGGAGCAGGAATGGAAACGGAGGAGTAGTGGTAGGTGCGACCAAAAGCATATTACTTGAAGAAATTCGACGAGATGTTCCGGGTCTTTTTCTTCTGATCCCTGGAGTTGGCGCGCAGGGCGGTTCTCTTGAAGATGCAGTCAATCTTGGTGTCGACTGTAACAGAGAAAGTGCAATTATCAATGTCAGCAGGAGTCTGATTTATCCCTCAGGATCGTATTCAAACGTTGAGGCTTATGAACGGACAGTTGCAGCGGAGGCATCAAAACTTCATCATGAAATGAAGCGGGCCTTATTATCCGTGTAGTGGTTTTTACTGACCTTTAAATAGCAGCGCTATGTGCGGAATTGTTGGATATATAGGGTGGCAAGAAGCTGCCCCTTTGCTTATCAAAGGGTTGAAACGACTTGAGTATCGGGGTTACGATTCGGCAGGCATCGCCCTGATGAATGGAAGTCTTTTAGTTATGAAGCAAAAGGGCAGTGTCAGTGGTCTTGAAGAAGCGTCTGAGGGCTTGAGCAAAGAAATGAAGGTGGCGACCGTAGGTATTGGTCATACCCGTTGGGCAACTCATGGTGAACCCAGCGATACCAATGCTCATCCGCACCAGAATGCGAGTGGAGATATCGCGGTTATCCATAACGGGATTATTGAAAACTATTCAGCACTAAAGCAGGAGCTTATTGCCCAAGGGTATGTATTTTTCAGTGATACCGATTCAGAAGTATTAGTTCATCTTATTGATAGAATATGGAAAAGTGACCCTTCCCTTGATCTTGAATCGGCAACCCGTAACGCTCTTCGTCATGTAGATGGCGCCTATGGTATTTGTGTCATCTCATCACGTGAACCGGACAAAATCGTTGTGGCTCGTAAGGGTAGTCCACTGGTGATCGGTATCGGTAGTGGGGAATATTATATTGCTTCTGATGCGGCTCCTATTGTTGAGCATACCAATAAAGTGGTTTATCTTTCTGATGGTGAGCTTGCCGTAGTAAAAAAGGATGGTTACCTGGTTAAGACGATTGAAAATGTCGCACAGGAAAAGATTATTACTGAACTTGATTTTTCTATTGAAAAAATTGAGAAAGGCGGCTTTGAGCATTTCATGCTTAAGGAGATCTTCGAGCAGCCGGCAGTTATGCACGATGTTATGCGAGGAAGAGTTCGTCTGTCAGAAGGGCGGATTTGTCTGGGTGGGATAGAGGATTATCTTGACCGCCTAAAGCACGCTAAACGCATCGTTATCTGTGCCTGCGGTACAAGCTGGCACGCAGCACTTATCGGTGAATATCTTATCGAAGATTTTGCCCGTATTCCGGTCGAGGTTGATTATGCTTCTGAGTTCAGGTACCGTAATCCGATTGTCGGTGTAGACGATGTTGTTATTGTTATTTCCCAGTCAGGTGAAACGGCTGATACACTAGCAGCACTCCGTACCGCTAAGGAAAAAGGCGCACTTGTTATGGGGATATGTAATGTTGTCGGCTCTACTATTGCCCGTGAAACCCTTTGCGGCATGTACACTCATGCGGGACCCGAGGTTGGTGTCGCTTCAACAAAGGCCTTTACAGCACAGGTGATTATGCTTTACATGCTTGCTCTGACCTTAAGCAAAGGCAGAACACTGTCCCATGATGAAATCGCTCTGAATCTTAAAGAGCTTTCTCATATTCCTGAAAAAGCTACACGCATTCTTGAGCTTGACAGTCAGATAAAAGACATAGCCGAGCGCTTCAAAGATGCGCGGAATGCACTCTATCTCGGTCGGGGTTATAATTTCCCTGTTGCTCTTGAAGGCGCGCTGAAGCTCAAGGAAATCTCCTACATACACGCCGAAGGTTATCCTGCAGCTGAAATGAAACATGGTCCTATTGCGTTGATTGACAAAGATATGCCTGTTATTTTCATTGCGACCAGAGATAGTACCTACTCCAAGATACTAAGCAACATAGAGGAAGTTCGCAGCAGAAAGGGCAGGGTTATTGCCATCGCCAATGAGGGTGATCAGGAAGTCAGCCGTCTGGCCGAACATGTCATTTATATTCCTCAATCTTCCGGGCCTATTACACCGTTATTAACCGTCATTCCATTGCAACTTCTTGCTTATCATATTGCCACGCTTCGAGGCTGTAATGTTGACAGGCCAAGGAACCTGGCAAAGTCCGTTACTGTGGAGTAAGTACGTTACGCAAGTATCCAGATCTTTACATCAAAATGCACGAAGGGAAAGTATTATATGAGCGTTCCCTTCTGTATTTATCTCATGAAGTTTTTCTGAGGGGGAATTTTTACACATAATTGCCCGTTCACTACCAAATCGATTGACATTTTAATAAGGAAGCCTGTTTTGCATCATAATCTATTCTTGTAACTGTATGCAAGGTCATATTATTATTACTGGAGCTACCGGTGTTATAGGCGCTGAACTAGTTTTAAGGCTGATTGCGCGTGGAGAAAAATTAGTTCTGTTTACCCGTTCACCAGAAAGTGCCCGACAGAAGATTCCAGGTGCTGAACAGTATGTCAAGTGGGACTCGGATATGGAAGACGGGGCCTGGATGAGTTTTATAAGTGGAGCCAAAGCAGTAATACATTTAGCGGGGAAACCTTTGCTTGAAAGTCGCTGGAATGAAGTACATAAGATGGAGTGTTATAATTCGCGTATTTTTGGTACACGACACATTGTTTCGGCAATTAATGCAGCTCCTCAAAAACCAAAGGTATTTATTTCTGCATCGGCGATTGGTTACTACGGCTCATTTGACAGCTGTGCTGATACTTCAGATTTTATTGAGACTGGTAGTGAAGGCAAGGACTTTCTTGCAAAAATATGCTATGATTGGGAAAAGGAGGCTCTTAAAGCCGAAAATTCCGTCGAACGTCTTGTGTTGTTGAGAACTGGAATTGTTTTGTCGACAAAAGGGGGGATGTTGCAGAAAATGCTTACACCGTTTAACTATTTTCTTGGTGGCCCAATCGGTTCAGGATTGCAGTGTCTCTCTTGGATTCATGTTGATGATGAAATTGCCTGTATTCTTGAGACGCTCGATAATCCTTCATATAAAGGGGCAATCAATGCAGTCAGTCCTATACCAGTATCCATGAAAGATTTTGCAGCTCAACTTGGTGATGTTCTCGGAAAACCATCCCTTTTGCAAGTACCAAAATTTGTAGTTCAGTTGCTTATGGGAGAAGGAGGTGAATACGCCGTGAAAGGTCAGAAAGTTAAGCCGAGTTTTTTGCAGGCTCATGGGTTTAAGTTCAATCATCCGATTTTGGCAGATGCACTAACAGACCTGATAGCAAACAAAAAATGATCAGTGTTATAATCTCAATATAAAAAGGAGAGTAATTATATGGGTACTAGAGGACGGGAAATTGTTGGAGAGAATCTGCCCCGGGTACTTGAACTGCTTAATAAGGCATTTGCGGACGAGTGGCTTGCTTATTATCAATACTGGCTAGGCGCAAAAGTGGTTCAGGGGCCGATGAAAGATGCAGTTATTACCGAACTCCTGCAGCATGCAGCCGATGAAATTCGACATGCGGGAATGCTGACAACAAGGATTATTCAGCTCGGCGGCACGCCTATTACCACGCCTCTTGATTGGTTTACCTGGTCTAATTGCAGCTACAAAGCTCCTGATGATCCATTTGTTAAAAAGATCCTTGAACAGAATATTTCCGGCGAGCAATGTGCTATTAATGTGTACAACAGTATAATTGAGGAAATAGGCCTCAAGGATCCTGTAACATACAATATTGCCGTTCAGATTCTCCAAGACGAAGTAGAACACGAAGAAGATCTGCAGGCTCTCCTTGAGGATCTTGGAATATTTCTAGTTCGTTCATAACCAGCTCTGCTTTCCTGAAACCCCGAAACATTAATAAAGCCAGACATAGATTGTTTAATGTCTGGCTTAGTGTAAAAAGTAAGAAAAGTTTAGTATCGCTCTCTTCTTTCGGGCCTTTCTTCGCGAGGTCTCGCTTCGTTTACCTTTATAGTACGACCTTTCAAATCTTTGTCATTCATTGATTCAATGGCTTCGCGCGCTTCGCTTTCATTGGGCATGTCGACAAAACCAAACCCTTTTGAGCGTCCTGAAAACTTGTCATTAATGATGTTCGCACTCTCAACTTGTCCGAATTGAGAGAACTCATTACGAAGATCATCTTCAGTTACTGTATAAGGTAAATTTCCAACGTAAATATTCATTTTTAGTCTAGGTATACATGTGCATTGATAGAAAGGAGCACCAGCTGATAACCAAGGCACAAATTACCGGCATAGCGATCAGACAACCATTGGCTGATTTGTGTGTGTAATTTATTGTAATTCATTGTTGTTTTCAAAAATAAAAATACACAAAACAGGTAAATATTCGCGCTTGGCACAGAGCCTTCATATACCTGTTATAAGTGCATAATGATTGATTTTATCACCGTTAGAAGGACAAAAGCCGTACATGATTATTTAGTTATTTCGCTTCATCATATTACAGCAAAGCTGGTATTCTCAGTTAAGAATATCAGGAACACCCCACAACGCCTCATGCGTTATTATTACTGATAATTCTACATATTCGTTATAAAAATTGCTAATATTTTGGTTTTAGTTAATAAAATAACTACATATACGTGGATATCATTAATTATTTAGGTCGCATTAATTTTTATTTAATACTAGTTATGAGTAAAAGACTTTATACAACGATGCTCTTTTTGTTAGCGATATCGTTGTTTCAGCCGTGGACTGCCCAAGCAGCTGAAGCGGTGTCTACCGATTCCGGTATCACGTCCTGGATGCTCACTTCTACAGCCTTGGTTTTACTCATGGTTCCAGGACTTGCAATGTTTTATGGTGGACTAGTCAGGACAAAAAATGTGATTGGTACCATGATGCATAGTTTTGCTGCAATGGTGATCATCGGTGTAATCTGGCCATTAGTTGGTTATTCGTTGAGTTTTGGACCCGGTGTTTTGGGTGGATTTGTAGGTTGGGATAATAAATATTTAATGCTGCAGGGAATTGATGAATCAATAATGCCAACACATATCCCTGAGTATGTTTTTGCAATGTTTCAAGGAAAATTTGCAATTATCACACCAGCTTTGATTGCAGGTGCTTTTGCTGAAAGAGTTAATTTTAAAGGCTTTGCTGTGTTTATTGCTCTTTGGAGTATTTTTGTATACAGCCCGATCTGCCACTGGGTCTGGGCATCCGATGGCTTTCTTTTTAACCTTGGGGCAGCAGGTGCAATTGATTTTGCCGGCGGTACGGTTGTTCATATTTCCTCAGGTATTACCGCTTTAGTGGCAGCACTTTACCTCGGCAAAAGACGTGGTTACCCAAATAATGTTATGCATCCGAACAACCTTGTGATGACCCTTATTGGTGCAGGTTTGTTATGGGTCGGCTGGTTTGGGTTTAATGCCGGCAGTGCTATTGCCAGCAACCTTGCAACAGCAAGAGCACTTACGGTTACACAGGTGGCAGCCGCAGCGGGTGCATTTATTTGGATGATCATAGAAATTATTCAGCATGGAAAAGCTACCAGTCTTGGGGTTGCATCTGGAATTCTTGCAGGTTTGGTCGCTATTACACCCGCAGCAGGTGTGGTTCAGCCTTTAGGTGCTTTTGCACTAGGTGCACTCGCTGCCGTTTTCTGCTATACCGCCATTCTTATTAAAAACAAGCTTGGTTACGACGATAGTCTTGATGCTTTTGGTGTTCATGGAGTGGGTGGTATTGTTGGTGCTTTGTCTTTAGTTTTTTTTATCCGTCCTGCGTGGATGGCAGAAGCAGCTGCAAAAGTTGGAGGAACCTGGACAGTTTGGCAACAGCTTGGTGTTCAGGCGACTGCTGTCGGAGTGACTATAGTTTATGCCGGACTGGTATCACTGATTCTGCTTTTTATAGTTGAAAAAACCATTGGTCTGCGTATCGGCGAAAATGATGAAATGTCCGGTCTTGATCACAGCATGCACGGTGAGCATGGATATGGTCTTATCAATCTTAATTAACTTATTTGATGAAACTTATTACGGCAATCATTCAACCGGACAGGCTTGATCATGTACGTGAGGCATTGATCCAGGCTGATATTACAAGAATAACTGTTAGTCGTGTAACCGGCCATGGACGGCAGGAGGACATAGAAATCTACAGAGGTCAAAAAATAGCTCCCAATCTGATTCCGAAAATCCGTATTGATATTGCAGTCAATAACGAGTTTGTGGATGTAACCGTTGATACCATTATAGAGGCCGCAAGTCATGGTGTCGGAGAGATCGGTGACGGAAAGATTTTTATTACTCCTCTGGAAGAGTGCATCCGCATCCGAACCAGGGAGCGAGGCGGCAAGGCTATATAAGTAATCTGTTTGAGGGTAAGCAGTCTCTCTGTTAAGATAGGCGTTATTGTGATGTTCCAGGAATAATTAGAGACTGCTTCCACTCAGGATAATATGTGTTGAGCCACGATTCAGCATTAGGATCACCAAGTTTTGCCGCTTGACGGAAATCTTCAAGACGACCTGATAAATCACCTGTTTTGCTTTTTGCAATGCCTCGATGAAAAAATGCAGCTGCCATTTTTTTGTCCAGTTCAATGGCTTGGGAAAAATCAGGAATAGCTTCGGCAAAAGCGCCAGACATATTTTTCACAACACCCCGGTTAAAAAAGCCAACAGCCTTAAAATAGGGCTCACCATATGTTATTACCATTGAATAGTCATTGATGGCCTCGGAATATTTTTTTAATTGCTGTTGAGCGGCTCCCCTCATCTGGTAGGCCATGACGAAAGTAGGGTTATTCTCAATTGCCTTTGAATATAATTTTACCGCGCTTGAGAGATCGCCATGAAGGTGTTTTTCAAACCCCTCATTGAAATAGCTGTTTTCCGATCCACCGAAGGCAATATTGACGTAAAGCAGGGTAATTGCAAATGTGCAAGTGAGCAGATAAAAATTCCTTCTCATGGTCGCAGGACTCAAAAGTCTGTAAAAGTTATCAAGCGATAAATATTGCGTAGCAGTTTAATAAAGTTTTCCGGCATTAGTAGCTCATTTTATTAATGGATCACTCCAAGATGATCGGAGATGATGTTTATTTGCACAAGTTATTCTGCTTTTTCTATCTTGCCACTATAAATATTGTCAACGCACCTTCCCATAAATGTTCAGGATCAGCCTCGAAGAATTTGAAGGACCGCTTGATTTATTGTTGTTCTTTATCAAGCGAGATGAACTGGATATTTATAATATTCCCATTTCAAAAATTACCACCGATTTCATTAGCTACATTCATGATGTCAGAAACCTGAATCTTGAAGTGGCAGCTGAATTTATTTATATGGCCTCTATGTTGATGAGTATCAAGGCCAAAATGCTGCTCCCGCGTGAAGCGTTAGACAGTGCTGAAACAGACGAGTTTGATCCTCGCACTGAGCTTGTACAGCGATTGCTTGAGTATAAGCGGATAAAGGAAGCCTCAGTCGCCTTGATCCAGCTTGCTGAAATTCGTGAAAACCTTTTTGTCCGTGGTTTTTTTGAGGAATTTGAACCCGAGATGATCGATGAACTAGATGAACCGGTTAATCGGCCAACGCTTTACCATCTAATGCTTGCCTATAAATCAGTTCTTGATAACATTCCCCGTCCCATAACACGAAATGTTATGGATGCTCCAGTCTCAATTGAAGAACAAACGACTCTTATTCTATCCAGACTTCAGGATAAGATGCAGGTTTCTTTTCTTTCCGTCCTTGAGGGTGTTACTGAACGTATCATTTTTGTTGTTACCTTCCTTGCAGTTCTTGAATTGTGTAAAAACAGAAAAATTATTGTGCTGGTTAAAGATGGCCATGATGACTTCTGGATGACCATAAGATCGATATGTTGAGCCTTCGATAATCACTTTCTAAATTTATTGTAATATGCCCGAAATTATACCTTTTCAGGGGATTCTCTATAACTCCGAATTGCTGTCGAAGGCATCAGGGTTAATTTGCCCTCCTTACGACGTTATCTCCGTCGAACTCCAGCAACAGCTCTATGACAGTTCGCCATTCAATGCCATACGGCTTGAACTCCCCTTGGAATCTGATCCCTATGCTGCAGCTGCGCTACGTCTTGGTGAGTGGCTTCGTGATGGTAACCTTGATCAGGACCCTGTACCAGCTATCTATCCGTATTTTCAGACCTTTGAAGATTCTGAAGGAATATCACATACAAGGACCGGTTTTTTTTCTGCTATGAGGTTACATGACTTTGCCGAAAAACAGGTTTTACCTCATGAAAAGACCTTGTCAGGCCCTAAAGCAGACAGGTTAAACTTGTTTAGAAAAACAAAGACAAATATCAGTAGTATTTTTGGTCTCTACGCCGATGAGAATAAAACCGCGGATCGCCACCTTAAAGCTTATACAGAAACCCATGCTCCAATAGTTGATGCTCTTTTCCAGGGTGTTAAAAATCAGATGTGGAGGATTACGGATACTGAGCTTATCAGCCCGTTACAGCAGTCTTTATTACATCGGACTGTCTATATAGCAGACGGACATCACCGCTATGAGACTGGTGTAAATTATCGCAACGAGCAAGCTGCTGCGAACCCATCACATACAGGTAATGAACCGTATAATTTTATTTTGGTCTATCTGGCCAATATTTATGATGAAGGGTTGCTTATTTTTCCAATTCACCGTTTGGTGCATAGCTTGGAAGGGTTTGATGTAAGCAGTTTATCTTTACGACTCAAGGAATATTTTACTGTTACCGAACTTCAAGACAGAGACTCCCTTAAATCATTTCTTGAAAGCGAATCATCAAACTATGTATATGGTGTTGTAACTTCCAGGAATATTTTCGGAATATCACTGAAAACAGATCCGATTCCTCTTCTTGATCCGGCGCAACCTGATGCGCTCAAACGTCTTGGATTGGTTCTTTTGCACGAACTCGTACTGGGTCGCCTACTTGGAATTTCGCAAGAAGCTATGGCTAAACAAACAAATTTGCTCTATGTGAAAGATGACAGGGATGTATTTGATGCAGTTTCCTCAGGGAGGGCTCAGGTGGGATTTGTCGTTAAGCCCACAACCGTTGAACAGGTTCTTGCTGTTTCGGAGACAGGAGAAGTCATGCCACAGAAATCGACTTTTTTCTACCCGAAAATCATGACAGGCCTTATCTTTAATCCGCTCGAATGAACCCAAATGACTGAAGAGCTTCTCTCTTCTTCCGCTGAAGAAACTCGAAATTATGGATGGCAGTTTGCATCATGGTTACAACCTGGTGAAATTGTCTCTCTCTCCGGTCAGCTCGGAGCAGGTAAGACCGTTTTTATGAGAGGAATTGCGGAGTTTTTTAATTGCGATGACCAACTCACGAGCCCGACATTTCCAATATTGAATATCTATCAGGGCTTTATTGGCGACGAACGGGTTACATTGCATCATTTCGACCTATACAGAATCCAGAATGTCCATGAGCTTGAAGTAATAGGATTCGATGAATTTTTGTCAGGTGGAGATTATTCTTTTGTAGAGTGGGCGGACCGGTTTCCCGAATATGGTTCTTTGTATACAGCGACGGTAAATCTGGTATACGAAGGCGAGGATCGTCGCAGAATTGTTATTAATCGCACTGATCAATGAACATTTTAACTATAGAATGTACTCATGCGGCATTGAGTGCCGCAGTGATGAAATCCAGCATAGTTACCGAGGCAAAGAGCTCCGATTGGAAAAAGGCAGTTGAAGCGCTTGTACCGCTTATCGAGGAGGTTATGGAAGGAAGCCGGCTTAAGCCCCAGGAGCTCAAATGTATTGCAGTTTCTTCAGGTCCCGGCTCTTTTACTTCATTACGTATTGGTATGTCTGTCGCCAAAGGTATTGCTTATGGTCTTGGAATTCCCCTGATTCCGGTACCCACCTTGCCAGCTATGGCAGCGTCCTTAACAGCTGAAGCAGGTTCTGTGATGGCTGTCATTCAAGCACGAAAGGGTGAGTATTACTATGCGGCCTATTTTCCGGATGACCTTTTGTCCGGCCTATGGCATGATGGGGTTCATCGGGGATCAGCAATAGAAATTATATCTGCTGTTGCGCGAGCAAACAGTGTTGTGGTTGGTCGTCAACTTGATGAACTTGGCCCTTTGCTTGCAGATATTGGAGCAATATATGCAGAAGCGGATTTTTTTTCAGCTCGCTCCCTTTTTCCTGCAGCTGAAAGGGGTTACGGGACTGCGGTTGCCGCAGAGCTTGACAAGGTTGTTCCCGATTACCGGCAAATGTTTATTCCCCATGTTGGGAGAGAGTAAATCATTGCTATATTTTTAAACATGCAATTGAAAAGGAATTTGTTAATGGGTGAAGAACGGAGGTTTATGAACAACCAGAACGAAGAAGATAAATATACAGCAGACATTGGAAAAGAAGTGGACATCAGTGAGTTGCTGGCGAAGAGAAGTGCCGAACTTGCTCTTGAAAAAAAGTGTGAGGAAATTAAGATACTTGATCTCAGGGGACTGACATCTGTTACGGATTATTTTGTGATTGCGACAGCTGACTCTGAACGTAAGGCAAAAGCGGCTGCGGAGCATATTATTGATGAGCTTAAGGAGGATGGGGAACGTCCTATGCATGTTGAGGGTATGGATTCAATGCACTGGATATTGTTGGATTATATCAACGTTGTCGTACATATTTTTATGCCTGATGAACGACGTTTTTATGATCTGGAATCACTCTGGTCTGATGCACCGGTAATTCAGGTAAGCTGATATTCTGAAAGCAAATCTGCACTTTCCATTCATCTATACATAATCCGTCGTAAAGAATTTCGGCGGATTTTTATACATTACCCCGTTGAGTTATTTATATCAATTATCACCCAGGATATACCTATGCAGCGTGAAAGAATAGTCCCGATTAGTATTGAAGAAGAAATGCGGGGTTCTTATCTCGATTATTCAATGTCGGTCATAGTCAGTCGTGCTTTGCCCGATGTTCGGGACGGTCTTAAGCCAGTTCATAGACGGGTTCTTTTCGGTATGCACGAACTTGGTCTCCAAGCTGGCAAACCGCATAAAAAATCAGCCCGCGTGGTCGGTGAAGTGCTTGGCAAGTTTCACCCCCATGGAGATACTGCTGTTTATGACAGTCTGGTTCGATTGGTTCAGGACTTTTCATTGCGCTATCCTCTTATTGACGGCCAGGGTAACTTTGGATCCGTAGACGGTGATTCACCTGCGGCTATGCGTTATACTGAAGTTCGTATGAAGAGTATTGCCGGCGAAATGCTTAAAGATTTAGATAAAGGTACCGTTGATTTTTCCCTTAACTTTGATGACTCTCTTGAAGAACCGACGGTTCTCCCATCGGCTATTCCAAATCTTCTGGTAAACGGTTCTTCAGGTATTGCTGTAGGAATGGCAACCAATATCTCCCCCCAAAATCTCAGGGAGGTTGTCGACGGCATGATTGCCCTAATAGCAAATCCGGAATTGGAAGTTACCGATCTCATGAAATATGTTATCGCTCCGGATTTTCCAACAGGCGGTATTATATATGGTTACGAAGGTGTCCGTCTGGCTTACACAACTGGCAGGGGGAAAGTTGTTATCCGTGCACGAGCACTTGTGGAGGTTACCCAAAAAAATGGAAGAGAATCCATTATTGTCACCGAACTTCCTTATCAGGTTAATAAAGTAAGGCTGATTGAGAAAATCGTCGAACTCGTTCACGATAAAAAACTAGAAGGTATTGCCGATATTCGTGACGAGTCCGACCGTGATGGCATGCGCCTGGTTATTGAATTAAAGCGTGACGCTGTTGCAAAAGTTGTGCTCAACAATCTTTATAAGCATACCCCGATGCAGGATACTTTCGGGGTAATTATGCTTGCGTTGGTTGATGGCGTTCCGAGAGTGCTTAATCTCAAGCAAATGATGGAGTATTACATCAAGCATCGCAACGAGATCATCCTGCGCCGTACACAATTTGATCTTACTGCTGCTGAAAAAAGAGCTCATATTCTTGAAGGACTCAAAATCTGTCTAGACAATCTTGACGAAGTGATTTCGACAATCAGGGAATCACCTGATGCCGCTACCGCTCAAGAAAGGCTTATAGAGCGTTTCGGATTATCGGAACTTCAGTCAAAAGCTATTCTTGAAATGCGACTGCAGCGTTTAACCGGCATGGAGCGCAACAAGATTGATATTGAGTATACAGAGGTACTGGCCCTTATTGAAGAGTTGCGATTTATTCTCGGCAGTCCCGAAAAGCAGATGCAGATTATCCGAGAGGAACTCCTTAAAGTCAGAGAGGTATATGGAGATGCCCGCAGGACAGAGATTGTGCCACAGGAGGGGGATTTTTCAATCGAAGACATGATTGCCCAGGAGGATGTGGTTATTACCATAACACACGATGGCTTTATAAAGCGCTTTCCTGTATCAGGATATCGTCGTCAGGCAAGGGGAGGCAAAGGAGTGACCGGTGCTCAGGCCAAGCATGATGACTTTATTGAGCATATGTTTATAGCCTCAACGCACAATTATATTCTGTTCTTTACGAGCCGAGGCCGATGCCATTGGCTAAAAGTTTACGAAATCCCAGAAGCAGGCAGGGCCGCAAGGGGAAGGGCTCTCGCAAATATCATGGAGTTGCAGTCTGGCGAAAAAATCAGAGCCTACATCAACATCAGGAATTTTGATGAGCCTGGCTTTATTGTTATGGCCACGACCAACGGTATAGTGAAAAAAACATCACTCGAAGAATTTTCTCACCCAAGAAAGAATGGCATTGCAGCAATAACTATCGAAGAACACGATGAGCTTCTTGACGCTCGTTTGACAGACGGTGAACATCAGATTATTCTTGCTAAAAGCTCAGGCTTTGTTGTGCGTTTTCCTGAGGCTGAAATTCGTTCCATGGGCAGGACCGCAATGGGTGTCAAGGGTATAACTCTCGACGAAGGCGAAAAATGTATTTCTATGGTAACCACCAAGCGATTTGATACTGCGCTTCTTGCTGTAACCGATAACGGATTTGGTAAACGAAGCCGTGTGGAAGACTACCGCCTGACCCGACGTGGTGCACGTGGTGTTATTACACTCAAGGCACATGAAAAAATTGGAGCCCTTATCGGCTTGCTTGATGTTAATGACGATGACGATCTCATTATTATCACGACACATGGAATCGTCAACCGCCAGCACGTTTCCGATATTCGCTTAACAGGAAGGAACACTTCAGGAGTCCGACTTGTAAGGCTTATGGCAGGTGATCTCATTTCGGCTCTTGCCAGGGTACCTAAAAGCGATGAGGAAGGAGATCCGGAATTTCCAATAGAAGATCCCGATGGTCAGATTGACCTCTTCGTGTGAAAATTTTGATTATTCACAAGACATGGAAATGTTTCAGTAATCAACTTATGCATTATGGAACCAACAAAACCTTATATCGTCACTGAGCAGCCGGGCACAAAATATTATTGTGCCTGTGGGGGTTCTCAGAACATGCCCTATTGTGACGGTGCACATAAAGGCACCGGAATTCATCCTCACAAAGTGGAAATTGAGGAAGAAAAAACCGTGGCCCTGTGCAGTTGTCGTAACTCGGCCATTCTTCCTTTTTGCGATGGTACCCATAAGGCTTTGCAATAAAAAAGCTCATATTTTACCAATTAATCAACGACCAACGCTGTCATGGCTCGACCGAAAAATGTTAAACATATTTTTGTAACAGGAGGTGTAATATCCTCGCTCGGCAAGGGAATTTTGTCGGCATCTCTAGGGATGCTCCTCAAATCCCGTGGTCTGAGAGTGGCAATACAGAAATATGATCCCTATATCAATGTTGACCCCGGTACCATGTCTCCATATCAGCATGGCGAGGTCTATGTTACTGATGATGGTGCTGAAACTGATCTCGATCTTGGCCACTACGAGCGTTTTCTCGACGAGTCTACAACTCAAGCATCAAATCTGACAATGGGGCGTGTCTATAAATCGGTAATCGATAAGGAGCGTAGCGGAGAATACCTTGGGGCTACAGTTCAGGTTGTGCCCCATGTTATAGACGAAATCAAGGACAGGATGGCTGAACAGGCAAAAAACAGCAACCTTGATGTTCTAATCACGGAGATCGGAGGTACAATAGGTGATATTGAATCCCTGCCTTTTCTTGAAGCCATGAGGCAGATGAAGCTTGAAATGGGCGACAGTAATCTCCTGAACATCCATCTAACCTTTGTCCCCTATATCAAGGCTGCCAGCGAACTTAAAACAAAGCCCACCCAGCATAGCGTCAAAATGCTGCTGGGCGTCGGAATACAGCCTGATATTCTGGTATGTCGCAGTGAAAAACCATTATCACGCGACATTAAAAACAAAGTTGGTCATTTCTGTAACGTCAATGAACTGGATGTTATTGGCCTTAACGACTGCGAGACTATTTATGAAGTACCTTTGATGCTTCTTAAAGAAAAACTTGACCTGCGTGTCCTTAAAAAGTTGGGGCTAAAAAAATTCAAGGAACCCCACCTTGATTACTGGCGCGACTTTTGTAACAAGGTCAAATGCCCACAGGATGGCGAAGTCACTATAGGTATTTGTGGCAAATACACTGAATATCCCGACGCCTACAAGTCTATTATTGAATCTTTTATTCATGCCGGAGCAAGTAACAACGTCAGAGTAAACGTTAAACTGCTTAGAGCGGAAGACGCCGAATTGAAAACATTCGATTTCAAAAAGGAATTGGACGGAGTTAGCGGCATACTTGTCGCACCAGGATTCGGCGACAGGGGCATCGAGGGTAAAATAAAGTTTATCCAGCATGCAAGGGAGGAGAATATTCCTTTTTTTGGCATCTGTCTCGGTATGCAGTGCGCTACAATTGAGTTTGCACGTAACGTATGCGGTCTTCAGGACGCAAACTCTACAGAGTTTAATAAGCGTACCCGTTTTGCTGTTATTGACCTCATGGAACACCAGAAAAAGGTTAAGGAAAAAGGTGGTACCATGCGTCTTGGCAGTTATCCCTGCATTATTAAGGAAGGATCGAAAGCACACGAAGTATATCAGAAGTTTCTTATCAACGAACGTCATCGTCATCGCTACGAGTTCAATAATGTTTACCGGAAAAACTTTGAGGAAGGCGGAATGATTTTTTCCGGTACTTCACCAAACGGTGAATTGGTTGAAATTATAGAGTTGAAAGGTCATCGATGGTTTGTCGGTGTCCAATTTCACCCTGAGCTGAAATCCAGGGTACAAAAAGTGCATCCCCTGTTTCACGGCTTTGTTGCTGCAGCCAAGGAGCATGCTAGAGGATCGCATCAGATGGATCTGACCATAGATATGCCCTCCTTTTTTCCAATTGAAATTGAACCGGTGTAATAACCATAATTTTTAACC
>SZXZ01000095.1 GCA_005843835.1 Chlorobium sp.
TTTTTAATAAATATATCACGGGTAGGAAGCGAAAGTTCATCAAGCTGTTCAATTACCGGATGACCGACAAATTCTGCATTAATACCGTGACGGAGAAAAAAATCTACCTCAAAATCAAAAATAACAAGCAGGCGATCAATATCGCGTTTGATAGCTTTTACACGCCCTTCTTTCCATGCCCATACCTGTGGGGATATATAATAAATTACCGGAATGCTGAGTTCATGAAAAAAACGGGCCATCAGCAGGTTCATGCCCGGATAATCTACCAGAAACGCAACCGCAGGCTGTTCCCTTAGGACCGCCTCTTTGAGATCACGAATAACCCGTCGAAGAAATCCTGAGTGTTTCAGTACATCAACAAAGCCCATGATGCTCATTTGGGACGAGTCGTAAAGCAGCTCGGCACCCAAAGCCCGAAGCTTCTGGCCACCAATACCAAATACCTTGAGGTCAGGCCTTGCTGTCAACAGTTCATCGATAACTCCGGCGGCATGCATATCTCCTGAGACCTCACCTGCTAAAACAAAAAGCTTCTTTGGCATCAAAAACGAGAGATAATTGGATGAACGACAGGGAAACTGTATTTTATGGCTTATTTGTCATAAGAATGACTTTTTATGTTTCAATTCCCATTATATCAAAATCAATAAAGAATGCAAGTTAAATTCGGTACTGACGGATGGCGCGCGATTATAGCAAAGGATTATACCTATGAAAACCTGAAACTTGCAGCTCTGGCATCTGCCCGCTACTTTCTTAAACACCCGAATAGTGCGAAGGGTGTATGTGTTGGCTATGATACTCGTTTCATGTCAAAAGAGTTTGCAGAATATACTGCTGAAGTTTTCTCATCAAGGGGCCTGAAAGTATATCTTTCTGACAGTTTTGTGTCAACACCAGCTGTCTCTCTCTTTACAAAAGCAAAACAGCTTGCCGGAGGGATTGTGATTACAGCATCACATAATCCTGCTACCTATAACGGCTTTAAGGTAAAGGCATCCTATGGCGGTCCGGCTCATCCCGAAGTGATTGCTGAAATTGAGAATAACCTTATAGAGGTAGATCCCGCTACGGAGATTGTGGCCGATAAAAAACTGATTGAGCTCTCCGATATGAAGGGCTTTTATCTCAACTATATTAAAAGCAGCATTGATCTTCCGCTGATTCGCGAGTCAAGATTAAAAATAGCGCATAACGCCATGTTCGGCGCAGGTCAGGATCTTATAACCAGCCTGTTTGACGAATCTATGCTCAGCTGTTATCATTGCAGCATCAACCCTGGTTTTGGAGGTATTAATCCTGAACCGATGCCTCAGTATATCGGTGAGTTTATTGAATTCTTTAAAGAGGTCGGACCTGATGTCGCCATTATTAATGATGGAGACGCGGACAGAATAGGCATGCTTGATGAAAACGGTGATTTTGTAGACTCCCATAAACTCTTTGCCATTATTCTCAAAGATCTTGTCGAGGAAAAGCATCAAACCGGCGAGGTAGCAAAAACATTTGCACTCACTGACGTCATCGATAAGATTTGCAAGAAACACAATCTTAAGATGCATGAACTGCAGGTTGGGTTCAAACACGTCAGCAAGCTTATGACTACCAATGACATCCTTATTGGAGGTGAAGAATCCGGCGGCATAGGCATTACTTCTTTTCTGCCTGAACGAGATGGCGTCTATACAGGTCTCTTGATTCTGGAAATGATGACTCGCAGAGATAAAACCCTTTCAGGACTGGTACAGGAACTGTATGATGAGTATGGATTTTTCTGTTATAACCGACTCGACCTGCGTGTAAGTGATGAAAAGAAACAGGCTATTATTGATCGAGCGTCAAAAGGTGACCTTGAAAATATTGCCGGATACAAAATCCTGAAATTCAACAATCTCGACGGATATAAATATCATTTTGAAGGTGGATGGATGCTTATTCGACCTTCAGGTACTGAACCGGTACTTCGCCTCTATTGCGAGGCTGATTCGCAGGAAAAGGTGGATAAAGTTCTTGCTTTTGCCGCCAAGCTTGCCTGATAAGGCTTCGAAGATAAGAATGGCAGTGACGAAATCACGATGTTACAATTTCTGGATTTTGTCATTGCTCTTTTTTTGGATAACCCCGCACGAATTCCAATTTTCTGACGTCCTATAGGTAAGCAGTATTTCAAACACGCAGCTTGGGAGATCAGGTCAATTGTATGAATGTATAGCCGATGCGGAAAAGGTCGCAATAGCCACCGCAACTAAAATCAGTGTATTGCATAAATCAGGTATGACATCGAAAGATACGTTGTTCAGAAGTCTGGTTGCAGAACATCAGGAAATGGTAATCAATACCTGTTACCGCTTTGTGTTTAACCGAGAAGATGCGGAAGATATTGCTCAGGATGTCTTTATCGAAGTATTTCGATCACTTGAGCAGTTCAGGGAAGAATCAAAATTATCAACTTGGATATATAGAATCGCCGTCACGAAGTCCCTTGACCATCTGCGCCATTTGAAACGAAAAAAACGGTTCAGCTCATTAAAACGAATTGTCGGCTTTGAGGATCCATCAGCTGAAATTGCATCACCCTACAGCGAAAATCCTGCGGAAACCTTCGCAGGAAACGAACAGGCGGAAATATTGCTCAGTGCCCTGAATAAACTCCCCGACAGTCAGAAAACTGCGTTTCTTCTGAGTAAACAAGATGGATTCAGTAATCAGGAAATAGCTGATATTCTTAAAACATCGGTATCGGCAGTAGAGTCTCTGGTACACAGGGCAAAGAAGAACCTTCACGATAAGCTCTTTGTATACTACACAAAGCAATAAGTATTTTTGAAAGCACAAGTTTTTCTGCTGCCTGTCGTCACATGTAATGAAACCGAAATTTATGATGAAACAGCGTAACAATAATATAGAGGCACAGGTCGCTGAGACCATGAAGCTGATTGATGAAATAAAACCTCTTAAGGTTAATCATCTTTTCAGGGTTCGGCTTATGCAACGGGTAGAGCGGGAGTTCGAACAGAAATCGGAACACGCACGTCCTATGTTCGGCAATCGAATCGATCTTCGACTTGCCTTTATGGTTCTCTTGATTATAGTCAATCTTGGTGGTACGCTGTTAACAGTGCAGCAGAATAGTCACAGTGCGACCTCAGGTATCAGCGAAATGCTTGACAAGCTCAGTGATGACTATACGAGTCAGGAGTTTGCCTATTACGACCAGACAAGCCCCGCTCAAACTGAAACTGTTACGAATGACAGCCAGACACCTTGAAAAATGATGCCCTGGTTCTTTAAAGCTTTTAATGCAATGACAATAATATGAATTTTTTTACGACAAAGCGCCTGGTTACCTCAGCTTTTGTGCTTCTTGTGGTACTGAACGCTTTACTGCTTAGTATGCTTTGGTGGCAGAACGCCCATAGACCTCAACTTTTTAATGGAGGCCATGGATTCAACCATGAATACATGTTTGCAAGGCAGCTGGACCTTAGTGAGGCGCAAACATTACATTTCGAAAAACTGCGTGAGGAACATTTTCTCAAAGTCAAACCTGAAATGGAGGCAATAACCCTCCTGAAAAAACAACTGGTTGAGGAGTCTCTTAACGATAATCCAGATACAAAAAAAATTGATGCTTTTGTTACCGGCATTGGTTCCCATCAGGCAGCTTTAGAACGTGAACTGGTACAACATTTTCATCAAATGGCTAAGCTCTGTACCCCTGAACAACGAGTAAAACTTAAAGCAGTGCTTGAAAATATGGCTTCAAGAAGGATGCATGGAGGCAAAGGCAGATGGGGTGATACTCCTCAAACTGGCAGAGTGGATTGCAATCGCCCTCCGCGTTAATCAAACCCTATAAGCTAAAAAGAGCCACTCATCAGAATTTGAGTGGAGCAAATATATGTTAGAGAATCACTTTTGTGATATTTTATTTTTCACTTTAACTGCAACCAGCATAGCTTCTTCGCGGAAAAGAGCCATGGCAATCCCGAGATAGAGGGCGAGCAGCAAGGTTTTAAGAACGATAACAGTGGTCACCGTTGAAAGGAATGCGCCAGCATAGAACTGAAAACTTCCAAGCAAGACTCCTGCAACTAACAATAGAATAAGTTTAAGCCAGTCATAGGGGATGGGAAAGACCTTCAGTGAATACAATGCCATAACCATACACATGACAACTGTACCAGCTACAATTGCATAGGCTGCGCCATCCATGCCGCTCAAAGGAATAAGCCACCAGCAAAAAAGTGCGGTAACACCGGCACCAGCGAAAGTAACAACCGGCAAATAGCGGGTGTTGCCAGTGATAAGAATTCCTGCTGAAAGATTTGTTGAAACCATGTCGAAAACATAGCTCAAAAATATCCATGGCAAAATAGAAAGCCCTATCCAGTACTTAGGTGGCAGCAGGTAAAACCGTCCGGCATAGTGATGGCGAACAAGATCAGGCACAAAGTATGTTGCTGCCAGGGCCAAAAACATTGTGAAAAACGTCGAAATATTCAGCACATGCTGAAATAACCGCTTCGCATCGGGGTCCTTGGCATGTTGCAGAAAAAACGGCTGCCAGGCAAAGCGAAAAACCTGAATAAAGAGCTGCAGCACCACTCCGAATGCTGCAATCCTTCCATAAATACCTACAATATCAGAGGCTTGGTAGCCTTTGCCATAGATAGTATCTATCTGCGATACTGGTATGCGGATTAAAATATTTCTGTCGATAAGATGAATCAGAAGTCCGGCAATACCGGTCGGGACATAAGGCAAACCTATACGGAGCATTTGTCGCAACTGCTCGCCTGAAAAGAAGATTCTGAACTGACGAAAAACAGGAATAACCAGCAGGAGACTTACAAGTGAACCAAATGCCTCTGCTATAAATACCCCTGACAAACCAGCTTTTAACGGCACAATAAGGATAATTGCGCTCACAACAACTGCAATTACCCCGACCACTCTTGCTATAGCAAATTGTACGGCCTTTCTTTTCAAACGAAGTTCAGCAAAGGGAATAACGAGAAGCGTATCGATCCACAAAATAAGAGCGGCATACCGAACAAACGTAAAGTCCGTGGATGATAATCCGATCAATTGAGCAATAACCGGCGCAAAAAGGACTATGCCTAAAGCAAAAAGCGTTGAAGAAACAAAAAGTGAGAGAAAAGCTGTCGAAAACAGCTGTGTTTCATCCTTGTCCCGATTGGCAGAATCTGAAACCACTTTGAGATATGAGGTTTCAAGTCCATAGGAAAAAAGAACATTAGCCAACGCTATATTGGCATAAATAATGGTTTGAACGCCATTATCGAACGTAGAGAGTTTATTGGCATAAAGAGGAACCAGCAGATAATTGAGACTGCGAGCCAGAATAGAACTGGACCCGTAGATAACGGTATCTTTGAAAAGAAGCTTTAACTTTGAAAGCATGCAGAAATAAAATCAGAAAGCTTTAAACGGTGCCTGTTCTAGTCGATTCGGACGTTCCATGACCATTAGCAGCTTCCTTTTGCTTGCGTATTGCCTCCTCATCTATCTGAAACCTGCCATCTTTTTGTATTACAGGAATTCTTGAAATAACTTCCTTGAGATGTCGCTGGGCTTCAGCCTGCTGCTCTTTGAGTTTGTCCAGTTCATCTTTGTTGAGGCCAACCGGATTGTCTTTATCGATCAGAGAATCTTTGAATGACTCTATTTCGAGGTTTTGCTCTGTTTTCATATACCCTATAAACTTGGTGAACAAAAAAACAAACAGAGCAAAAACACTAAGGGAAAGAACCATAATGATTACCCAACTCATGGAATCAAAATTCATATCAGAAGCTTTATGATTAGTAAACCAAATGCTAATTAACCAATTTAGCCGATATTACACTTTATAAAAAGTGTAACTAATTATCTTTTGTTTATTCCGGCATCTCTCATGAAAGATTCTATGAAAGCAACATCCCTGACACGCATTACAACAACTGGAAAATCAATTCTGGAACAGGAATCTCTTGCCATCCAACAGATGGCCGACCGACTTGATGAAAGTTTTTCGGATGCAGTGGAGCTGCTTGCTTCATGCAAAGGAAAAATCATTATTTCAGGCATGGGCAAATCCGGGATTATTGCCCAAAAAATTGCCGCTACCATGGCATCTACCGGCTCGACGGCTCTTTTTCTGCACCCTGCCGATGCTGCTCACGGAGACCTTGGCATAGTCGACCATGATGACGTTGTGATATGCCTGTCGAAAAGCGGAACTACTGAAGAATTGAATTTTATCATCCCTGCACTTCGACAAATTGGAGCTTCAATTATTGCCATGACCGGCAATAAAAGATCTTTTCTATCCCAAAACGCAGATATTACGCTTGATACCGACATTGAAAAGGAAGCCTGTCCCTACGATCTGGCTCCTACAACATCAACTACTGCCATGCTAGCCATGGGAGATGCTTTGGCAATTTCTCTGATGCAGCAAAAAAAGTTTACGCAAAGAGATTTTGCCCTGACCCACCCGAAAGGCTCACTTGGACGACGGTTAACCATAAAAGTTACTGATATTATGGCAAAGGACAGCGCTGTGCCACTTGTCAGAGAAAATGCTTCTGTTACCGATCTTATCCTTGAAATGACCTCGAAACGGTATGGCGTCAGCGCAGTCATCAACGAGGCTGGTTGTTTGACCGGTATATTTACCGACGGGGATCTTCGTCGTCTGGTACAAAGCGGGAGGGAGTTTCTCAATCTCAGTGCGGGATCAGTGATGACGGCGAATCCTAAAACGGTTTCGACTGCCACCATGGCAAAAGAGTGTCTTGATATTCTTGAAACCTATCGGATAACACAGCTGCTTGTCTGCGATAATGAACAGCATCCGGTCGGTATGGTACATATTCACGACCTGATAACCCTTGGCTTGTAGTCTGCCTCAAGGTTATCAGGAACTTATGATTGGGAGCGGATGATTTTGATACTGTCGTTATATTCTAATTATCAGTTAATATCGTCTTCATTATCATCTTCGTCAAAGAGCTGAGTCTCTAAGCCTGTCATAAATCCCATCATGAACATTCTTTTGGAAAGCTCCGGTAAAATTTTGTCAAGATCATCAAGACTGAATTGGTAATCCGCTTCTATAGCAGCACTTAAACTTTCCTTAGCAGTTTCAAAAGTTTGTTCCGCTAATTCCCACAAGCTTTCCACTGATTCGTTGTCTTCCATAGCTTTCTCCTGAAAAAAGCCACCGGGACATGCAGTAAACCCGAGGCAATAACTGAAACTGGTGACCAACGCTGCACTCGCTGATTTTACTGTAATATAAAATAATTACTTCGTTTGCATGTGTCGCATATGACAACACATTATCACCAAAAGCTAGAAAGTGGCATTCTCTATAGGTTTATAGATCATCTATTTCTTGTGCATTTTCAATGCTTTTTCGGTGATAATTTGATCCACGTTCGAAGATATTGAGAGAGTGCGCATGAGATCGAGCAGGTTTTGTTCGACATTCAGGTTCAGTTCGATTGGCCGTCCGCCTTGAAAGTCGGGATTTGAACCCTTAAGCTTGATGGTTATGGCTGACTTTCCATCCGGAGCCATATCAATCGAGGATACAAGCTGCATGTAAAGAAAATTAGAGAGAGCCTCGTATGTGGTACGAAGTCCCTGGTTTGCAGCTGCCCGTTCTTCAGGGGTGGTGGCGTAAATAATTTGTCCTGATTGTTCAGCCTGCATACCTCCATCGGAGATTGCAAACACATTATTTTTCATTTTTACCGGGATGGATCCTTTCACAGAGCCTGTTGCATAAAGCTTTTTTGTGCCCTGCAGGTCAAGCAGTTTCTGCAATGGAATATTGTTGAGCTGTAACTCGGTTTCACCCTCTTTTGTTTTCATATCGTATTCGAGATGATGAAGAGTAACAGAGCCACCAAAGATATCGGCGCTGAAATCTGAAAGAGAGGCTAGGTCCGGATTCTTAGAATTATGCCATAGTGATATGGTTCCTTTTGGTGAGATGAGCTGCATTTCGCCACCATCATTTTTGCGGACCATATTTTTAAGCGCAAACCTTAGAGATGTGCCCCCTCTGAATGAACGATTCAGTAAAAGATCTGGCTCTTGAATGGAGTATTCTGCATCTTGTTTTTGTGATCCAAAAATGCGTTCGCTCGTACTTTGCTGCTTTGATGGGGGGGCAATAGTTACAGTGCCGCCTCCAGAGGATTGAACATGTGCGTTCCTGATGGAAAATCCTGTTTTTCCTATTGAAAGAGGAATCGTACCACTGACTGGGCCCTTTAGTGAACCTTTGAAATCGCCGTGCAGGCGCACTCGGTCAAGGGCCTTGATATTTTTCAACTTCAGAGTGAACGTTGTTACCTGAGATGACGGGCTGAAGAGGATCGGCGTTGAAGAGATTGTTCCTCCAAGCATTGCTGATGACAGGTCGTTCATAGCAAGCCCCGAAAATTTATTGTTCCGGTTTTTGAGTGTAATCCTTGCATTGAGATTATTTAGCAGCTCACGTCCTCCCAGATCGAATGATAGCAGTGCCTGTTTTTCTTTTGTGTAGAAGATGATCTTTGTCCCCTTATCGGCAATGACAAATGCATTACGAACGAGAACCGTCGAATCCTGAAATTCAACAGGAATAAAGCTGCTTATCCGGCCTGTGGCAAAAGGTGTTTTGCTTCCACCACCGTTCAACCCCGGGAGTTCAGCAAACGGTATTTCAGCTAAACTGAGGTTACATCGAGACCGTTTTTCTTTTATATCGTACTCAATGCGCTGAGCTGATGCTTTCCAATTAAAAAGGTCTACTGAACAATGAGTAAGGAGAAGAGTACAGGGTTTCTGTGGATCGCGTTTCGAGCCAAAGAGTGCCCTAAAGTTTCTTACCGATAATTGGTTTCCATCGCTGAAAAGTTTTGCTACACGCAACGTATCTATTCTCTGTTGCCAGTGTTCAGCTGCAGCAAGCCTGACTTTGAAGTTTACATCTTCAAGCCGGAGCTTTTCACGGGTAACTGTAGCGCCCTGAATATTGTAAAAAGCAGAGAGAGGTTTTAACTTGAGGTTGAGGCCTTTCTTGCGTGAAACCTCAATAACAGCGCTTATTCGAGGTTTCCTATCACCAAAATTAAATGCTTCAGGATCCTGCTTCACATTGATCGAATCAGCTTCTACAATGAATGTAGCATCAAAAACTTTTGGGATAAGAGATGGTACAGCGGAAATATCGCGGTTTTTAAAATCCCAGGAGAGTAAGCCATTGGTAAGGGAAAGCGTATAGGTTGCAGCATCGCTGCAGCCATCAGGTGGTGTAGTAAAGACTGCTTTCATAGAATGAAATCCTACACCAGAAAAGCCCGGCCGACCTAAACCGGAAAATTCAATACGAAAAGGTTTTCCCTCAAGGGCACGACCAATAAGCAGCTCGGCATACCAGGGAAAGAAAAACCATGCTGTTGCCGGTATAAATGCCAACAACAGCAGCACCATCAAAAGAATGCGCAACGACCATGTCACAGCAAGTTATTTAGCAGAATTACGGTACCTTTTTTGACCATTTCCCCTGAATCTGTACCCATGTTCCTGCAGGAAGACGTACATAGATTTTCTGGAACATCATACTTCCAACGGCCTCAAGCGTCAGGTTATTCTTAGCCGCAACTTTTGCATACTCTATACGACGTGAATTATTGATGGTTGTTATGAGTTCCTGAG
>SZXZ01000026.1 GCA_005843835.1 Chlorobium sp.
TGGCCGGTTATTGATAGGTAGAGACCTGACAGGTTGTTGTATTGAATAGCGAAGAGGAGCTTGTTTCTTCTTCGCTGTTTTTTTTTGCCTGAAAACAAAAACACCCCGCATTTGCCGGCGAGGTGTTTTTGTTAGAATTATGGTGTTGATACCTTTTTTATCAGGATGCTGCCAGTGCTTCATGTACTTTATTTGCTGCATCCCGAAGACCTTTGGCCGACACAAGATTAAGGCCCGATTCATCAAGCATTTTTTGAGCAACTGGTGCATTTGTACCCTCAAGCCGAACAATTACAGGCAGGTGAAGCCCGATTTTTTTTGCGGCCTCTATAATTCCGCCAGCAACACGGTCACACCGGACAATACCTCCGAAAATGTTAACGAGTATGGCTTTAACATTTTTGTCGCTCAAGATAATCTTGAATCCCTCTTCTACTGTTTGGGGGCTTGCAGAACCACCGACATCAAGAAAATTTGCTGGTTTTCCACCAGCAAGCTGGATCATGTCCATCGTTGCCATGGCAAGTCCGGCACCGTTAACCATACAGCCTACGTTGCCATCAAGACGTACGTAGTTAAGATTGGATTTAGATGCTTCAACTTCAAATGGATCTTCTTCGCTTACATCACGGAGTTCAAGAAAGTCCTTATGACGGAAAAGTGCATTGTCGTCAAAAGTGATTTTCGCGTCAAGAGCCAGTACCTTACCTTCTTTGGTTACTACCAGCGGGTTGATCTCAGCAATAGCAGCATCTATTGAGATATATGCTTTATAAAGAGCTGATATGAAAAGTACGGTGTTACGGAACTGCTCGTCTTTTAAACCGAGAAAAAAAGCAGCTTCTCTGGCTTGAAATCCTTGTATGCCGTATAACGGATCAATTTGGATTTTCAAGAGCTTTTCAGGTGTTTCTTCGGCAACTGTTTCAATTTCCATACCACCTTCAGTCGAAACCATCAGAACATTTCTTGATGTTGACCGATCAAGGGTGATACCGACATAAAACTCTTTTTCAATATTCATACCCTCTTCGACAAGTAAACGACTGATTTCTTTGCCTTCGGGTCCAGTCTGGTGGGTGACAAGTGTTTTGCCAATCAACTCCTGAGCGATATCAAAAGCCTCTTCAGGAGATTTAGCAAGCTTAACTCCTCCGGCTTTTCCTCTGCCTCCTGCATGAATCTGAGCCTTAACAACTACAACAGGGCTGCCCTGTTCTGCTAAAAGCTGTTCAGCAGCCTGTTTTGCTTCTTCGGGGGAATATGCTACAATTCCTTTTGGTACTGCAACCCCGAATTTTCTCAGGATATCCTTGCCTTGATATTCATGAATGTTCATATTGTTGGGTCTTGGGTTACTGACGATAATTTGTACTATAAAAAGCCGGAAACAGGAGAATTGCGCAAAGACCACAGTATAATGAAATTTACGTTTACGGTAAAGCTCTGAACCGCAAACTCAACGATATTTATTTAATAATTATGATGGAATTTACGTATTGCATGGAACTTGCTTTCCGGGAAGCAATCAAGGCGTTTGAAAGAAAGGAGGTTCCAGTCGGTGCGGTTGTTCTTGACAGTAATGGTCACGTTATCGGGAGAGGGTATAACCAGGTTGAGGCATTGTGCGATGCAACAGCTCATGCAGAAATGATTGCGCTGACTTCTGCCATGGCTACAATCGGAAGCAAGTATCTGAATGATTGTACTCTTGCTGTTACGCTGGAGCCATGCCCTATGTGTGCCGGAGCGATTGTAAACGCAAAGGTGGGAAGGCTTCTTTTTGGGGCTTATGATCCAAAAATGGGAGCTTCAGGGACGGTTATGAATGTGACCGGGTGCGGACAGCTTAATCATCAGCCAGAGGTTTTTGGAGGTATTATGGAGAACAAGTGCAGAAGTCTTCTACAGGATTTTTTTAAGGAACTTCGCCTCAAACCCTAAGCTGAAGGTTATTCTTCGTTTTTTTGAGTTGAGATGGATTCCCTGATAATTTGTTTCAGTGAGCTTGCAAGGTGTGAAACAATGTCCTGGGCTACACCACTTCCGGTCGAAGGTGGCTGGATTGTATCAAGGCTGTCAATGCCGGCATTTTTAACGGCCTTGCTGATAGTGACAGAAAGTATCGGATTGCACTCTCTGACGATTTCTTTGAGCATAAATGACGCCTCAAACATGCTTTGTTGGATAATTGCTTTTCTGTCTTTTTCCGTCATCAGCTGGCATTGGTGCGTCGTTATAATACCTGCAAGGCATGTGAGATAGGTGTTGGTTGCTCCCGCAAGAAAAAGATTGAGAAAAAAAGGTGTCAGCAGGTTGCCACCCGGTAGTAGAGACGAAAGGGTATTGCTGAATGCGGATTGTATAATGGGCTTAATGTGTGCCGGTATGTCTTCCTTTTTAAAGTCAGAAAGTGGCAGACAAGTATAGATAGATCGTACGAGTGCTATAAACTCTCCTGGATGCTGATCGGTGTTATGAATGGTATATATATTCCATATAAGCTTAATGTTGTTCCAGAGGGATGTCGTTGTGCCGTAGGATGTATTTTGTGCAAAAGCTCCCACAAAAAAGTTTTTTGTAGCTATCTGCTTGGTGATGTTGAGTGAGTCGACTTCGAGAAACTTTAAGTTCGTGCGAACCCATCGTTGATCCTGTTGCTTTTTTGATATATCCGGATGCATGGGGTGGACAGGCATACGCCCTGCAACGTAGCTGGTATAGAGTTCCATACCCTTGGCATTTTCATGTTCAGGTAATCCAGGAACTTTTGGGACAGAAAAAAGGCGGATTGCGGTATAAGCGGCGACAAAAAAAACTGAAATACTGAACAGAAGGAAAAAAATCCCTGCATAGGGGTGTAAAGAACTGAGTAGTTTTGTTGCAGTATAGAACTGGTTGACGATAATAACTACCGTCACAAATATGACCGCTGTAAGTAAGGTATAAAGAAATAATTGTGCTTTTCTTTTCATTTGTTGGCAGATTTAAATGACGGCTGATACCGTCAGAAAAGAAGTTATCAATCGTCGATATTCTTGTTACCTGCCGTAATATCCGCTTAAAAAATAGTTTCCGGTTCAGGACGTTTTATTGAGTGGTCACAGCTGAACTGATAGTCAAGAAAAATATCCTCGGCTTTTGGAAGCTGCCACTTGCCGTTAGCAAGGCGGTTTGTGGTCTCCTTAAGGCGGTAGGTCGTTTGACCGCAGGTCCAGCAATCGTAATTGGCCATGCCGGTACAAAGACATGTTTTTTCCTTGACAACAAGCGGTTCCCCTGGTTTTCTTGCTGTAAGAGCCTCGTAATATTCATCTATATAGGTACACTTTCCTCCATTTTCAAGCAAATACCCAAGCCCTTCGCAATTTGGCTTGATAGCGTAGCGCAGGGTTGGCGATTCGGTTAGCATGCGCATGGGATAACCGGTGGTCGATGCCATATTAACAACAATATCCTCTTCACGTGCATCTATATAATGCTGCTTCACTTCGGAGGGCAAACCAGCTTCTTTGCTGATAGTAAAGCGGGTTGCAACTTGAACACCTGCTGCTCCTATTTTAAGATAATCAACCGCATCAGTTCCAGTAAAAATTCCTCCAGCTGGAATTACAGGAATATTCAGATCTTCTTTTTTCAAAAAAGCAAGAACTTCTGTGAAAATGGTATAGAGATCATAGATTTGCCAGTCCGCTGCACTAAAACCAAGGTGTCCCCCGGCAAGTGGACCTTCGACTATAATATAGTCAGGCAGACGATTAAGGCGTACGGCTCGTTTTAGAAAAATGGAAAGTGCTCTTACTGAAGAAATTATAATACCGATCTGAACATCGCGAAACCTTGGATGCTCTTGGATGAGATCAAGTGTACGAAGGTTGAGACCTGCAGCTAATGTTAAGCCGTCTATTCCTCCATCCATAGCTGCACAAAGTCTGACCTTAAGCGTTTCAATGCCGCTGTTCATGGTCAGTTTTTCCATACAGTTCAAAAAAATCGCACCCTTACCTGTTTTTTGGGAGACCGTATATTCGACATACTTTCTTTGTGCTTCAGCTAACTCTTCTAGGTCAAACAGAACAGCTGATTTGTCGGGGTTGCTGCTGTATGCTGCGTACTTTTTTCTTTTCCGGCTTACAAACGATGTTTTGAAAATTCTGTCGCAGACATAGCCGATCAAAGCGTCGGAAATATGGCCGATCCCACCGAGTTTTTCAGCAGCAAGAGCGAGCTCTGTTGTTGAAATGTTAACTCCCATGCCGCCGATAATGATAGGGACATATTCTTTTCCGCCTAATTGTAACCTGAAATTGTCTACGTTCATTGTCTTGTAATCAGTATAAAAGCATTTACAGATCATCCATTACCACTGAGCGCAAGAGAACCGGATATAAGCAACCGGTATCCGTCGCCAAAAATTACTTAAGATATCATATTTCGTTTTATAAATCTATAGACAATTCTTATAAAAAGCCTTGCTAAACGACCCTATGAAGTATTCCTGCGCGAACATTAACAGGAAGGGAGTTGATGAAGTTTGAGAAAAGGTTAGGAGAATATTAAATTGCAGGCCAATTGACAAGGTTAGAAATATTTTCGGAATTAATAAACCTCCAGAAAAGGGAGATAACACTATGATAAAACTGGTTTTGTTACGGCATGGAGAAAGTCAGTGGAACCGTGAAAACCGCTTTACTGGATGGTATGATGTTGATTTGAGCGAGCAAGGGAGAAAAGAGGCTGCCAATGCAGGGACACTGCTTAAGGAAGAAGGGTTTGTTTTTGACTTGGCTTACACTTCAGTCTTAAAGCGAGCTATTAGAACGTTATGGAGCACTCTTGATATCATGGATTTGATGTGGATTCCCGTATACAAGAGCTGGCGGCTTAACGAACGCCATTATGGCGCTCTTCAGGGTCTCAATAAATCGGAAACATCACAGAAGTATGGCGAAGAGCAGGTGCTTGTCTGGCGGAGAAGCTACGATACCCCGCCCCCTGCACTGGAAAAAACTGATGAACGCTACCCTGGCTCTGATCCCCGATATGGCAATCTTGAAGAATCCGAAATACCCCTCAGCGAATGCCTCAAGGATACCGTAGAGCGGTTTCTTCCTCTCTGGCACGAAACAATTGCTCCTGAAATCCGAAAAGGGAAAAAAGTCATCATTGCAGCTCATGGCAACTCATTACGTGCACTTGTTAAATATCTTGACAATATTTCCGAGGACGATATTGTAGGAGTCAACATACCTACAGGTATTCCTTTGGTCTATGAACTAGATGATAATCTTAAGGCGATAAAGAGTTATTACCTTGGCGACCAGGATGCCGTGCAAAAGGCAGTTAATGCTGTTGCCAGCCAGGGAAAAGCATAGTATGTCAGGAAATGGGGATATAGGTTGTTTTAATAAAAAACTTTTATATTCTGCACTTTAATCGATCGCTTGCCTTTTTTTTGAAACTGTTTGAAAAGTTGTGCCTGAAAATATGAACGTAACGTCAAAAGCGGGGCTCTATGATCCTCAGTTTGAGCATGATGCCTGCGGAGTAGGGTTTGTTGCCCATATCAAAGGCGTCAAGTCCCACGAAATTGTAGAGCAAGGTTTAAAAATAAATGAAAACCTTAAGCATCGTGGGGCTTCCGGATGCGAAAAGAATACCGGAGATGGCGCAGGAATTCTTCTTCAAATTCCGGACAAGTTTCTTCGTAAGGCTTGTGCTGAAAGAAATATTGAACTTCCTCCCAAAAAACAATATGGCGTAGGGATGCTTTTTCTTCCGCCAGATATATCACAGAGACGTGCTATAGAAGATATCTGTCGTCTGATGATTCAGGCCGAAGGTCAGAAATTTCTCGGTTTCAGAAAAGTACCGACCTGCAGTGACACCCTCGGTAATACAGCGCGATCTGAAGAACCGGTTGTCAAACAGCTTTTTGTTGGGTGGGGAAAGGATGTTGCTACTGAATTGGAATTCGAAAGGAAGCTTTACATCATTCGTCGCCGCATCACGAAACGCGTAAAATATACAGCGGGCCTGCTCGGAAGCAGTTATTTCTATATTTCAAGTCTTTCCGGCCGTACCATTGTGTATAAAGGTATGCTCCTTCCAGAGCAGGTTGGGGAGTTTTATCCGGAATTGCATGATGCTGATATGGAAAGTGCCATTGCGATGGTGCACTCCCGCTTCAGTACGAACACATTCCCAAGTTGGGACAGAGCTCATCCCTATAGATATTTAAGCCATAACGGCGAAATCAATACACTCAGGGGTAACGTCAACTGGATGAATGCAAGAGAAAAAAACATCACCTCTAAAGTTTTCGGTGATGCTCTTGAAGATATTAAACCGGTTATCCTCGAAGATGGCAGTGATTCAGCCATTCTTGACAATGCTTTCGAATTTCTCGTCCTTTCAGGTCGTTCCATGGCACATGCTGCCATGATGATCATTCCTGAACCCTGGTCGGGCAATAATGGTATGTCAGCTGAGAAAAAGGCATTTTACGAGTATCATAGCTGTCTCATGGAGCCATGGGACGGACCGGCATCGGTAACCTTTACTGATGGTGTTCAGATTGGCGCCGTGCTTGACCGTAACGGACTGCGTCCATCACGATACTATATCACAAAAGATGACCTTGTTATCATGGCATCCGAAGTCGGCGTGCTCGATATAGCACCTGAACGGATTCTTAAAAAGGATCGTCTGCAGCCAGGTCGAATGTTTCTTGTCGATACTGTTGAAGGACGCATCATTTCTGATGAAGAGATCAAGAAGACCATTGCGAGTGAACAACCTTATGGGGAATGGATTTCCCGTAACATGATTGACCTTGAGGCTCTGGAAGATCATCCTCAATTGAAAAATCCCGACGAAGACAAGTACAGTCTGACCGCCAGACAGAAAGTTTTCGGTTATACGCAGGAAGATATCTATCTACAGATCAAGACAATGAGTGAAAAAGGCGTCGAACTTGTTGGATCTATGGGTAACGATACTCCTTTGGCTGTCTTGTCTAATAAATCAAAGTTGCTTTACGATTATTTTAAGCAGCTTTTTGCACAGGTGACGAATCCTCCAATAGATTCACTCAGAGAGGAGTTAATAACCTCTACCACTGTTATGCTGGGTACAGAAGGCGATCTTCTTGAGTCTTCCGAAGTAAATTGCCGTCGGATACGGCTGCCGCATCCAGTGTTGACCAATCAGTACCTTGAAAAAATCAGAGGTATCGACAAGCCTGGTTTCAGAGCAGTTACCTTTCCTATATTTTATGATGTCGCACGCGGAGGAAAAGGGATAGAAGCGGCTATGCAGGACCTTTACCGCCAGTCTGAACAAGCCGCAAGCAAGGGGGTCAACCTTATTATTCTTTCCGATAAGGGAGAAATTGAAAAAGACCGTGCACCGATTCCCGCTTTGCTCGCTGTTTCAGGTCTGCACAACTTTCTAATCAATGCAGGTATCCGAACCAAGGTCGGGTTGGTGCTTGAATCGGCAGAACCTAGGGCAGTGCATCACTTCGCCATGCTGATCAGTTATGGTGCCGGTGCCGTCAATCCTTATATGGCTTTTGAAACTATTCGTTCGCTCGTTTCATCAGGTCAGATAAAGATGGATGAAAAGGCAGCTATTAAAAATTATGTAAAAGCTGCGGTTAAGGGCGTTGTGAAAACAATGGCCAAAATGGGAATTTCAACAATCCAGAGCTACCGTGGTGCTCAGATATTTGAAGCCGTTGGCCTTAATACCCAACTGATTGATGCCTATTTTACCAGGACACCGACTCGTATTGAGGGAATTGGAATAGACGTAGTCGCCGAAGAAGTCCGCAAACGGCATGAATCTGTTTTTCCGCCAACGGGTAACAAGGTTAATCGGGGTCTTGAAGCTGGAGGTGAACGAAAATGGCGATATAACGGCGAATATCACCTCTTCAGTCCTGAAGCCATCCATCTGTTGCAGCATTCATGCAGGACATCAAACTATGAGCTGTTTAAAAAATATGAGAACCTCATTGATGACCAGAGCGAGCACCTCTGTACGATTCGAGGTTTAATGGATATCAAGTTCAGCGACAATCCAGTACCACTTGAAGAAGTTGAGCCGGTTGAGTCTATTCTGAAAAGATTTAAGACAGGAGCCATGTCGTATGGTTCCATAAGTCAGGAAGCCCATGAAACCCTTGCCATTGCGATGAACAGGCTTGGGGGACGGAGTAATACCGGTGAAGGCGGCGAAGATGCATCGCGTTATACAAAGGATGCCAATGGCGATTCCAGAATGTCAGCAATCAAGCAGGTCGCTTCAGGAAGGTTTGGCGTAACCAGCGAATATCTAGCCAGTGCCAATGAAATACAGATCAAGATGGCCCAGGGAGCCAAACCTGGTGAAGGCGGACAGCTTCCCGGCTCTAAAGTATATCCGTGGGTTGCAAAGGTACGGCACTCCACTCCCGGTGTCGGCCTCATTTCTCCTCCACCACATCATGATATTTATTCAATTGAGGATCTTGCACAGCTTATTCATGATCTGAAAAATGCCAATCATAAGGCACGTATCAATGTAAAGCTAGTATCAACCGTTGGGGTGGGTACCATTGCGGCTGGTGTAGCAAAGGCCCATGCCGATGTTGTGCTTATCAGCGGTCATGACGGCGGAACCGGGGCATCTCCAGTATCGAGTATCATGCATGCTGGTATGCCGTGGGAACTGGGTCTTGCCGAAGCACACCAGACTCTTGTGCTCAACAATCTTCGCAGCAGGATTGTTGTTGAGGCAGATGGCCAGCTTAAAACTGCAAGGGATATTGTTATTGCCACAATGCTTGGAGCTGAAGAGTTTGGTTTTGCAACCACCACGCTTGTGGTGATGGGTTGTATTATGATGCGTTGCTGTCAGGACGATTCCTGCCCAGTTGGTGTTGCTACCCAAAATCCGGAACTTCGCAAGCATTTTAAAGGTAAACCTGAACATGTTGAAAATTTCATGCGTTATCTCGCAGAAGGTGTGCGGGAATACATGTCACGACTTGGTGTTCGTACCCTTAATGATCTTGTTGGTCATACCGAAATGCTTGCCATGAAAAAATCGATTCATCACTGGAAAGCTCAAGGTATTGATCTCTCGAAAATTCTTTATAAGGCTGAAGCTGATGAACAGGAAACCAGATACTGTACCATCCAACAGGAGCATGGCCTTGACGAAAGTCTTGACCGAAATATGCTGCTTGCCATCTGCGAACCAGCAATTAAAAGAAAGGAAAAGGTTTTCAGCTCGCTTACCATTAGGAATACAAACAGGGTTGTTGGTACCCTGGTCGGTTATGAAGTCACAAAAGCGTATGGTTCTGCAGGATTACCAGATGATACCATTCATTTAAAATTTTCCGGTTCCGCAGGTCAGAGCTTTGGTGCATTCATTCCAAATGGCATGACACTTGAACTTGAAGGTGATGCTAACGATTACGTAGGTAAAGGGCTTTCCGGTGGTCGGATTGTTATCTATCCATCAAAAGGCTCCTCGTTTGTACCAGAAGAAAATATCATTATAGGTAATGTCGGTTTTTACGGCGCAACATCTGGAGAAGCTTTTATCCGGGGAATGGCCGGTGAGCGTTTTTGTGTTCGTAACAGTGGACTGAATGCTGTTGTAGAGGCTATCGGCGACCATGGTTGTGAATATATGACCGGGGGGACAGTTATTATTCTTGGTAAAACGGGTCGAAACTTTGCAGCAGGCATGTCGGGTGGTATAGCCTACGTGTACGATGCTGACGGTACGTTTGCTGAAAACTGCAACAGAGAAATGGTAGGTCTTTATTCGGTTGATGATCCGATGGAACTCGTAGAGCTTCAATCCATGATCGAGAGGCATGTCGAATATACCGGCAGTGACCTCGGCCAGTCAATCCTTGATGATAAAGAGTCTCTTCGCCAGCGGTTTGTCAAAATCATATCACATGATTATCGCAGAGCCCTTGAAGCTATGGCAGAGATTGAGGCTGCAGGGATTACAGGGGATGAAGCAGTTATGGCATCGTTCGAAAAAAATGTTCACGATCCCGCGCGCGTTTCAGGAAATTGACATCAGAAAAGGGTGGGACAACCCGGTCTTGAAAAGATTAAATTATTGATATGGGTAAAGTTAAGGGTTTTATGGAGTTCCAGAGAGTGGTCCCTGCTGACAGGGAACCTCTGGAAAGAATACAAGACTGGCAGGAGTTCCATAAGGAAATGCCTGAAGCGGATTTGCAGAAACAGGGAGCCCGCTGTATGGATTGCGGTACCCCTTACTGCCATACTGGATTCATGTTGAGTGGTATGACAAGTGGTTGCCCAATCCACAATCTAATTCCTGAATGGAATGATTACGTTTATAAAGGCTTCTGGCATGAGGCCTATGACCGGTTGATGAAAACCAATAATTTTCCTGAATTTACAGGCAGAGTCTGCCCTGCACCATGCGAGGGTTCCTGTGTCCTTGGGATTATTGAACCGCCTGTAACCATCAAGAATATAGAATGTTCAATTATTGAGCATGCATTCGCTTCAGGATGGGTTGAGCCAAAAACAATCGCATATAGAACAGGAAAAAGGGTAGCAGTAGTTGGATCAGGTCCATCGGGGCTTGCCTGTGCTGATCAGCTGAACAAAGCAGGTCATAACGTAACAGTTTTCGAGCGCGATGACCATATCGGTGGTCTCATGATGTATGGAATTCCAAACATGAAACTGGACAAGAAGTTGGTAGTTCAGCGCCGTATAGAGTTGATGAAGCAGGAGGGTGTCATTTTTATGGAGAATACCGAGGTTGGTATCGATTATCCTGCTGACAAGTTGCTTGAAGAATATGATGCTGTTGTACTCTGTACAGGAGCAACGAAACCTCGAGACCTTTTTGCAGAAGGTCGTGACTATCCAGGCATTCATTTTGCGATGGATTTTCTGCGTTCAAGCACTAAAGCGCTGCTCGAAGAGAACGCACCAGTTCTTTCAGCCAAAGGTAAAAATGTTGTTGTTATCGGTGGTGGCGACACAGGAACTGACTGTGTAGCAAGCTCCCTCCGCCAAGGTTGCAAGAGTGTGATACAGCTTGAGATTATGCCCAAGCCGCCAATGGAGCGCCAGCCTGATAACCCTTGGCCTGAATGGCCCAAGACTTTCAAAGTTGATTATGGTCAGGAGGAAGCAGCACTTCTGCAGGGTGACGATCCCCGGAAATATTCCATGATGACCAAGAAGTTTCTTGCTGATGAAAAGGGTGCTCTGAAGGCAGTAGAGGTTTCAAAAGTGGAGTGGGTAAAAACAGAAGGCAGATTTGCTCCACAGCCTGTTGCCGGTACTGAACAGATTATTCCTGCCGAACTTGTGTTGCTCGCCATGGGATTTATTGGGCCCGATCAACATCTTTTACAACAGCTTCAGGTAATTCAGGATGAGCGATCAAATATAAAGGCGTCTGACAAAGCCTATATTACTAACCGCGAGCGAATCTTTGCTGCAGGGGATGCTCGTCGTGGACAGAGCCTTGTTGTGTGGGCTATTCATGAAGGTCGTTCCGCCGCTCGAGAGTGTGATCGGTTTTTAATGGGTGAAACAAGTCTTCCCTAAACGATTGGGACGATATAAGTGTTATTAACGGTACAATTAATGAATGTATAGATAATCAAGTCGGCTTATGGAACAGCAAAAGCTCAGGGAACTGCTCGAAACGCTCCATAAGGAGCTTGAACAGGTTGACTCTGTTGACGAAACCACAATAGAGGTATTGTCAAATCTCAAAGAGGATATAAGCAAACTTGTCGAAGAAAACATAAGCACTCTCCATGAGAACGAATCTCTCATAGAGCGGATGAGCGAAGCTGTTGATCATTTCGAGGCAGGCCATCCCAAACTGAGCATGACCATTCAGCATGTTTTGGATAGTCTGGCAAATATGGGATTTTAATTGAAGTACCTTATTAATTATTTTGAAGACCTGAGCGTTTCATGACAAGAGAAAAAGAACCGGGAAGAGCTAAAGTCAGGGGTGGCAGCGGTAACAGCAATGATCAGGTATACTGTTCATTTTGTGGAAGAAGTGCGCAGGAGACTGCAAGTATGGTTGCAGGTCCAAGAGCATTCATATGCGACCGGTGCATTAAGACATCCTATGAAATATTGCGCAAGGAACTCAGCGCCATACAGCAACCTGAAAGACCTTCAGAAAAACCATTTCAACCACGCCTGGTAAGCCCTAAAGCTATCATGGATTCCCTCGACCAGTATGTCGTTGGTCAGGAGATTGCCAAAAAGTCGCTTTCGGTCGCGGTTTACAATCATTACAAAAGGATTGAGTCTCAGGAATGGACACACGAAGAAGATGAAGTTGTTATTGAAAAAAGCAATATTCTTCTCATTGGCCCCACTGGAACCGGAAAAACCCTTCTCGCCCAGACTCTTGCAAATCTGCTTGAAGTTCCATTTTCAATTGTTGATGCAACATCACTTACTGAAGCAGGGTATGTGGGGGACGACGTTGAAACAATTCTTGCCCGTCTGCTTCATGCTTCCGATTTTAACTTGGAGCGTGCAGAGCGAGGCATTATCTATGTTGATGAAATCGATAAAATTGCCCGTAAATCCGCCAATGTTTCCATCACCCGCGATGTTTCCGGAGAAGGAGTCCAGCAAGCCCTGCTGAAAATTCTTGAAGGTGCAGTTGTTGGTGTTCCTCCAAAAGGTGGGCGCAAGCATCCCGAACAGCAGTTGATCAACATCAATACTAAAAACATTCTCTTTATATGCGGAGGCGCGTTTGAGGGGCTGGACCGCCTGATTGCTCGAAGAGTATCAAAATCGTCTATGGGCTTTGGTGCAAGGGTAAAACATGGACAAACTGGCTTTGATCCGGAAATATTAAGACTGGTCACTCAGGATGACCTTCATGAATACGGGCTTATTCCGGAATTTATTGGTCGTCTCCCTGTTATTTCCACTCTTGATATGCTCGATGAAAAGGCATTGCGCAATATCCTCGTCGAACCTAAAAACGCCATCACCAAGCAGTACAAAAAGCTCTTTGAAATGGATGGTGTAGAGCTTGAGTTTTCGGAAGATGCTCTTGACAAAGTTGTCGGGATAGCAA
>SZXZ01000073.1 GCA_005843835.1 Chlorobium sp.
TATAAGGCTTCGGGTATGCTGCTGCCTGCTTTCGTTGAGTTTCTTTTGGGTTATGTCGCGTATGATGAGCTGATGTGACTGGAGTGGACCGGTTAAATCATGAATCGGGAGTGCCGTGATTTCAGCTAAAAAGGTGGAGTCTTTGCCTTTTTTACATAACAGTTCCGTAGTGCGGATTGTTGGTTTATCCATCTCATCCTGGAGGATGTTCTGCCATTGGCGGGCATCCCGGGTATGAACAAGGGCGGAAAAAGGTTTTGCGATAAGTTCGGACTTGGTTTTGACTCCAAAGAGAAGGAGCGCCATTGGTGACGCACTGGTAATGATGCCTTGAAGGTCGGTAGTTATGATACCGTCGGTAAGTGCTTCGAGGCGTTTTCGTTCGGTGACATCAATAATGATGGAGTAAATGAGGAGCTTGCCCTTGTACTCGATTTTATTGCTGTAGACTTCGACATCGCGAATGGAATTGCTGGCAGTGCGGTGACGGAATGCAATCTGATCCTGTTTTCCGTTTATTGCAGTATTTATAGTCTGCTCTATCTCTTCGGGTGAGAGGATGATGATCTGATTGATGTTCATCTTTTTAAGCTCTTCGACCTTCCATCCGTAGAACTCTGCTGCTGCCTGATTGGCATCGATGATTGAGCCTGTCTCGAAGTCGATAACCATCTTAGCGGCAGCATGGCTTTCAAAGAGTTTTCTGAATCGTTCTTCACTTTCGATGAGATCCCTCTCAGCCTCTTTCTTGTCGGTTATGTCTATTCCCATACCGATGATATAGGGTACACCATCTATGACCGCTTTGTTCGCCGTGGTTAGATACCAGCGGTATTGCGGTCCACCATGATAAAGCACTCTTTCTTCAAAGGGCTCGGGCGGAATGTTTTTCTCGAGGAGGCGCTCAAATACCGCTCTCCCCTTTTCCCTGTCATCCGGGTGCAGGAGTTCAAATCCCTGGATACTCGAGAGATCAGACTCCAGATCTCCGATGACCGTTTCACGCAGATAATCGTTACCGCTAACAAACTGACCGTTCTCATCGACGATATAAAAAACACCCGGAATACTGTTTATGATCGCCTGATTGAAGGCTTCCTGGGTTTTGAGCTTCTGCTCGATCCTTTTGGATTCTGTGACATTCTGGACCATAACAAGGAATCGCCCTCGGCCTTCATAAATTGGATAGATAGAACTTCGAAGTATCTCGCCATACTGTTCATCTTCAAAGAAAAGGGGTTTGCCTGACTCTATAACCTCCTCTATTTTCTGTTTTCTCGTTTTTACCAGCCTGGGAGGAAGGAGATCAAAGCCGTTAGTGTTGAGCAACTCTTCAAGGGTTTTGCCAACCATTTCACAAAAGGCCTGATTTGCCGCCAGGATGGCGTAGTCGTGGTCGAGAAGAAAGACGGGATCAGGAAAAAAGTCGAACAGTGAATGGATCGACTTTTCCCACACCTCTTCCGAACTCCGCAAAGGTGTATATCCCTTTTTGGGCTGATGTTGGCTGGATGTGTTTGGGAGGAACATCAGGCTTCTCCTATGGTTCGTTGAGACAATTGTCTCAAGGTGCCATATTTGAGGAGTGTGTATGATCGTATTAACATAAATGTTATGGTCGTAATGGCGAACTGACAGTAGCGACGATTACTTTATATATATCTTAAATATATTTTATAACTCCAAATGTTATGCATAGTACACATGCCTACATGCGATTCCCATGGGTATGAGACGGTCGGAGCAGCCATAGGGCGGGTGCAACGCAAGCCGGCCAGACGCGCAGAATGTGAGAATTACTTAAGCTTAACAGGGAGTTATAACGTGTCTCCGTACTCGTTACCCTCATGTGACAAATTCGTTTCTGAAGGCGGCCTGGTGGTAAAGTTGAACTTCTTTTCATGAAAAAGCTTGACGCATGCGTCAACTATGAGTGGATCAAACAATTTGCCGCTCTCTCGCTGAATATGCTTCAGCGCCATATCGATACCAAATGCAGACCTGTAGGGTCTTGCACCGGTCATGGCTTCGACGGTGTCGGCCACCGCGATAATTTTTGCCTCTTTACTGATGCTGTCGCCTTTGAGTCCGTTGGGGTAACCGCTGCCATCAAGACGCTCATGGTGCTGCAGCAAAGTTTGTGCTATCGGCCATGGGAAGTGAATACCCTTTATGACATCATAGCCCGTCTGTGCATGATTGCGTAACTGCTCCTTTTCATGTTCTGTCAATGGGTTGGACTTGCAGAGCAGTTCTGCGGGGATATTAAACTTCCCTATATCGTGGAGGATTGAACAGAGCTGCATACCCTCTATCTCGATTGGAGAGAACTGAAGCTCTTTGGCAATGGATACCGACAGTTCAGCAACACGTTTCTGGTGGCCTGTTGTATAGGGGTCCTGAGTCTCGAGCATGGATGCCAGGGCATGTATTGTCTCCTGATGACTGTTCGAAATGCTCTTTTCCAGTTTTTTCTGATCACTGATATCGCGAATGTTGCACTGGATCGCTTTTTCATCGCCGATAGCATAGACGTAGCTGAGAAACTCAACTTCAATGATCTGGCCGGACTTGTGTTGCAGAGGTAAATCGGAATATCGGATATAATTTTTTGTTTGCAGTTCCAGATATGCCTTTCGTGCCAATTCTTTATCCAGAATAAACCCGATCTCCCAAAGTTCTTTACCTACTATTTCGTCTAGGGAGAAACCTAAAAGATGAGCTATATAGGGGTTGGCATCAACGATTTTACCGCTTTTGTAGTCGAGTATCAAAATCCCTTCCTGTGCGGCTTCAAACAAACTCCTGTACTGTGCTTCATTATTTTTCAGGGCTTCCACTGCTCGGAGGGTATCACTTATATCGATGAGTGTGAGGCGGCATTCCTCGGGATTGTCGCTGATGATGGCGTCAAGGCGAAACATACGCGGGAGTGAGACAGGTTCCTCCGCAAAGCCAATGTTCCCCAAAATAATTTCACAGTGTTCCAATGTTTTCGTCTGGAACACTCTGTGTAACATGCTGTTGAACGCCGGGAGGTCCTCCTTGGCAATAAAGTTGACAAAACGGACTCCTTTGAGATGAGATTGCTCACATGAGAGCATTCTTTCTATGGTTAGATTTGCATCAAGTATTGTGCTGTCCGGAGCAAGAGTCAGATAGCCAATGGGGGCAAAATCATACAATGCTGCATAGCGCTTCTGGCCCTTCTCTATTTCATCTCGGGATTTTTTGAGCTCTTCTTTCTGTATCTCAAGCTCAATCTGCTGCATAGAGAGTTCTTGCAGAGCTTGGAGCAACTCTTCTTTTGAGCAGAGAACATCAAGATCTATTCCGCTTTTTTTTAGCAGATCTTCAGCCCGCTGACGTAAATATGCATGGTCTCGTGGATTTGAAGTATCCTTTTTCATGGTGCTGAACCTGGATAAGACTCGTTGCTCGATGGCGTCTTTCAATAGAAAAGAGAATACGGTAAAGAATGTATATTCATCAGACCTGTATAGGTTAACAGGTATTAATCAATCTTAAAATATATATAAATAATATAAGTAATATTGTTTTTCGGTGATAATACAATAGCAAAAACTGTTGCCAGAAGTTGTTTTTTTATGACTTTTCAGATTTAATAGAAAAGATTTTAAGAGTGGATAAGGATTAGAGTGACGAAAAAAATAGGATCTGCAATACATAAGTATCTTGGCATTTTCTCATTAAAGTTTTAGAATGATGAGGGTGGATCAACAGAATTAAATTTTTTAATACAATACAATAGCCAGGTATAACGATGATTCCAGAGAAATTAACGGAAGTATTAAAGCATGACGGAGTGGTTGCCATAGCAACATTGGGTCAGGATGGGCCTCATCTGGTCAATACCTGGAACAGTTATATCCGAATTACTGATGCTGAGCGCATACTTATTCCAGTCGGGTACATGCATCGTACTGAAGCAAACATTGCTTTTAACAATCAGGTATTGATTACCCTGGGAAGTCGCAAGGTCGCAGGAAATATTGGTCCCGGAACCGGTTTCCTGATTAAGGGTACAGCATTCATAGAAACCTCTGGCCCTCACTTTGAAGCAACCAAAGCAAAATTTGCATGGGCACGTGCAGTAATGGCGGTAACCGCCAATTCCATTCAACAGACATTATAACATTGGAACATTGGCGACAAAAAGCCTCCATCATGAATGAGCCTCTCCAGAATACATTCCGGATTTAACCACAGAGCTTTGTCGACTAGCGGGCAATACCTTTTGCTTTTTTGTAAGGATTATTATCCTTTTTTTTCATGGGCCTTGGCCTGGGCGACCACTTTCTGATGCGGTTCGACCATTTGTTTTTTTATCATCTTGTCAAACTTTTTCCGGATGGGGGGCAGGTTAACAAACGGGGCGACGAAAGTATTCAACAAGGCGATGTTGAGTTCTTCCGGGGGAAAAGTCTTGTAAACGCCCATGCGGCGGAAAGCGAGGTGATCGGCGGCGAAGATGGTACGCAGGCGACCATAGATATCATCGCGGAAGATTTTCAGGCCTCCCACTCCGAGAAAGGTCTGCGGGCGAAGGAAGCCAGCCTCGGCGTAGGCCAGAGCGCGGCCCGGCAACTGGTCGAGCAGGCGGTCGAGGTCGGCGGAATTGCCGATTTCATCGCTGACAACGCCAACAATATTAGCCCCTTGAAACCCAAAGAAACCGCTGAAAATCTCCATCAGGTTGGGAACCTGGCTGAATGGGCCAGAGATGACAAAGGCCACCTGCTTGCCGACCAGGACCGGAGTATGGGTATTGAAAAAGAGGCGATCAAAAAACATCTTCCAGCGTGAGGACAGGTAGCGGTCCACCATTCGCCCGGCATAGATAAGAACATCCGCTGTCATAACGGTCGCTTTGTAAAATTCGATGTACCCATCTTTGCCCGTGTAGGCGCATTTGTAGTTTCCGCTACATTCCAGGCAACCCAGGCAACTGGATTTTATATCAATGTCATGAATATTGACCACGGTCACTTCACCTGCTAAAGCGCTGCGGCAGCGCTCCACCATTTTCGCCAAATTGCTTTCGGACTGCTGCTCATCATGCAGGATGACCACCTTCTTCCCGGTGCTGTTGACCGGGCTGGGCGGGAGCTCAGGCTGGTAAGAAAACTCGCGATAGGTCAAGGGTGGATATTGGCGCTGTGTGGGCGCATGGTTCTGAATGGCCTCCAAGAACTGCTGACCGAACAGGGCGAGCTGCTGACGGCCTTCTTTTTTGAGCAGGTCATGCATATCGGGCGAGAATGAGTCGACAAAGCGCATTTCCAGGTCGTCGCAGATGGCATGGATGTAATTGTGAGCCGTGTGGTCAAAGAAGTGTATGGAGGTAGAAAGCGAGGCGGCGTATTTGCCAGCGAAGGCGGCCTCGGCACCGCGTTCGAAGATCAGTTCGATAAAGCGTTTGTAATGCGCGTGAACGATGAGGATATACAGGGGAAAGCCCCACAGGACTGCGTCTGAGGCGCGCACCTGGTCAATTACCTGGTTGAAAGCGGCCTGGTCGGTTTCGAGCCGCTTGATTCTTTGAGCGATATGGATGATGTTAAACTCATGCTGCGGATATATCTTGGCCAGATAGGCCACCGACTGCATGGTGACGCTCAATTCACCTTTTGGACTACCATTGAGAACGGTGATTTTCATTGTTATTTCTCCTTATTAATGCTATCTGCTCCTTGCCAAGTAGGGATTTGACAGGTTGCTGGTGATGGCAATGGTACATCCCTGAATAGATGAGTATATCGCAGTGAACTATGAACCCATGAACTCAGCGACTTATACCATGAATCTATTTTTATTCGAGTAACACGTCTGGAAAAATTATCCGTAGGGAAAAAAACTTTTTATGTTGCCAGAAAATATACGTCATCTTCAGCAAATTTACATCCTCAGCTATGGTGTCCTGCGCCAGATCATCAGTGAACCGATGACCACCGGCACATGAATTTCCACATACTCAACAAATTTCTGGTACTGGTTCCAGGTATTCCTTTTTGCTGCATCTTTTTCATTTTCACCTATACTCGGAGTATGGGCAAACGAGAGCTGCACAAAAAAAGCGAACACTAGAGCGCACAGCATGCACCGCCTGGCCGGGTCAGCAAAGGAAGCTGCAGACGCACAGAGAAAACGTTGCGCAAGGCTATGCTGCCGGTGCATGCAGCTGATGCGGCATTGCAGAGTGCTTTTGCAAATGCTGTCGCAATCGCGTAGCTTTCGAGTTATAGAATCATTGCGTTGACCCCTCAAGAAATATATCATGTCATTAGATCAGGCTAGAGCGTTCTTCGAGAAGATGAAGACGAATGAGGCATTCAGGGAGAGCATCATGGCGATTGAAAATGCCGATGCAATGCTTGCTGCTACAATAAGCGAAGGATTTGAGTTTACTGACGCTGAACTGAAAGATGTACATAGCGAGTTATCAGACGATGAACTTAATTCGGTGGCTGGAGGACTTGACCAATTACAAATGATACAGCTCCAAAATTGGATTGCTGCGGAAGAACACGCACTTACTTTGATGAGCATATATACAAAGTCGATGAGCGGAACATCTGCCGGAATAACCGGCAATTTGAGATAAGCTGCATGTTTTTTATATTACGTCAACATCACTTACTTCACTGACATAGATTACAACCTGCAATGAAAAAGTAGCTCCTCGCCCTCTTTGACATTCTGTTTCTGCAGATGCCGCGGACGCACTGCAAAAGCAAGCGAATGCGCGCAGAAGGTAAATGTTGCTGGGTTTTCGAACCAAAAGAAGTCTCATATAGTAATGACGGCATTAACGAATGCTGGCATTATTCATAACAACTGATGACTACAATGACACTGAAGGGAATATGTAAATTTAGTGGTCTTGTTTTGGTTTTTTTGACCAACTCCATTCATCATGCAAAAGCCGCCGAATACTCAAATATATATTTCTTCGGGGACAGCATTACCGATTCGGGTGTTTACAGTCCGATTCTATCCAGCCTGAGAGCAAACCCGACGTTTTGCCGATTCACAACTAATCCCGGTACAAACTGGGCTGATAACCTCGGCGAGAAATATGGGAAGATTGTTACGCCGGCCTATGGAGCGAGGAATTCTTTGCCTGCTATGGCTTTCGACACGATCGAAGGTGGCAATAATTTTGCTGTTGGCAGCGCCCTGACAAATAGCGCTCCGGCGAGTACGCTTTATTCTGAAATACCTCCAGTAAGTGCACAGGTAAGAGCCTTTCTTGCAAGAGGACCGCTCGATCATAAAGCGCTTTATTGCCTTTCAGGAGGACATAACGATGTTTTTGCACAGGTTTCTGCCGTATCAATGGCTGACGGTATCATAGCTGTAGAAAAGGCAGCGAATGAGCTGGCGACACAAGCGAGCATACTGCAATCGGCTGGTGCTCGTAATGTGATTGTGGTCGGCATTGTTGATATCAGCAAGGCGCCTATAGCTTCTTCTGAAAATATTACATCGCGTCTCAAAGCGTTAGTGACAACATTCAATACAACATTGTCTACTGACCTAACCGGCAAGAACTTACTTTATTTCGAGACATGGAAATTGTTTGACTCGGTTTTATACAATCCGGGGGCCTACGGATTTACCAACACAACGCTCCCTGCTCTACCATACCCAAATTCTTCGCTTGGACAGGCTGCCCCAACTGATACTGAAGGCTTCCTTTTTGCAGACTCCAAGCATCCGTCCGCAAGATTCCACTTGATTCTTTCGGATTGGATTTACTCAACGCTTGAGGGGGTTAGCAGCATCGGTCTGTTATCGAAATTGCCAATGGAGCATTCCAGCGAACAATGCCAGGCAATAGATGATCAAATGAATGCTTTCCAGAATTACGGTTACAACGGTCAAGGATTCTTTATCTCCGGAAACTACTCTTCGTCAAGAAGTGACGCTTTGGCAAGCCAACCATCATACGAGGGCTCTAAAAATAATTTCATTTTGGGTTATGAACATGCCGTCAATGAACAATTCTTTGGCGGACTGACAATTGGGTATGAGTATGCGCCTTTTGAACTTGGAACAAACACATGTTCTGTTCTGTATAAAGAATTGGCGCTATCAGCTTTTGCATCGAAGAAGTTCGAGGACTTTTATGTGAACGCTCTAGCCAGCTACTCCTGGCTCGATTACGAGAGTCAGCGCAATATTTCGCTCGGGACTCTATTCCGCACCAGTGAACAAGGCAGCACACATGGTAACCATTTTGGAATAAAAACACAGATTGGCTGCAACTTGCTCAGCAGCAAGATTGTACATGGCCCATTTGTCGGGTTAGCGTTTGAGCACGTCAATGTCGACGGCTTTAACGAAACATCGAACAGCTTCACAGCTTTGACATTCGGAGAACAAACCCGTGAATCCTTTCGATCGCTTTTGGGATGGAAAACTACGACACAAGCCCGCTGGCTTAACGTTACTGTGCGACCCTATGCCCAAGTCACCTATAATTACGAATATGAAATGAGTGATCGGAGCTACTACGCCGGGTTTGTCGGCGGTACATCAACAATGGAGTTGCCAATTACCAACCAAACTGGTGGATATGGCACGCTGCTCGCTGGTGTAACGGCCGAACTCGGTAAAGACATTTTACTGCGCATTGGAACATCGACAACAATCGCACAGTCAGGTTCACATAATTCAGGAATTAACGTCACAGTTAATGCACCATTCTAAAAATCAGCCGCATGGTTTTTTTTATATTCCGTCTATGCCACTTATCCTACTGATCAAGATTATTACCTGCATAATAAAAGACCATTTTTGCAATATTTGCAATGTTAGTGATGTGTATACCGTTATCTGCCTTTTCTGAAAATATTCATTCTCAGGGTACAGGGAACATACCCATACCGCAAAAAGAAAAAGTTACTATGGATCGTGACGAGGCCAGAACTCCAATAGGATCAGGATTAACCTTTACTTCTGTCTTTGAGTTAGGACATTTAACGGATGCTTTTTCTTCAATCCATTCCCTTGGTAATGGGATTATTCTGGCTGGTAAAAGAAGCTGGAAATCTTTTGCTCCTTACAAGGCAATCTATACATCAACGGATTCAGGGAATACATGGAACCCTATACATAATCCGACCGGATTAACTGGTTCGCATTTATATATGTTTGGCGATAATGGGAACGGGGTTGTAATAGCTGGCACAGGTGATATCGGTAACATTTGTTTGATCCGATCTTCTGATTATGGTCAAACCTGGAACGTTATGTTGAGTAACAGCCAAATCAATGCTTTAGCGCGGACCTCACCTATTACATCTATTTTTACCGCTGTTTATATGGGATCCGACAGGTGGTTGGTACCCATTAAGAATCTGGATACGGCTTCGGAATCAAATATTTATTTTTTAGAGAGTCTTGATAATGGAGTTACCTGGAAGGCTTATCCTACCAAAGGATTAAAGGCGGCATGCAGAAACATGATAAAAACTTCGGACGGCAGATTATTATATGCAGGCACTTTTTCTTCAAATCAAAAATATGCTGGCCCTTACGTTTCCAAGGATGAAGGATATACATGGACTCAGGGGGGAAACTGGAAAGCATTTGAGGGAATTGCTGATCTTGGAAATGGCTCTTATGTAATGGGGACTTATGATATCGGAACAAGTCCACTATCTGTTGCGATCTATAAATCAACAGATTATGGCCTTTCATGGTCTTTACATAAATCTGCTGCTGTTCATTCCACATATGCTTTCATTAGAAGCATATTGAAGGTATCTGATAAGATAGCAGTTGCTTTTACGTCTTGTTCTGAGTTTTCACCATGGAGTAGTCGGGATGCCCGAACTTTTATTACTTATGATGGGGGGGCTCATTGGGTAGATGCAGGTAATCCATATACCAATACATATGGGGGAATGAATGCCATATATGAAGCAATTATGCTTGACAATGGGATGATTCTCGCTGCAGGACAGCCAGACAGCAATATTCTACGTGGTTATATGCAAAGAGAATGAGAATGAAGTATCAGATTTTTTCATAATCATACAAATAATGTATAGCTTTGAGGATACAGTTGTATCCATATCGCCACTTTGTAATATCGTTGACTTTTTCAAATAACCACTAATCAGGATAATCATGGCAAACGAAACTAACAATGATCTCTCTGCTGCTACCAGCAATCTTGTGAATACCGTTGGCACCTTGTTTCAGCAGTCTGTTGCAGTTTGGAGTGCAGCATTCCAGGCTACCATACAGGTTTTTGAGCCCGTTGGCAAGTCGGCGCTTGACCTTGTTGGCAGTGCAACAAATACGCTGGGTCAGGCAGTTCAGAATGTTACATCAACTCTTGCTCCGAAAAAGTAAATCACGTTTTTCGATTTGCTGAAAAAGCACCTTGACATTACCACGTGCAAGGTGCTTTTTCTCGAAGATGTTGTTTTGTCGGTGAGAAAAATTATCTATTTATATGCAAAGCCTTTGCAGGTGCAAAACCGTTAAAGTAAGTCGACGACGCATGACTGTAGGCTCCAATATTTTCACTGTAGAGCAAATCCCCTATTTCGAGATCTTCAGGCAAGAGATTAGCCATAGTGATGGTGTCCAGAGCATCACAGGTTGGGCCATATACTGCACACATTTTTTCGTTGCCTGTTTTGAATGATTTTAAAGGATACTGGCAATGGTCAAAAATAATCCCTGAAAAAGTATGATAAACCCCGTCATTGACGTAATAACATTTTTTACCGTCGCGATATGCTGTGCCAATAATTTCCATAACGACGCAGGCGGCAGTTGCCACTAAAAATCTCCCGGGTTCTGCTATAATTTCAATGTCGGGCGGAAAGAGTCTGTCGAATTCGGAGTTGAGCATTATTGCAAGCTCGGCAAAAGGTTTTACGCTGTTGTCATAAGGAGCGGGAAAACCGCCACCGATATCAAGAATTTTAACCTCTTTATACCCTCTATCCCAGGATTCTTTGAAAATATTGGATGCCAGATTAAGGGCTTGAATATAATTCTGGAAATTTGTGCATTGACTGCCGACATGGAAGCTTAACCCTTCGACCACAAGTCCTTTCTTAAATGCTTTGTCTATAAGATCAACTGCTTCTCCCGGGTCTGCGCCGAATTTGGAAGATAGCTCTACCATCGCTCCTGTATTGGGAACTTTTATACGTAAAATCAGACCTGTGTTTGGTGCATAGGTAGCGATTTTAGCTATTTCGTCTTCGTTGTCAAAAGTGACGAGAGGCTTGTAACAATCCAGCTCCTTTAACGTAGGGATTGGCTTTATCGGATTAGCATAGATGATTTTATCCCAGATAAAATCCTGTTGCTGTTCTGGCGTCAGGCTTTTAATATTTTCATAGACGTTAAGAAACTCTGGCATTGATGCGACATCAAAGCTGGCTCCGGCGTCATAGAACGTTTTAACTATTTCACTAGCTGAGTTGGCTTTAACTGCGTAATAGGCCTGAACTCTTGGGAGATGCTGCTTAAACTCACGGTAATTAGCACGCAAGACTTCGTGGTCTACCACGAACAAGGGTGTTCCGTGCTCTAAAGCCAATTTTTTTAAATTTTGAACCTCCATTACGTTTATCCTTTGTTAATCGGTTTCGGTGATAAGAAAGTTTTTAAACTGCCAAGGATCCGTTTGATCTATATCCGGGGCGTTAAAGCCGGGGAAATAGTTGGTATTGGTTGTTAACGGTGTCCAATCGGATGCTTTTGATATGAAGTTGCCTAGATAAGGTTTTACAATTCCAAGGATATACTCATGATCGATATTATCGGGTACAACAACACCCATGACAGGATTTTCTATCATCCACATACAGGCTGCGACTACAGATATGGCTACCTGTGTAGTGGTTGCATTCTGATGTGGCACCAGTGCTCTGGATTGCTCTATGCTGAGGTCGGAGCCTGTCCACCAGGAATTAAAGGCATGACCCATCAGTAATGCACCGAGAATATCAGACCCATGGATTATTTCATCATTCATAATCCTGAAGTTGGGCTGTAGCTGGTAATCGTAGCCACATAGCTCATGAAGAGACATAATGGCGGCATCACTCGGACAATAGGCGTAATGTACTGTCGGACGGTAGATGGCCTGCCCGTCTTTATTGACCGTAAGGTAGTCTGAAATCGTGAAGGCTTCGCCGTGTCTGACGATCATACCATGTATGTTATAATCAGGCACCCAGGAGCGCACCCAGGTATTGAGACCCATTCTGGCAAGACATATCTGGTTTTTTGGTCCTTCCTGATGGGTATAGGCATATTTTGGCAGTTCTTTTTCGTGTGTTCCCCAACCCATTTCAACCGTTGTCATGCCTTCTTCCCGGAATCCCTCGACACTCCAGGTATTTACAAACTCGTTAACTTTTTTTGGAACATCGGAGATTTGAGTGTCCCTTTCTGAACAGTGAATCACCTTTACACCAAGCTCCATAGCAAGCTCATTAAAAATTCTTCTTTCAGATAAATCTTTAATAATCTCGGCTTGAAGGTTGCTGACTTTGTTCTGTGCAATAACTTCTGCAGCAATATCGAGCAACCCTTGTTTTGTAAAATGCGATATTAAGCCTGGATTGGCACCATGCTCAAGTACAGCGGTTACACCTTTATTTTGCCATTGTGATGTCATGCGGCGGATGTTCATATGCCGCCAGTAAAGTGTTCGCCGGGTAGGATGTTGCTGGATGGCTCCTTCGTAGGGATCCCAGACTTCTACGGAGGTGTTCATGTAAAGGACACCATGATCATGACACCATTGGAGAATCTCACAACAATCAATATTCCAGGCTAAATCTATTATCAGGTCGCCCTCTCCAACAAGATTTGCAAGAGTCTCAGCTAGATTATCCGGTGTTATCTGGTGATTAATATATGTAACGCCCAATGCTGTCCACTGTGATACTTTTTCACTGATATCCTCAAAATCCATAATAGTGACTTGAGTATAATCGACGTTGATGTGCTTAAAAAGAATCGGTACGGTACATTGAGATACAGAGCCAAATCCAATAATGAGTATTTTTTTATTGAAATTAATCACGATTTTTCACCTTATTTTTAGATAAACTATTGATATATATAATTTTAGTTTGGTTATTTGGTTACAAAGAATGTATTTGAGAGTTAATTATTTACGCTATTCTCTTCGCACTGATGAATAAGTCCGTTAATTCAGGTATAGAATGAAAATACGGCACTTTCCTTTTTGTTACTTTTATGATCCTCAAAAGTTCGATAAGGTACTTTATCGGAAACATAAAGCAAAATTACCTCTTATAAAAAGGGTTGCGTTGTTTCAAAATGCACTCTTCCAATAAGCCGGTGCTGCTTAATTACAATAGCTTACAGCTCTTGATCAGAGGCCTTTGTATGTTGTTGACAGGCGTTATCATAATGACAAATCCGGTGCATACAAAAAATTGTTGACCGCTTCGACCTATACCTTTCTCTATCACCATCAACGTTAATATCCTGCAATTTTCTTTGCTTCACTGACGATTTGGCCCATCATGAGCATTGGTTTTCCAGGGTCACTGAGATCGGTGTAGTTGAGAAGAACGACTGCGGTGACATCATCCTGCGGGTTGTAGACTACGAGGTTGAGGTATCCTGGATGAGCCCCTGTGTGGCCGATGCCCATCGTAGAGGTTGAAACGAATCCCAGGGCATAAGCATTTGATTCATTGCCGGGCGGAATTGTGGTCATTCGTGCAATCTGCGCTTTGTTTAAGGGGCCCTTGCCTGAAAGAATCATCCGCATCCAGCGTGCAGCGTCCGCCGGAGTGGAAATAAGATTTCCTTCTGCCACATTGGGGGACATGTTGTCCTGGGTCTTTTCGATGAATGCTTCGCTGGCTTCCTGACGGCTGTACCCTCTCAGGAAGGGAGCTGGAATGGATCTGTCAATTGATCTCCAAGGTGCGGAAGTATTTTTCAGGCCCATCGGACGGAAAAAATTGTCGGCGAGAAAGCGGTCGTAACTTTTCCCGGATACTCGTTCAATGATTTTTGCGAGAAGAGAATAGCCCGTGTTGCTGTAATGGTAGCCCCCGTTAGGGGCCCAGTAGGTCTGCCTGGTGATTGCCGCTACCCCGACCAATTCGTCGAAGGTGTATTGGTGTAAGGTGTCGCCCTTGGTGGTTTCAACGTAGTCGAGGTAGTACCGGTTGTTATAAGGGACACCCAGACCTACGGGAATCTTGTCGTTGGTAACATCAAAAACTCCGGCCCGGTGGGACAGGAGTTGCCTGATGGTGATTTTGGCCTTGAAGGGAATCTGGTACTCGGGCGTGTCGGGCAAATAGGGGATGCTGGTGCCGGGAATGTTGGCTTTCACTGGATCATCGATACGGAGTTTTCCCTGCTGATCGAGCAGCATGATAGCCGCTGAGGTAAAGGTTTTTGTGACGCTGGCTATCCGGTAGTGCGTATTAGCCCCGACATCTTCGGGCAGATTTGACGAGGCCGTCCAGGTCCCCTGGGGTGTCAGGAGGTAAACCAGTACTCCTGCACTCGGTGGAAGCTGGTTGGCAGTTTTGAACGCGGTAAACTTGGTGTCCACCATTTCCTTGATTTTCGACTGCACGGGATCGACAACGGATTTGCTGCTGCCGCAAGCGCTGAGGAGCAGGCTGGCAGTGATGAGGATGGCAGAAATAAAGTGTTTCATTGATAACTCCGCGGACACGTTGGGGAATGGATGGAAATTAAAATATATGGAAAGCTACGTATTTGCAGTATAAAACGAAACTCCATCTGCAACGGCTATGGCAGTAAGGCCGCTAATGTTCGTTCCTGGAAGTGGATGCGCGAAAAGAGGATAATGCTGCGAGCAGTGTTATTGAGAGAGAATTTTAAAGCTTACAATCCCGCAACTGAACTGCGGGATTGTAGGCTTTACGGATTGTAAGAGGTCTATGATTCTCGTACGACTTTATGAATTTTAACCCCATGTTTTGCCAAGCTCTTCCAGACCTGATTTTTGCAAATCCTCCGGGCTCATTAAAATTCGAAATGTACAGCTGGCCTGAAAGTTGAGATAAAAGGGTTCAGCAAAGGCAGGTATATCGGATGGAGATTGTACGTTAACAACAAATATCCCGCCTCGCTTGCCGCCATGCTCTGTAAAGTATGCCGTTTCCGGTTTGCTGGCTTCCAGTATGCGCCCTATGATTTCACCTACTTTGCCGCTTCTGACGAGAGAGTTGAACGGTTCTGGCGGGAATTCGACGGTCAGTAACATTTTCATGAGAATATCTCCGTTACAATGTGTTTACAAGGACTGATTTTTATAGCCGTGATGCTGTTTACAACAGCATCACGGCTATAAAAATTCTCGTAATCATCATGTAACAACAAATATGATACAACGATTTTTTCGCCTGTACCCTGTACCTATAGATCCATCATACCGGCTTGTTTTACTATGCCGTCTACGGCCAGGTTTGCACTCATTACTGCTCCGCCCATTGAATCGTAGTAGAGTTGCTGAGAAAATCCGCCGGCGATGAAGAGGTTTGGGAGTGGGGTTGTCTGGGTTGGACGATATTGTTCCATGAAGGGGGTTGGCGCGTAGACTGAGTGCGGAATTTTAACCAATGTTGCTTTCAGTATCTTTGCGCCTTGTGAGGTTTTGGGATAGCAGTTGCGAACACTGAGATCGACCTGACGTATGATTTCGTCTGTTGAAAGACCCATGAGGGCTTTTGCAGGGGCTACGCAAAACTCGAAACGGGTTTTTCCGCTGAAGGGTTTGCCCCGGAGTGTCTGGTAATCGGGGGTGGTTTGTGCGAGGTTTGCATAGACTGGAATTACTCCGTCCGGAGAAAACAGCACATTATCGACTGCTGTGATTTCGCGATCGTACCATATCTGGACGGAAATAACCGGCACAGCATCCAGATTACCAAGTCCGGCAAAAAATCTGTCTTGCTGCTTGAGGTTATGGGGCAAAACTTTGTTGAGGTTATGAATGGGCAGGGCGCAAAGGTAGTAGTCGGAGGTCAGGATTTCGCCGTTAAGAAGCTGAACGCCTTTTATTTCGCCTCCGTCGTAAAGCAACTCATCGACAGCTGTTCTGGTCTTGAAAATAGCGCCTTTCCGGACTGAATAATCAAGCAGTGGCTGATGGAGATATTCCTGTGGTGAACCTTTAAGGAATCCCATACGGGAGGAATCAGGGATTCGGTAAAATGTTTCGGTAACGTCCAGGATAATTTTGGCGGAAATCTCTTCGGGTGGAATGAACTTGAGGGCCAGGGCCATTGGACGGAACATTTTTTCCATCAGGCGACGGCCAAATTTTTTCTGTTCTGCCCATTCTGCGAAGGTGAGATGATCCTGCGTTGGTGGATATTTATCCTTTTTTAAGGCTAATGGAATCAGCGATTTCGAAAATGCTGCCATTTCGCGCAGGGTGAAATAGCCGTTTTTAGCTATTGCCGGCAGGAGGTGAAGCGGACTTGGAAGGTCCCATGTGTTGAAGGTGAAGCGTTCGCCTCCATTAAGGGTATAGGTGAGCTGATGATCTTTCCATAAAACGGCGTGATCGGTCTTGATTTCTTTCATAAGATCGAAGAGCACTTTATAGGCCCCGAAGAAACAGTGGGTGCCGGATTCGATCCAGTCGCCTTCGTCGTCTTTCCATGCGGATACCTTGCCGCCGAAAATATCTCTTTTTTCAAGGACCTTAACCTGAAACCCTTTATCTGTCAACCGTTTGGCTGCGGTGAGTCCTGCGAGACCGCCACCAAGAATCAGGACTGATTTTTTTTCTGAACTCATTATCTGGGGTTAAAAACAGAATTATAAAGGATTTGGGATGCTTATGGGTGGGCGAAAAGGAATACTCACCATGCTCATACTGCTGAACGTCCTTCCATTGCACGTGAAAGGGTTGCTTCGTCAATAAACTCAAGCTCCGCACCTACCGGTATTCCTCGAGCTATTTTGGAAACGAAGATGCCGAGAGGTTTGAGCAGCTTACTGAGATACAGTGCAGTGGTTTCGCCTTCGACGGTCGGGTTGAGGGCAAGTACAACCTCTTTTATTGTAGCAGGTTCCTCAATGGAAATACGGTCAAGCAGTTCACGCACCTTGATATCGTTTGGTCCGATGCCGTCCAGCGGCGAAATAACTCCATGCAGGACATGATAAAGTCCTTTATAGAAGCCGGTTTTTTCGAAGGCAAGCATGTCGACCGGAGATTCAACCACACAGATAACCGAGCGGTCACGGGCTTTGCTGGTGCAAACAATGCAGGGATCAGTGTCTCTGTCAGTGACGTTCTGACATATCGAACAGCGGATAACTTTGTCTTTTACCTCAAGGAGGGCTTCGGCAAGCTTTACTGCCTCTTCCCGGGGCTCATGCAGAATATGCATGGTAAGACGCTGTGCTGTTTTGCGGCCTACACCGGGGAGTTTGGCAAATTCGTCAATAAGAGCTTCGATAGATAGGGAGCTATATTGCATGGAGCGCTATTGACCGAGATTCATATTTTTGAGAATATCGGCAGGATTCATCATTCCGCCGGTCACTTTGGAGATCTCTTCCTGTGCAAGCCTGGCGGACTCGTCGAGTGCTTTGTTGACTGCCGCAAGCACAAGATCCTGAACCATTTCCGGGTCGTCCATGATATCGGGATCAATCGTCAGACTGAGTACTTTCTGCTTGCCGCTGACGCTTGCTTTGACCATGCCGCCGCCGGCTTCGCCATAGGCTACTATTTTTTCAAGCTGTTTCTGCACATCCTGCATTTTTTCGCCTGCCTGCTGGATTTGCTTCATCATGTCACCAAAGTTAGGCATTGCCATAACGTATGTCTCCTCTGCGTTAAACAAAATTGTCGTTCACTTCTCAATCCTTTTCCATGCAAAGAATGTGATTTCAATTCTTTCTGCGCAGAGCCAGATAAATTTTTTCAAGTATATCCCTTGTTGTCAATTTGTATTTTTCAAGAAGATCATCAGCTTTTCCGGACTCGCCAAACTGATCTTCGACACATACCATTTCAATGGGTACCGGAATGTTGCGTGCACAAACATTAGCCACCGCATCACCAAGTCCGTTATATATCTGATGTTCTTCGGCTGTTACAATTGCTCCGGTGTCGTTTGCGGCACAGACGACAGCTAAGGTATCTATGGGTTTAATGGTATGCATATTGATAACCCTGACACCCACACCTTCTTTTTCAAGAATAAGGGCTGCTTCGAGAGCCTTCCATACCATAATACCGCAGGCTATAACGGTAACGTCTTTTCCGGGATGAAGCTCAATTGACTTGCCGATTTCAAAACCGTCCTCGTCTCGCGTAAAATCTGGAATGTTCGGTCTGCCGAAACGAAGATATACAGGTCCCTCATGCTTTATAACTGCTTTAGTGGCACGAATAGTTTCACTGTAGTCACAAGGTACGACAACAGTCATTCTCGGCAAACCACGCATTAAACCAATATCTTCGAGAATCTGGTGGGTTGCGCCATCTTCGCCGAGGGTAAGGCCTGCGTGTGAAGCACAAATTTTAACGTTGAGGTTCGAATAGCAGATGGACTGACGAATCTGGTCATATACCCTGCCGGTGGCGAATACTGCAAAACTTGCGGCTACGGGTATTTTGCCGGTTGTGGCAAGCCCGGCTGCCATGGAAATCATATTGGCCTCTGCGATTCCTGTCTGGATAAAGCGGTCTGGAAAGGCATCGCGGAACAAATTCATGTTTAATGATCCTGTAAGATCGGCACATAACGCGACAACTGAGCTGTTCTCGCGACCGATTTCAAACAGTGCTTCGCCAAATCCGGTACGAGTTGCTTTGTTTCCGCGTGAAACGTATTGCGCCGCCGCGGCCCCGATGATATTTTCTTCCATTACTTCCAGAATAACTTAAATTAGAAAAAGTAGTTCCGCCCTCTGCCAAGCTACTAATAACAAATACCAAACCTCCTTCATGAGAAAAGTTGAATATAAGGATACTGAAATCGCGGTGAAAAAAAAATTAGGTCAAAACTTTCTGACCGACCGTAATATCACGAGAAAGATTGTAACAGGTTCGGAGGTGGGTGCCCTGGATAACATTCTTGAAATCGGACCGGGGTTCGGCGCGCTGACAAGGGAAATTGCTGTTGTGTGTCCGGTTTTTACAGTGATTGAAAAGGATAGGAAGCTTGCTGAATTTATCCGGACTGAGTACCCGATGCTGAAACTCATCGAGGGCGATTTTCTTGACATTGATCTTGAGCCACTTGCCAAAGAAAAACCGCTGAGAATCCTTGGCAATATCCCCTATTCGATTACAACTCCTATTTTGTTCAGACTTCTGGAGTATCGCCACTGTTTTGTTTCGGCAACTCTGATGATGCAGCATGAAGTTGCCATGAGAATTGTTGCTAAACCAAGTACGAAGGAGTACGGAATACTCGCTGTTCAAATGCAGGCTTTTTTTAAGGTCGATTACCTCTTTAAGGTCGGACGAAAGGTCTTTCGCCCACAACCTGGAGTTGACAGCGCCGTAATACGGATGACGCCTATCCCGAATGAGCGGATTGAAGACCAAAAAGCGTTCAGCCGTTTTGTACGCTGTGCTTTTCACCAGCGCCGAAAAACTTTGCTGAACAATCTCAAAGAGAGTTATAATCTTGAATCGGTTGACAGCAAAACTCTTACCCTGAGAGCCGAAGCACTGACGATTGATGAACTTTTTATACTTTTTAGTGAACTTAAGTCACTTTGATAAAAATATTACAGAGCAACTGTCAGCTGCATTATAAGCTTCCCAAAGGATAACAACCATTCCATTGCGGTGCATCAGATGCACCTCTCCAGCTTTTTAGAATGACATATTCGGGTTGTTTTTATGAAGGGTACCTCTTTGTTATAACAGAAATGTTCATTGTTCAAATGTGTATTTTTTGTTAACATTGGTTTTACAACAAAAAGCAACACCAGTTCATGCTCCTCCTTAACTATACCTCCAATACCGCCTGTTGTTGTACTCTTACCAGTTCACCCTCCCTTATTTTTCATTAAACAATATAATCGTCAGGGGGTTAATCGTATGCCGCAGTCCTTCAATACCGTCTATCAGCAATCAATTCAGGAACCGGAAGCTTTCTGGGGTGAAGCCGGTGAACAGCTTCACTGGTACAAGAAATGGAACAAGGTTCTCGATACAAGCAATCCCCCTTTTTACCGGTGGTTTGCCGGAGGAATTACCAATACCTGCTATAATGCCCTTGACCGACATGTTGATGAGGGACGAGGCAACCAGCTGGCGGTTATTTATGACAGCCCTGTAACAGGCACTAAGCAACGCTATACGTACCGTGAGTTCAGGGACATCGTTGCACTCTTTGCCGGAGCTCTGCAGTCGAGGGGTGTTCGCAAGGGGGATAGAGTTATCATCTATATGCCGATGATTCCGGAAGCAGTTGTAGCCATGCTTGCCTGTGCAAGAATCGGGGCTATTCATTCGGTGGTGTTCGGTGGTTTTGCTTCTCACGAACTTGCTATTCGAATTGACGACTGCAAACCTAAGGTTATTATTTCTGCATCGTGCGGCATAGAGCACAGTAAAATTATCGATTATAAACGACTGCTTGATTTTGCCATTGAACTGGCTCACTTCAAGCCTGAAATCTGTATCATCAAACAGCGTGACCAGTTAAAAGCAGAACTTAACGAAGAACGCGACCTTACCTGGAACCAGTCACTTCTTGGCGCAGAACCAGCGCAGTGTGTACCTCTTGAGTCTTCAGATCCTCTTTATATCCTTTACACGTCGGGAACAACCGGTCAACCTAAAGGAATTGTCCGTGATCATGGCGGCCATATGGTTGCGTTGCAGTGGTCGATGAAAAATATTTATAACGTTGAGCCTGGTGAGGTGTTCTGGGCTGCGAGTGATGTCGGCTGGGTTGTAGGCCATTCCTATATTGTTTACGCTCCTCTTCTTCAGGGCTGCACTACTCTGATTTTTGAAGGCAAACCAGTTGGTACTCCTGATCCTGGAACATTCTGGAGAATTATCAGTGAATACAACGTGTCAGTACTCTTTACTGCTCCTACTGCCTTCAGGGCTATCAAGAAGGAAGATCCTAACGGCAACTACCTCAAGTACTATAATCTTTCCAATTTCAGGACACTGTTCCTTGCCGGCGAGCGTGCTGACCCTGATACTGTAAAATGGGCTGAGGAAAAACTGAAGGTACCGGTTATTGACCATTGGTGGCAGACTGAGACGGGATGGGCAATTGCGGCTAACTGTCAGGGCATTGAACCTGGTCCGGTTAAATACGGTTCAGCATCAAGGGCGGTTCCCGGATATAATGTTCAGGTCATCAATGCGGCAATGGAACAACTTCCGGCTGGACAGATGGGGGATATTGTTGTTAAACTGCCGTTGCCTCCTGGTACCATGCTGACTCTCTGGAAGGCTGACAACCGCTTTGTGGAAAGCTATATGAAGGAGTTCCCGGGTTACTACCAGACCAGTGATGCCGGCTTTATCGACGAAGATGGCTATATCAACATTATGTCGCGTACTGATGACATTATCAATGTTGCCGGCCATAGACTTTCGACCGGTGGAATTGAGGGAGCACTTTGCGAGCATCCTGATGTGGCTGAAAGTGCGGTTATCGGTGTCCATGACGACCTTAAAGGCCAGGTTCCTCTTGGATTCCTTGTGCTTAAGAACAATGTCGATACACCTCATAACCTTATCATCAAACACGTTATCGAGTACGTCCGTGAGAACATCGGACCGGTTGCATCGTTCAAGAGTGCTATTATAGTCGATCGTCTCCCGAAAACCAGGTCTGGTAAAATTCTTCGCGGCACCATGAGAAAAATTGCCAATGGTGAAGAGTATACCATGCCGGCTACGATTGACGATCCAATGATTCTTGAAGAGATTGCAACAGTACTGCAAACAATCGGCTATGCACAAAAAAAATCTTAACCGAGCAACACTAAACAGCTGATGATTAACAAAATTGACCACATAGCCATTGCTGTTACAAACCTTGAAAGCGCACTTGAGACGTTTACTCATATTCTCGGGTGCGCACCTGAGGCTATCCGAATAGAAGAGGTTGCTTCGGAAAAGGTCAAGGTGGCATTTATTACCATTGGAGAAACTAAAATCGAACTTCTTGAGCCCTTGAGTGATGAAAGCCCGATTGCAAAATTTCTTGCAAAAAACGGGGATGGAATGCATCATATAGCGCTTCAAACGGACGACATCAACAAAGAAACAGAACGTCTTGCATCTCTGAACATTAATCCACTCAGCTTGCCTAAAGAGGGGGCAGGCGGAAAAAAAATCATGTTTCTTCATCCAAAAGAGACAAACAGGGTACTTATTGAGTTTGCTCAGAAAAAGCATTAAATCAATCGAGACAAAGCAGCTTGTAACCAGTGAAACATTTTTATCTGCCTTTTGAAAAAAGAGAGGGTTTCAGTTACTCTCGCGAGAGTATTGAAAAACTAACCGAATACGAAAAGTATCAACTCTCCTTTCACCCCGAACGCCCCAAACATCTGGACTATCTTACAGTATTTGATGATGCCGAAGAGTGCCTGCAAAACGATCTGCATGGCAGCTGCATCATCCAGACTCATCGTGCTGTTTTGCGTGATGGTGGTAAGGAGTGGCCAGTAATGCTGATCGGCCAGCAATCGGGTCCTACTTCTGATTTTGTGCTTATGCGCAAACTGATGAGAAGCCCTGATGAGATAGCAAGATGGAATCAAGGAATGCCGACTCCTGCCGCATTTGAAAAAGCTAATGATGCCATTCAGCTTGCTGAAGAGGAAAACCGAATCATTATTACGATTATTGATACTGCAGGTGCTGACCCCACCGAGCAATCTGAAGCAGGGGGAATTGCCTGGAAAATTGGGCGATGTATGCAGTTGCTGGCTGAAGCAACTGTTCCAACTATTTCGGTCATTATCAATAGAGGATGCAGCGGTGGCGCAATTGCTCTAACCGGTTGTGACGCTGTGCTGGCTATGGAATATTCAACCTATATGGTCATTTCGCCTGAGGCTTGTTCTTCCATTCTGTTCCGTACAAGAGAGAGAGCCGGAATGGCTGCCGAAATTTCGCAGATAACCGCTATAGAAGGATTGAAAAACGGCATCATTGATGAAATTATTCTTGAACCTGAAGGTCCAGCACATCATTACCCTAAGGCTGCGCTTCAATCGTTCAAAGAATCAATGATTAAATGGCTGGACAAACTGAGCAGCATACCGTCCGAGTCAATTTTTTCGAAAAGAATGGAGCGCTGGGAAAAAATAGGCCAGTGGAATACGATTACTGAGAAAGAGATTCTCGAATTTGAAAAGCCTGTTTCATTCTTTATCCCCAAGCCAAAAAGAATTCTCTTTGTGGCCCGGCATAAAAACTGTCGCAATATCATGGACAAGAAGGTGCTGGATCCGGTTCTTTACTCAAAACTGGTTGCGGATAATTTTGTGTGTGAAATATGCGGACACCGGTATGTAAGACTTACTGCCCATGACTACATTGACTTGATTCTTGATCCGGACTCTTTCCGGGAACATAAGGATACCCGATACATTGTCGACAAGGATATTCTGAAGTTTCCCGATTACAGGAAAAAGCTTATCGAAGCGCAGATTAAAACAGGTGCTGCATCATCGTTTCTAACCGGAGATGCTACAATTAATGGGGAGCCTGTTGTCTTTTGCGTAACGAACTTCAATTTTCTTGGTGGATCGTTCTGTATGTCGACTGCGGAAAAAATATGGCGAGCCAGTAAAATTGCTATTAAACAAGGAGTTCCGCTTGTTATTCAGGCTACTGGAGGTGGCGCCAGAATGCATGAAGGTTGCTCTTCGATGGTCGGTCTTCCTAAACTGCATGTTGCTATTTCAAGTGTGGAAAAGGCTGGGCTACCGGTGATTTCAATTATTACCGATCCAACTCTCGGTGGCGTAGCTATCGGTATTGGGTCAAGGGGACTCAAGATATTTGAGCACAATGCCGGTAATATCGGATTTTCCGGCAAACGGGTCATTGAGCAGTACACTGGCAAGCCAACGTCAAGAGATTTCCAGACTACGTGGTGGCTGCTGCAGAAGGGATTTGTTGAAAGGACAGCGTTACCTCAGAACATGAAGTATAAAATTTCAGACGTCCTTAAAGAATTCAAAATTGAACAAACTATTCATGACGAACAGGAAGCATAAGACTTCCTGTTTTGTATGAACAACTCTAAACCTAGTTATGACACACTCCCGGCCTGATTCTCTCTTTCATGAGTTCCCGGCGGTCAGCCGGGAGGATTGGAAAAAAAAGGCAACAGCCGAACTCAAGGATACACCATACGAAAGTATTGTCTGGCAAACGCCGGACGGTTTTAACCTTGAGCCCTGGTACAGCCATGATGAAAAAGAACAACACCTTGCCATACCGTACTACAAAGCTATAAATGCATGGCAGAATTGCATGCAGGTTATTGTTCGAGATCCTGAAACTGCAAATAAAGCTGCATTAGAATGCTTTAAGCTGGACGCATCTGCAATTGAGTTCGTGATAACTGATCCATCGATCTGCACTCCAGCTAATCTGAGCATACTTTTTGACGGAATAGATACTTCTGCTGTTGCAGTGTACTTTTCGGGCCAACTTCCCCCTGCTCCTGAATTTCTGAATTCACTCCTTGCCATTCCCGGATTTTCTGAAAATTCAGGTGGATTGCTTGGTGATATGTCTCGGGAGATCGGCTCTGATGCTGATCTTTTGGAATGCGGAACGTCACTCCCCCACTTCAAGCTTTTCAGTATTGATACTATCCCTTTTCATGAAAAAGGATCTAATGCCGTTCAGGAAATCGCTCTTGCTCTTGCAGGGGTCAGTGATTGCCTGCACCGTTTTCTTGAGACTGGTGCGACTGCGGACACTCTTGTATCTCGGATGACTGTTATTTTACCTGTAGGATCCAGCCATTTTACAGAACTTGCAAAACCGAGAGCTTTGCGGTACCTCCTCGGACAACTTTTGAAGGCTTACGGAGCATCGGAGACCTCGATGCCGATTCTTTTTGCCAGAACATCAGAAAGGAACCGTTCTCTGCTTGACCCTTATACTAATGTACTTCGACTGACAACTGAAGCCGTTTCTGCAGTGCTGGGGGGTTATGATACGTTGCAAATAGGAGCTTTCGATACCGGGCTTTCCGTGAATCCTGACGTAGCGGAACGTATTTCCGGAAATATTCATCTCATTCTTAAGGAAGAGGCTTCTCTTGACCGAGTTGTGGATCCTGCACATGGCTCTCATTACCTGGAAGCACTGACACGAAACCTTGCCGTGTCAGCTTGGGATATTTTCAAGAATATTGAAGAAAAAGGCGGGCTTGCTACTGCATGTGATAAGGGTTTTGTATCGGCAATGATATCGGAAGTTGCAGCAAAACGTCGGAAAACTGTCGACAATCGCAAAAAGACACTTATTGGTGTTAACCGCTATCCCTGGCCTCTCGTACCTGAACAGCAGGAGAACATTGACGCCCTTGAACTTGCTGCTGAGAAAATGCCTGAAGGCAATGAAACTGCAGGTTATGAGTTGTTACGAATCAACACCTTGTCTTACAGCTTGAAATGCGGACATACACCGTCAGTCTTTATATGGATGGTTGGTGACCCTGTAATCAGCTTCCGCCAGGCTGGTTTTGCTGAAGATTTTTTCAAATGCGGTGGTTTTGAAATTGCGGGTAAAGGGGCACTCCCTTTTGAAGAGAGCTCATACATAACTGCCCTCGAAAAGAAACCGAACATTATTGTGCTTTGCATTGCTGAGAAAGATCCGATACCTTCAGCGGTGACGCTTTGCAGTAAACTTCGCAGGCTTGACTCTGGAATGATTACGGTCATGGCTGGTAAACCGCCAAAAGAACATGATGAGTTGCTTAATGCAGGTATTGACAGTTTCATTTATACCGGCGTCAACGTCCTTGAAATGCTGAAATCCTACCAACATAAAACCGGAGTGAAATGAGACCGGACTTTTCGACGATTGATATTTTTGCTCCCACGTCCGCCAGCAGTCAAGCATGTTGTGAGGCGCAGTCGGCAGGCTGGACATCTGCTGAAGGTATAGAAATAAAATCTATCTCTACTGAGTCGGACGTTTCTGAAGCTGAACAGCTGACCTTTGCTCCAGGTTTTGCTCCTTACATTGGAGGACCGTACACTACGATGTACACCACAAGGCCATGGACTATTCGTCAGTATGCCGGATTTTCAACGGCTGAGGAGTCAAACCGCTTCTACCGCATGAACCTTGCCGCCGGCCAGAAAGGACTTTCTGTGGCTTTTGATCTTCCAACGCATCGGGGTTACGATTCGGATCATGAGCGGGTTATTGGTGACGTGGGTAAAGCCGGTGTTGCTGTGGATTCGATTGAGGATATGAAAATTCTCTTTGATCAAATTCCGCTCGGAGATATTTCGGTATCCATGACTATGAATGGAGCTGTTCTTCCGATTATGGCATTTTATATTGTTGCAGCTGAAGAACAGGGTGTACCGGCTGAAAAGCTGAGCGGTACGATTCAGAACGATATTCTCAAGGAGTTTATGGTTCGCAACACCTATATTTATCCGCCAGAGCCTTCCATGAGAATTATTGCTGATATCTTCCGATACACCAGCAGCAATATGCCTAAGTTCAATTCCATCAGCATTTCCGGCTACCATATGCAGGAAGCCGGCGCAACTGCAGATCTTGAACTGGCGTTTACCCTTGCCGACGGATTGGAATATATCCGAACCGGTCTGAAAACGGGTTTGGACATTGATGCCTTTGCACCCCGTCTCTCCTTCTTTTGGGCTACGGGCATGAACTATTTTATGGAAATTGCCAAGCTAAGGGCGGCAAGAATGCTTTGGGCAAAAATTGTCAAGCAGTTCAATCCGAAAAATCCGAAGTCGCTGATGCTTCGTTCTCATTGCCAGACTTCCGGATGGAGCCTTACAGAGCAAGACCCGTTTAATAACATCACACGCACCTGTCTTGAGGCTCTTGCAGCTACTCTTGGTCACACTCAGTCTCTGCATACCAATGCGCTTGATGAAGCTATTGCGCTTCCTTCTCCTTTTTCAGCAAGAATTGCGCGTAACACCCAGCTTTATCTGCAGGAGGAAACTGATATTACCCGAAGCATCGACCCTTGGGCAGGATCCAGTTATGTGGAATACCTTACTGCTGAACTTGCTGCAAAAGCATGGAAGATTATCAGTGACATTGAAGCTGCGGGTGGTATGGTGAAGGCTATTGAACAGGGACTGCCAAAACTCCAGATTGAAGAGGCCGCAACCCGCAAACAGGCTCGCATTGACAGCGGAAAAGAAATTATTGTAGGTGTTAACGGGTATAAAACCACGAGCAAAACAGATATCGAACTGCTGGAAGTTGACAATACCCTGGTTCTTGAGCAACAGCTCCGTCGGCTCGCCTCAATTAAAGCTGAACGAAACAATGATGATACCTCAAAGGCCCTTCGTGCAATTGAGGAAAGTGCTGCTTCGGGAGAGGGCAATCTGCTTGAACTTGCCGTAGACGCTGCAAGAAAAAGAGCTACATTAGGAGAAATATCATCAGCCTGCGAAAAAACCTTCGGCAGGTACCGCGCCGTCACCAGGCTTAACACCAGTGTCTATATGTCGCAGATGCAGGATAACATACTCTTTAAAGAGGCTCAGCAGCTTTCTGATACCTTTGCTTCGCTGGAAGGACGCAGACCTAGAATAATGGTTTCCAAAGTTGGACAGGACGGTCATGACCGGGGAGCAAAAGTTATTGCTGCCGGTTTTGCAGATATTGGGTTTGATGTCGATATCAGTCCTCTTTTTCAGACCCCTGAAGAGGTGGTACAGCAAGCTCTGGACAACGATGTACATCTTATAGGCATTTCAAGCCTTGCTGCCGGTCATAAGACTCTTATTCCAAAAATAATTGAGGAACTGAAAGCAAAGCAGCGGGAGGACATTCTGGTTATTGCCGGGGGTATAATTCCTGAAAAGGATCATGCTTTTCTTTATGAAAAGGGAGTTGCTGGAATTTTCGGTCCCGGTACTGTTATTGCTGAAGCTGCCATTAACATTCTCAATCAGCTTATAGCGCGCTTTAACTCATGATAAGCAGTCATCTTCATGGAAAACTGAAGCCCTATCATAACCCGGATGTTGATACCGTTGTAAGCGGCATTATGAATGGAGACCGCCACATGCTCAGTCGTGCGATTACCTTGATTGAATCGCAAAAGCCTGAGCATGAGCAAAAAGCACATGAAATCCTTGATCGCTGCCTTTCCAAAAAAAAGAGTGCACTGCGTATTGGCATAACCGGCTCTCCTGGAGCGGGAAAAAGCACTTTTATCGAGGCAATCGGTGAACTGATAATCAGTCAGGGGCTTACCCTGGCTGTGCTGGCTATAGACCCCAGCAGCCGACAGTCCAAAGGGAGCATACTCGGTGACAAGGCACGCATGGAAAGGCTTACTGGAAAAAAAGAAGCATTTATCCGCCCAACTGCCTCTTCGGGTTATCTTGGCGGCACATCGCCAAAAACTCATGAGGCTATTGTGCTTTGTGAAGCTGCAGGGTATGATGTTGTCATTGTTGAAACTGTAGGTGTCGGGCAGTCGGAGGTGCTTGTAGATACCATGGTGGACTTTATACTGCTTTTGATGCTGCCCGGGTCGGGTGACGAACTCCAGGGCATCAAACGCGGTATCATGGAAATTGCAGATTCGATAGCAATTACCAAAACTGATGGCGATCAATCAGGTATTGCAGGTATTTCGAGGGCTGAATTTGAAGCAGCGCTCAGGATGATGCCGGTAAAACATATCGCATGGCACCGTGAGGTTATGCTTACTTCAGCCCTTACCGGTAAAGGCATTACTGAGGTGTGGCAGAATATTACTGATTTTTTTGCCGTAATGCGTGAAAATGACACTCTTGAGAAAAGACGACGTGAACAACTGAAAAGCCTGCTCTATACTGTTCTTGAAGAGATGCTGAAAAAAGAGTTTTTCTCACATCCTGATGTTGTTGATGCTAAAGCAACAATCGAACAGAAGGTGCTTTCATCAGAAATAAGTCCCTTCAGTGGCGCAAAAACTTTGATTGAGGCCTTCAGTCGTCGCCTATAAACTCCTTTTCTTCTGCTTTTACAATCAGTACGGGACAGTTTGCCTTTCGGACAACCGTCTCCGCTACACTGCCCATTATCAAGCGGCTGAGACCTTTTTTGCCATGAGACCCCATGATAACAAGGTTTACATTGAGGGTCTCAATTTTTTCGAGGATGGAGTCGGCTGGACCTCCTATCACTACACCGTACTCAGCCCTGAGACCTATGCGACGAAAATCCTCAAGAATAACCTCCAGATCCTCTTTTGCGGCTTTTTCAAGATCGGCTTCAAAGGGCACGTAATTGAGCGATACGTCAACTGCCATGGGTCGAGGCTCAACTACGTTAAGCAGATACACTGAGGCTCCCATATTGCCGGCAAATTCCTGCGCGTAGCGTATTGCCTTGTGTGAAGCATCTGAAAAATCGACCGGACAAAGGATTGTATGAATCTTGAACATAATCGAAATAATTTAGGTTGACGAGGAAGATGCCGGTGGCTTGATTTCAAAGAACGGCCTGAAAAGATCCATTGGTATAGGGAACACGGTGGTTGAGTTATTTTCGGCAGCGATGTCCTTAAGGGTTTGAAGATATCGGAGCTGCAGAGCTGCTGGAGTACCGGAAATAATAGCAGCAGCATCAGCAAGGCGCTGAGCAGCCTGAAACTCCCCTTCTGCATTAATAATTGCAGAACGACGTTCCCGCTCTGCCTCGGCCTGCTTAGCCATTGCCCGGCGCATACCCTCGGGAAGGTCTATTTCCTTTACTTCCACTTTGCTTACCTTGACCCCCCATGGTTCGGTATCCTTATCGAGGATTAACTGAATACGGTCGTTGATTTCATCCCGTTCAGCGAGCAGATTATCAAGCTCTCCCTGACCGCAAACGCTTCGGAGAGTGGTCTGAGCTAATTGGGATGTTGCAAAATGAAAATCCGCAACATCCACAATAGCCTTGATGGCGTCAAGGACTCGAAAATAGACTACCGCACTAACCTTTACCGATACGTTATCGCGTGTGATAATATCCTGAGGGGGAACATCAAGGGTTACCGTCCGGAGATCAACCTTAACCATTTTATCTATCCCGGGGATAAGAATAATAAGGCCCGGCCCTTTAGCTCCTATAATCCGCCCTAATCGAAAAACTACTCCCCGTTCATACTCTCTGAGAATTTTAACTGAAGACGCCAGAAAAGCTAAGAATAGAAAGAGAACAGTCATAAAATTAACAGTCATCATGTCCGACTCCTCATTACGGTAAATTGACTTGATTAAACTTAACCTTACTCAACCCAATATACTGCTCATTTATATTTTTACGCCCTTTTCCTGCGAGGGACTGGTTTTGTTTACGGCAAATATTCAGTAAAATAGATAACTAAGTTCTGCTTGCTCAAGCAACCAATAAAACTGTTTATGGACATCTCAAACGTCAACAATCACGATGAAAACAAAATTGCTTTTTACCAGGCGGCGGTCAAACTGATTGTTGACAGGTGGGCAATCGGAAAACCACTGCTTGAAACTACCGGTAAACCCAGTGGATATTACCGTCTTACCAAGTATCTGCTTGAATTTATTCTAGCGAATGAAGTTTTACCGACCGGGGTGCACGCTATGCCTGAAGGAAGGGACAGGTTCAATAACCTTGAGCCATCGTTCCCTGTTGATTTTGATACCATTACTGAAGGTTTTGACTTGAGGTTATATAACGGTGCATGATCACTATCGGTGATAGTACGGGGTTTTTTATGATAAAATTTATATACAGGCAGGGGGTTACATTTTTACGTAAAATTTAAGATTTCCTTAAGACTCCTTTAAGAGTTGGTTGATTAACATATCCTTCGTTAGATATCGATTTGTCTGATGTAATGGGCAATACGTTTAATACACTAAACTTTAATGGAGACGCATATGATTAAAAGTACTTCCCGGTTCATCAAAACCGCTTTATTAATGACAAGTTTTGGATTTAGTACCTCGAATGCTTTCTGCGGGGGAACAATCACCGGAAAAATTGACGCTAACATACCGAAGTATAACGGTGATGCTGTTGTCTATCTTTTGGGCACCAAAGGACATGTGGTATGTGAGCATAAAACAATCGAACAGCAAAGTCTTACGTTTTTTCCGAAAGTAACCACTATACCTGCCGGATGCAGCGTTACGTTAAAAAACAACGATGCTATACTCAGTACGATTAGTTCATTCAGCCCTGCAAAAAAATTCAATGTAGACAAACTTGAAGCAGGCTCTACCAGACAGATTACTTTTGATAAGCCAGGGGTGGTTCATCTGCTGAGCAAAGCTCACCCTGAGATGTCCGCCTGGGTTATTGTAACGAAAAATCAATATGCAACAGTAACGGAACATGATGGTAAATTTACTATTCCGAATGTTCCGGCCGGTACGTATGAAATAAGTGTCTGGAGTGAAAAATTCAAGCATCAAGGAAAGACAACTGTTACCGTGGCTGAAAGCAAAACAGTTCCTGTTATTTTGAAAGTGGCTATATAACCCCTTAAATGTAAGGGTACACCTCTCTTTCTCCCCTATTCACTGCAGCTCCAGCCGGGCTTCTCTTTTAATTGGAACCGGCTGGGGTCTTGTAACTACTGACACTGTGAAGCAAAAAAGGGATCACTTGATTTACTTATCGGAGTTGATCCGTCACCGATTGAGCAGCATGTCTATTAATGTCAGGAGTTCGTTTCTATTGATTGGTTTGGATATAAACGCGTCGCATCCGGCGTCTTGAGCTTTTTGTTTTTCTTCTTTTGATGTAAACGCTGTCTGGGCGATAATCGGCAATTCTGGTCGAATTTTTTTGATGAGTGCTGTTGCTTCATATCCATTCATCACCGGCATTTTAAGATCCATGAGAATGAGATTTATCTCCGGATGATGATCTGCAAGTATAACGGCTTCCTGACCATTAACGGCTATCAGTGTGGTGATGTTTTCGCTTTTGAGATACATTTCAAGCACTAATTGACTCACTGCCTCATCTTCGGCTATGAGAACCGTTAGATCTGGAAGTGATATAACCGGCATCTGATTGATCGGGAAAGAACGCGGAATTATGGTGGTTCCGGAAGGGTTATAAGGCAGTGTAAAATAAAATGCGCTTCCCTGATCGCCTTCTGATTCGACCCTGATAGTTCCGCCAAGCATTTCAACGTATGCTTTGGATATGCTCAACCCAAGACCTGCCCCTTCCTGGGTTCGGGTCAAGGGGTTATCAACCTGGTGGAAACGATCAAATATTTTCTCTTTCATATCTAGCGCAATACCTATACCGGTATCGATCACATAAAACTCAAGAACATCGTTTATTTTTTTATAGCCATAATCAATTCCTCCCGCGCTTGTAAATTTGAGGGCATTCTGAATAAGGTTTGTCAAAATCTGGGCTAACTTGCCACTGTCGGTTTCAATGATGCTTTCGATGTCGGAAAGGGGGGTTATACAGTTCAGCTGCAAACCTTTTTTGTTCATTTCAGGTTTAAAAAAAGCATAGAGATCATGCAGCAGTTCATTAACGGGAGTTTCACCCGGGTGCAGAATGGTTTCGCCAGCTTCAATACGCGAAATATTGATAAGGTTGTTAATGAGACTCAGCATCCGCTCGCCGCTTTGCTGAATGAGATAGATATACTCGGCCTGGACCTCCCATGTTAACTGAGGATCTTTCAACAGCTGCGCAAAGCCGAGAATGCCATTCATCGGGGTACGTATTTCATGACTGATATTAGCGACAAAAGCTGATTTTAATCGGTCGCTCTCCTCTGCTTTATCTTTGGACGCTATAAGTTCACTCAGTATTCTTTTCTGTTCAGTAATATCCAGCTTGACGGCTACATAATTGGTTATCTTGCCCTTTTTATCGTGTATAGCTGAGATAACCGCCTGATCCCAGTAGAGTTCACCGTTTTTCTTTTTGTTCTGCAGCTCTCCATACCAGACATCGCCTGAAAGTATAGTTTTCCAGAGCTCTTCATAGACCGTCTGGGGCATCAGGCCAGACTTAAGTATGCGGGGGTTCTGGCCTTTGACTTCCTCGGCAGTGTAGCCTGTTATTTCCACAAACATCGGATTGACAAATTCGATATTACCCTCTGGATCAGTAATGACAACAATGGCAGGACTTTGCTCGATGGCAGTACTCAGTTTTTTAATCTGACTCTCGGCAAGTTTGCGTTCAGTGATGTTGGAGCTTGTACCGATAATTCTGTGAATATTTCCGGTCTTGTTGCGAACAGGGTTTAAGACGGTCTCCCACCAGGAATCTTTACCCTTATATGGCATACACTCTTCATATTGAATCGACCTGCCTGCCTTCAGACAGGCATCATACCGACTGATGACTGTATCTGCAATTTCAGGAGCAAAAAGTTGTTGAGGTGATTTTCCGAAAATATCCTCATCGCTCATACCTGTGAGTTTTTCATACAGTGTGTTTATCCCCTTGTATATGTATGAACCACCAGGCAGGATATCAACTACAAATATAGAATGATTTACCTCATCATAGATGCTTGCAAGAAATTGCTGGCTTTCCTTTAATTCCTGTTCGTATTGAAGGCGCATCATCTCATTGTGCTTGCTCTCCGTAATATCACGGATCAAACCGATGATTCCATGGAACTCATGATCGTGATAAAAACGTACATGCACTTCTCCATAAAGTCGTGAGCCATTTTTATGCTTGAATTGAAATTCGAAAACCTTCTCATCAACCTGATTTATAACAATGTTGTTGAAGATGGCTAACGCTTCTGGAACGTGCTCTTCTGAAAGATATTCAGTAAAAGGACGGCCAATGAGTTCATCCGGCAAATAACCGAACATTTTTTCCGAAACAGGTGATGCATAGGTTACTGTGCCGTGGAGGTCGACAACAATAAGCACCTCTGCCATTTGCTCGGTAATGGTACGAAAGTTTCTCTCACTTTTACGCAGTGCTTCTTCTGCCTGCTTACGTTCTGTGATGTCGTTAATGATGGCATACAAAAGTTCTTTGCCATCGATTACAATTGTGTTGATTTTTATCTCTACATCTCGACTTGAGCCATCCGCTCTTTTGTGAATACCGGATAATCTTTTTGCTTCCGATATGTTAGTTTGATTAATGTTGTCCATTAAGGACTCTATTGATGACATTGAGATCTGGTCCGTGCGCATCATTTTAAGCTCTTCAACAGTCCAGCCATAAAATATTGCAGCTGCCGGATTGGCGTTTATGATTTTTCCGCTTTTGTCGATAACCAGCATAACTGAAGAGTGCCCTTCAAATAGTTTTCTGAAGCGATCTTCGCTATTTTTGAGAGCTGCTTCTTCTGCAATTTTGCGATCGTTGATATCTGAACCAATCCCTAAAAAAAATGTTTCGCCATTGATGAGAATCTTTTTACCTGAAATCCGATACCATCGGATTTCAGGTCCACCATGTATAAGGATTCTAACTTCTTCAGATTCCTCAACGTCGTATTTTATGATATTCTTCTGTTTCTCAAGTACTCTTGCTCTGTCATCGGGATGTACGGTATTTATGGCAAAAAAATTAGCCATCTCATGTTCTTGTTTTCCTACTACAACATCACGCTGATAAGCATTCCAGTCAACATATCGTCCTTCGACATCAAGCAGATAGTATGCTCCTGGAATAGACTCGATAAGTTCCTTTCTGAAAGCTTTCTGGTTTATTGAATGTCTTTCTGCAAGCTTAAACTCCGTGATATTCTGAGATATGACATAGAGCCATGAAATTCTGCATTTGTCATCTGCTATCGGGTTAAGGGTATGGCGAATAAAAAAACCTTCTCTTTCATCTTCAAAAATGACTTGTTTTTTAGTGCTAATTGCTTCATCGGCTTTTTCTTTCCTGGATTTAGCCAGTTCAGGCGGGAGAAGATCATAAACATTAGCATTAATGCACTCTTGAACTTCTTTACCAAATATTGCGGCAAAAGCTTTGTTTGCCTCAATAATCCTGCCTTCAGCATCAATAATAAAAACGGGCTCAGCTATACTGTTGAACACAATATGCATAGCACTATCACGTGCAGGATAATTGGTATCCGAGCTGTTTCCTTTGTTCAGGAAGGTCATCATAAAACTTGAATAGATGTATATATGAATCAACAGGAGACTGAAATCCTAATAAAAAAGCAGAGGAATAAAAAGTGTAGAATACTACGTACTAATCGATAATTTAATGTTTTGAAAGATAAAACCTTTTTTTGAATGCATTATGCGGAAATTATAATAACACATGAATTA
>SZXZ01000038.1 GCA_005843835.1 Chlorobium sp.
AAAAAAAGGAAGCATGTGATGCTCACACATAGAAAAAATGTCAATATCCTTTACCAGCACCATTTCATCGTAAGCCTCGGTAAAGACTGCTTTTTTCAGGAGTTCTTCAGGATTTTCCCGGTATCCTTTTGTCAGAAAGCGCAACGACCTAGCTACACGTTCAGGGGTTTTGAGTAACCCTTCACGCTGAGTGTCCTCACCAATTCCATCAAGCATCGCCGATATTGCAACTGACAACCCGCCAATAACGAGAGGATCATGTTCGCGATTGTCTAAAACACAATCATCATCATCACAGCAACTCCCTCTGCCTGAAGGCAGCAGGTTACTCGCCAAGGTAGCTGACGGAATTTTTTCCTGTTTCATATATTTTGACTTCATGGAGAGCTAACTCCGGTTTATTGATGTTACGCAGTCGATCTTCAAGAATGTCCCATATCAGCACTGCAAGCACTTCGGTTGTGGGGACGCATTCCTGTAGTTCGGGTAGGTCATGGTTAAGATGTTTGTGGTCGAATCTATTAATTATTTCCTCTTCAAGAATAACTTTGAGTTCTTTCAGATCGAAAAGAAACCCGGTATTTCTGTCAACAATACCGGAAATAGTAATATCAACAAGATAATTATGGCCGTGCCCATATTTATTGCTGCACTTTCCATAAATTTCCAGGTTTTCACTATCTGGAAATAAAGGATTGAAAAGACGGTGAGCGGCATTGAACTCTATTTTCCTTGAAACGTAGACTTTTCTTGGTTTCTGTAAAAGATCATTCATAAAACTTCGTTGAAGTTATTTTAGCTGACCGATTATTAGCTGCATGTACCAGCCAAAATCAAAAACATAATCTCGTAGCAAAAGGACTATGTACTTATATTTATTTATTATAGTTATTGTTCAAGTAACAGGAGTCTATGGTTATAAGTTTCATCATCAGCAATAATTACAGATGCTGACTCCGTCCGTAACCATAGTGCAATTTCTGGTTAAAGCTGATATTTTGTGTTGTTTCGTTAACTTTTGTTTTTCAATCCAGCATGCATACAACGGTTACATTTCACAATAAATTGCCACTTATCGGTACCAACAATAGAGGGATTAAAACTTTTTTTGATACATCAGCTGAGTTGTTAGGGCCTGGTGGATCAGCAGCATCACCCATGGAGACCGTGCTTGAATCTCTGGGTGCCTGCTCAATGATGGATATACTCAGCATTCTCAAAAAAATGAGAAAAAACCTCATTACCCTCCAGGCCGACATTGACGCCCGGAGGGCTCAAGAACACCCGAAGGTTTTCACCGACATACAAATCAAGTATTGTCTTGAAAGTCCCGATTGCACTCATTCAGAACTTGAAAAAGCTGTAAGACTATCAATGGATAAATACTGCAGCGTGGCAGCCATGATCAGAGCATCAGGATGCGCTATAACATGGTCTGCGGAATTAGCACAGACGTCATAAAATGGATGGAAATATGCAGCGGAGAGAATAATACCGTTATTGCAAGGCGCGGATTTTTTCAATAACCTCTTTATAAGGGTTCATAGCAAGATCAGCTCCATAGTCCGGAAGCGTGACATGTTTCGCCACAATTTCGAGTAAATGCCGATTGAGATGCTGAGCAATTTCAAGCATCCGCGACTGATAGTGCTCAAGTTCATAATCAACAAACCTGTCCACGTTATTCTTTTTCATTTTCTCAAGAATCTCAGCCATCATCACGGCATCTATGTGCTTTGAAACCTCACTGAAGTAATGCAGCGGCAGGTCATTAGCGTAACCCGTAGCTTGTTCAACACCCATTTTCCGGCAAACCCCGGCAGCAATTTGTGGACGAATGTATTCCACCATAAGAGGAATCACCATAAAATGAGGTATAAACTTTACTATCATACTTATGGCGCTGTAAAGATCCTCAAACCCTTCAGTTTTATGGTTAACCAAGGTGTTAGCCCATGTAACCACCTGAAGTTGCTGGTGAGATGGCAGCTGAAGCAGGACCTCCGGTACAGGAAGATTTGTCCATGCCAGCAATTCTTCCAATTCACTCAATTGTGTTCCACTCATCAGGGAATTTTTCAGCCAGGATTAAAGAAATGCAAAATTTCGGGGTATTTCAGGTTCAGTTTATTAAAAAAAACAGAGAACAGGAAACTTGGAAGAAATATAAATCCGTATTTTTTGCACACCAACATAATTGTTACAGGGTAAATTGCAGGAACAGGATACTCCGATGGATAAAACACTCGCACTTCAACAGCTTAAAGCAATTCGCACACCTGTTTTTATTGATGGGGGTTACTGGCAGTTCGGCCATGTATTCTTCATTCTTACCGAAACTGGTCTTATCACCATCGATTTCAAAGTTTATGATCCGATCCTTGGACCTATCGAATACTCCCTGAAGGAGTATAAGGAAATTCAGGACATAGCGAAGGAGTGCGACACCATTGCAGAAAACAGCGACCTTGATCCTGACGAACAACTGTTTCTTTTTAATAATGGTCGGCCGGGTGTGCAATACTGGGCCTTCCAGCCTTACGACAACGCTCCTTTAGAAGCCTATATCTTCTCAGCCGATAAAAAGGTCATTGAGGAAACGTTCATTGACAAGTATAGAAACGAAGACATGACATCCTGGGAATCTATGGATGAGATCTCTCTGATGAAGTGGGCACAGAAAATAATATAACTGCAGCCATCGTATTTTGATACTGCTGTCTCAGGTAGAGAGTTTTCTTTTTTGGTATGCTCGTTTTGAGGACAATCACTCATCCCCTTTACAAACGTTGGTCAAGCATTGACTGCTTGACCTTACCCATTTACCATCAATTCTTGATTCTTCTCGTCAAAAGGTAAGAGCACCTGTTTTTGTTGATGCTGTCAACAATATAAACCTTGAATTTTTCAGGCAATGCAAATGGAATTGCTTTTTGATCGCGCATTATGTATACAGGTCTTCCCCATACATCTTTTTCAGGTGGTATCTGCGCTTCTTGCCTGTTCACAAAGGTTCCGAATTTGGTGTGCACAATGTTTTTCTGAACTTCATAAGCCGGAGGGGGTTCAGTGTAAAAATTGCCCTTTGAGCGAAACAGTTCTTTACCAGATTCTTCTGTTACAATATATGTCCAGTTTGGTCCGTTAGCCATTCGCCATTCATCACCAAGCAATTCAAGAAACAGCACACCCCCTTTAGGTACAGATGCCAGGATTTCGCTCTCTTGATCTGGCGGAAGCATTTCGTTTCGCGCCTGTTCCAAAGCATCAATATAACATTGCTCGTAGGACACATATTTGAAGCTTCTAACCCTTGCGTGGTCTTCAATAGTATCAATATCGTATTCAACTGCACGGATCTCTCCAACTGCAACCTTTGCCGCAACCATCATAAGAAGAGCAATAAAAAGCATCTTGAGTTTCATGGTTCATCGTGTTTAGTTGATAATCTTTCTATAAAGATAGCAAAGCTCACCGGTAATGCTACACCGTAGAACTGATGAGATTGGATAAAGTTTCAATCTTACCCCGTTGAGTAGTATATTGGAGCGCTGAAACAGAGTGAGTATTTGTTGAGTCTGTCAGGGTTATCTCCGATGGACACCGTACAACGGAAACTACCCCGCATACTGAGATGCATTAACGAGAAGGGGCGTGTTTATAATAAGTAAGTAATCGCCCGGATTTTTACCGGGTTTTTTTTTGAAATTTTTGTGGTGTTACTTCGTAAGATGATATATCGATAACGCCCTTATATAAAATCAGATAGTATAAGTAAGAGGAAGAATATGATACTGTTAACGGTTGAAGGGTTAGAAAAAAAATATGGTCTTAAGCATTTGTTTGAGGATGTCTCGTTCGGCATTGATGACCGCGACAAGATTGGTATTATCGGTGCGAACGGTAGCGGCAAGAGCACGCTTTTAAAAATTCTTGCCGGCGTAGAGACTCCTGACAAGGGAAAAGTTATGGTGGCTAACCAAAGAACGATTGCCTATTTACCCCAGGATTCCGCTTACAACCCTGATGATACAGTGCTTCAGGCTATTCTGAAATCAAGCGGTAAGGTCATGGATCTTATCTATGAATATGAAGTGGTCTGCAAGGAACTCGAAACAAAGCATACTGAAGATCCATCTTTGATTGACCGGATGAGCCAGCTTGCTCATGAGCTTGATGTTTGCGGAGCATGGGAACTCGAATCGAATGCCAAAACAGTGCTCGGCAAGTTAGGTCTTTACGATCTGACGGCGCTCATGGGGACACTTTCCGGTGGTCAGCGCAAACGTGTTGCCTTGGCCCATGCGCTTGTAGTCCCGAGTGACGGGCTTATTCTCGATGAACCTACCAACCACCTTGACGCCGACAGTGTCGAGTGGCTTGAAAATTATATCAGGCGCTATCAGGGTGCAGTTATTCTTATCACTCACGACCGTTATTTTCTTGATCGCGTAGCGACACGAATGATTGAAATGGATGGCCGGACAGCGGTTACCTATACTGGAGGTTATTCGAGCTACCTTGTGCAGAAAGCTGAACAGGAAGAGCAGGCTATAAGGGACGATCGCAAACGATCCGCTTTAGTGCGTCAGGAGCTTGACTGGATGAGAGGCGGTTGTAAGGCTAGAACAACCAAACAGAAAGCCCGTATGCTGCGAGCTGAGACTTTAGTGTACGCTCCTAAAAAGGAGAAGGCGAAAGAACTCGAAATCGGTTTTGGTGCAGGCCGGCTGGGCGACAAAATCATGGAATTTCACCAAGTTTCCAAGTCGTATGGCGATAAGTTGCTGCTTCAGTCTTTTGAATATCATCTGCAGAAGGGTGACCGTATTGGCATTATAGGACCGAACGGTTCCGGAAAAACCACTCTTTTTGATATGATTACCGGACGCGTTCAGCCCGACAGCGGACATATAGAACTAGGCAAGACCGTTAATATCGGATATTACGACCAGCAGAGCAGGGGACTTGACGACTCCAAACGGGTTATAGAATATATTCAGGAGCATGCCGAGCAAATCAAGACAAAAGATGGAATGGTATTTTCAGCCTCCAAAATGCTTGAGAGATTTCTTTTTGCTCCTTCCACCCAGTACAGCTACATACGCACACTTTCAGGTGGGGAACGACGTAGGCTTTATTTACTCAAGCAGCTCATCGATTCTCCAAACGTACTTCTTCTTGATGAACCTACGAATGACCTTGATATACCGACACTCAGGGTGCTTGAAGATTATCTCGATACCTACACTGGCTGCCTTATGGTAGTGAGTCACGACCGTTATTTTCTTGACCGCACTGTTGAGTATATATTTGCTTTTGAAGAGAACGGTGTTATCCGCCGTTATCCAGGAAACTATTCGTTGTATCTTGAGCTGAAGGCGTCTGAAGGTGGAAAGAATGAAAAAAAACCGTCAAAAAAAGTAACGGAGCCCCAAAAGCAAGTACCGGTTATTTCAACAAAGTCCAGCGGGCTTACATCAAAAGAGAAACGCGAACTCGAAACGCTTGAGCGGAGTATTCATGAAGCTGAAAACCGTCAGACCGAAATAGCAGAAAAGCTTGCAACGTCAGGTGGCAACTTTGAGCTTCAACAAAAACTTGGCGCCGAGTTAAAGGGTATTCAGCAGCAACTCGATAAAGAAATGGTCAGGTGGACAAAACTTGCCGAACAGGCATAAATTTTAAAGCGGTAGATCGTAACGGAAGAGTTCCATGACCATGACAGCTGCTGGTATACGAAGAAAACTCGATGCACTGGGTAATCCTGAAGCAGCACAATTTGCTCAAAGGTTTTTCAAGACCTCACCAGGCGAATACGGTGAGCACGATATTTTTCGCGGCATTCGCGTCCCGGTGTTGCGAAAGCTATCAGCGACGCTGGATGATACAGATTTGCCGGAGGTACTCATACTGCTTTCATCCGAGTTTCATGAAGATCGTCTGCTTGCACTCCTGCTCTTGATGCGTCGTTTTTATCGTGGCAACGAAAAGGATCAGGAGCAGATCTATAACCTTTACCTTGCTCATACTCACTGGATTAACAATTGGGATCTTGTTGATATTTCATCAGCTCATATTGTTGGCACCTTTCTTCAACATCGGGATAGAACGCCACTCTATACGTTGGTTAAATCTGATAATCTTTGGGAACGCAGGATAGCCATAACCGCGACTTTTCATTTTATCAGACGTGGTGAGTTATCTGACACATTTTCTTTAGCTGAAGTTTTACTTCACGACAAGGAAGAGTTGCTGCATAAAGCAACTGGATGGATGCTCAGGGAAGCAGGTAAGCGTGATGCACCGGCACTCAAAGGCTTTTTATTGAAGCATTATAAAATTATGCCGAGAGTCATGCTCCGATATGCAATTGAGCGTTTTCTTGAGGAACAACGGCAGCAATACCTGAAAGGCATTTTGTAATAGATACCCGGGTTAAACATACCTCTTTTTTGTTTGCGCCTTACCGCGCATAAATCCGCACACCTGTGCGGATTTATGCGTTTAAAAATTGGCAGCACGACAAAATAAATCATCTCCGCTTGAAATCGCTCTTCATAAACAAATCCTTAAAACATTTTATTAAAGTAGCATAGCAGTACATGCATGCCATATAAAAAAATATTCATTACTGCTGGCACATTATATGCATCTCTTACTCTGTGAGGTAAACCGTCCCTCACTTTACAAGACGGTGTTTATAGAC
>SZXZ01000033.1 GCA_005843835.1 Chlorobium sp.
TGACTCCGATCCCATTTTTGCAGCATATTCAGTTAATTGCAGTGGATTGTTTTCGAATACCCTTTTCACCTCCTCTGCTAACGAAATGATCCGGATTGAGCCCTCTTTTTCAATAGTAGTCAAGCATGCCATTCTTGTGCCTTCTTGAACCAACGTGTCTGAAAGAAGGGCTTTTTCTTCATCACTTAAAGGCGAAAGAAGCTCAGCACCTTCAAGAACCTTTATGTAACATGTTTGACAGATACTGTTTCCCCCACAGAAGTAGCCAATATGTTCCTGATTACTTCGAGCTATGTCAAGTAACCGGTTGCCCTTCTCTGCATCATATGAGTGATTATTTATAGTGATCTTCATGAGAACTAAAGTTTGTGTTTATAAGACTATTTTTGTCCTATTACTTAACAATAGCTAAGTTGCAAAAGTTGCGGATTCTGCCCACCAAAGTTTGAAAGAGGTTATTTATTTACTCTAAAAATGAGATCACTTGATCGAACTCCAATTGATCATTTTCAAGATTGAGACTATTCTACCGAATGTGTTTTTGATGCAATGTCAAGTTTTTTCAGCAGTTCTGAATACTCATGAATCACATGTTCAGGAGATTTATCGATACCGGCTGGATGGTGTAAAACCAGTTTCATTTTCTTATCCATCTTGAATCCGGGTTTATACTTTTGCATCCAGGGCTCCTGAACCGACACAATGAGGTGCTGGAAAAAATCTCTGTTGCAAAGATTATCATCATTCTGATCCGGGAGATATATGGTCAAATTATGTTTTTGAATATCAATTTTTTCAAGTCCAAGAGACGACCCGGTAATTTTTAGTTTTGTAAGAATAAGCAGGTTAGAAACTTCCTCGGGCAGGGAACCAAAACGGTCTTTGAGTTCTAATGCAAGTGCATCAATATTCTCTTCTGATGGTGCTTTAGAAATTTTGTCATAAAATGCAAAACGTTCATGTGTTGCGCTGACATAATAATCCGGAATAAGGGCATCAAAGAAAAAGAGTAAATCGCATGTTTTCGGTTGCCTTTCAGAGGGTTTGCTTTCTCCTGAAAACATATGGCTGAATTCAGTAGCTTTCAGTTCCGCAACTGTCTCTGCAAGCATTTTTTGGTAAAGATCAAAACCGAGTTCATGGATGTATCCGGATTGCTCTGCACCAAGAAGATTGCCGGCACCTCTGATGTCGAGATCACGTAAGGCTATATTAAAGCCTGAACCAAGCTCTGTAAAGCTTTCAATAACGGCAAGGCGCTGTACAGCGTCCCTTTTAAGCGTGTGCAGTGGTGGAGTTATCAGGTAGCAGTATGCCTTTCGTTCGCTTCGACCTACTCTTCCACGCAACTGATAAAGATCAGAAAGTCCGAACATATCAGCTCGATTGATGATGATGGTATTAGCGTTCGAAATATCGAGACCGGAGCCAATGATCGTAGTGGATATAAGCACGTCAATCTCTTTCTGCATAAAATCCATCATGATCTTTTCAAGCTCTTTCGACGGTAACTGACCATGAGCGTAAACAATCCGGGCAGATGGTACCAGCTCTCTGAGTGTATTCAGAATATCTTCAAGAGATGAAATCCGATTATGAAGAAAAAATACCTGCCCTTCTCTTTTGATTTCCCTGCGTATAGCCGATTGAATAAGAGCAGAGTCATAATCGGTAATAACGGTTTCTACCGGCTGGCGGTTTTTTGGCGGTGTAGATACAATCGATAGATCTCTTGCGCCAAGCATCGAAAACTGAAGTGTTCTCGGAATCGGTGTCGCTGACATGGTTAAGGTATCAACACCAGGGAACTGTTCGCGAAGTTTTTCTTTTACCTCCACACCGAAATGCTGTTCTTCATCAATTACCAGTAAGCCGAGTTCTTTGAACAATACGTCTTTTGATACCAGTCGATGCGTTCCAATGACAATATCAATCAGCCCCCTTTCTATTTTTTTTAGTATTTCCAGTTGTTCCTTGCGAGGAACAAAACGACTCAGTACTGCTATCGAGATCGGAAAATTTTCAAATCTTCTGGTAAACGATTCTGTATGCTGGTGAGCGAGAATAGTGGTCGGTGTAAGCACGGCAACCTGTTTTCTTGATTCGACAGCCTTGAATGCCGCTCTCATGGCAATCTCAGTTTTACCGAAACCAGCATCACCGCATATCAGCCTGTCCATTGGATGAGGCTCTTGCATATCTTTTTTTACATCCTCAATTGCCTTAAACTGATCGGGGGTTTCATCAAAAATAAAAGAGGCCTCAAATTCACGCATAAAGATAGAATCTGGCTCAAAAGCAAACCCGGGTTGCATTTTTCGTTGAGCGTAAACCTTTATAAGGTTAATCGCAATATCACGAAGCTTTTTGCGAACCTTATCCTTTTTTGCTGCCCATTTGGAACTCCCAAGTTTTGACAAAGAGGGAAGAGAACTTTCTGAGGCAGTATATTTCGAAAGAAGATTGATATTCTGTACGTTAACAAAAAGCTGATCTCCCCCTGCATACTCAACAAGTACAGATTCCTGCTCGGAGTTTCCGACCGTTATTGTCTCGAGAGATTTAAAAATCCCGATCCCGTAATCCTCATGGACTACATAATCTCCGACTTTAAGTTTCTGGAGATCCTTCAGGGAAATCCCTCTTATTTTTCGCTTCTGGTGAGTCTTATGCGAGTGAAGCTTGCCGAAAATGTCAGATTCAGTATAGAGGTCTAGATCGGCAAAGGTAAAACCGGAATAAAGATTAACAGGAACCCAGCTTGCTTCAAGACAACATGAGCTTCCTGAGCTAATCATCTCCTCAGCCAGAAAATCAGTCAATTCCTCTATTTCTCTGCGTGAACTTGTCGCAAAGACAGGTTTTTTATTGCTTCCAATTTCCTTCTGCAGCAGAGTAGCAAGAATGCGGAAATTGGCGTTAAGTTTTTTTTGAGCGTTCGACTTGAAGTCTATTGCTGATGGGGAATGTTGCGTGATTCTTATACAGCGAAACCTTGAAAGTGCGTTCAATAACGTATCATGATCATCTCTTGTGGCAAATTCCACTGCATCATCGATAATAATGACTGTCGATGGATCAAGGTAGTCAAGGATTGTTGTTTCAGTAACGGAGGGAGTTGTTCGGGTAACGGTAAAGCTGGCCGTAATATCTGCTCCGGTATTCGTTTTTCCTGAAAGTTGGCTGTTGATGTCGAAATGACGAATAGATATAACGGTATCACCGAAAAATTCAATACGGTACGGCTCTCTTGCACCAAAAGCAAAGGCATCAATAATAGACCCTCGAACTGAGTATTCACCCTCGTTTTCAACAAACTCTCTCAGTTCGAAGTTGTGAGCGGTAAGAAAATTTTTAAGGTTATTATATCCAGCGTCATGGTCAGTTTTTAGTCGAAAAATTCGGCTTTCAGCCTCGATGGGTTCGCAAAGAGCTACATCGAGATCATCAAAAAAAGAGAGTATAACCGATTTTTTGCATCTTGAAATTGACCCGATAGACAGGGATAGTTCATCCGATGTATTGCAGATTTTCTCTTTAGGAAGAAGTGCATCAAAATCATTGTCATATAACTCAAAGCTGTTTTGACCGCAAACCACCATCAGTGATGAATGTAGATCACTAAAAAGAGCTGTCGCCAGGATGGAAGAGAGTGAACCTTGAACCCCGGAAATATCAATTGGGGAAAAAGTATCAATGTTATCAGACAGACTGTCCAGTAACGATTGCTTAAGAATGCAATATGGGCTTGACTGCTTAAGGGTTTCGGTAAGAAAGCTTGAGTTTTTTTTGGTGACTGCAGCACTTTTAAGGTCAGAATCTGATAACGTTTTCATATGAAGCTTACAAACTATATTTTCACGCTTGTCCCGATAACGTGTAGTAACCTGTGAACCCTTTACGTCCTGGGGAGATTGTTATATATGGAAAATATTCTTGAACTGAAAAATCTCAAGACTTACTACTCAACTGATAGTGGAATTGCGAAGGCTGTTGATGGTGTAAGTTTTTCTCTTGCACGTAACCGAACATTAGGGGTCGTAGGTGAGTCCGGATGTGGAAAATCGGTTACAGCCCTTTCCATTATGCGTCTCGTACCCATGCCACCCGGATATTTTGCGGGAGGGGAGATTTTTTGGAAAGGTAGAGACCTATTGAAGCTTTCCGAAGATAAAATGCGAAGCTTGAGAGGCAATGATCTTGCCATGATTTTCCAGGAACCAATGAGTTCGCTTAATCCGGTCTTTACCTGCGGTAGTCAGATAATGGAACAGATTAGTATTCATCAGGATTTAACTCATGCTGAAGCAAAAAAACGATCGATCGAACTGTTACATTTAGTTGGAATTCCAAATCCTGCCGAAAGATTTTCCTCATATCCCCATGAACTTTCAGGAGGCATGCGGCAACGGGTTATGATTGCAATGGCGCTTTCCTGTAATCCTGCCTTGCTTATTGCCGACGAACCAACAACGGCCCTTGATGTTACTGTTCAGGCACAGATTCTTGATCTTATCAGTAAACTTCAGTCAGATACAGGGATGAGTGTTCTTCTCATTACTCATGACTTTGGTATAGTAGCTGAGCTTTGTGAAGAGGTGATTGTCATGTATGCATCAAGAATAGTCGAGAAAGGTTTGGTTCAGCAGATATTTAGTAATCCGCTTCATCCTTATACAAGAGGGTTGTTGAAATCCATTCCTCGTCTAGGGTCATCAAAAGAGAGGCTTCATGTTATCAAAGGTAATGTGCCAAGTGCTATAAATTTACCTGAAGGCTGCAGATTTGCAGGCAGATGTCCCCTTGCTGATACGCATTGTCGTCAGGTACAGCCAGACCTTGTTAGTTATGAGTCAGGTCATGAGGTTGCTTGTTGGAAGGCTGGTCTCTGAATTATTCTTGCATCCCGGATAATCTGAAGATGCAGAGGAATTCGGACCTTAGGCAGCAGGTGTTGAGGGTAAAATCCAGCTTCAAACAACTCATGATTAATCGTTATTGAGTCATTGACAACAAATACTTTGTAGGCGACCACCAGGAGTGACCCATAGAGTTCAACATCCCGATGATAAACTCCTATAAGGCTTTCTATTTTCCCTTCGAGAGAGGTCTCTTCCATAAGCTCCCTCAGACATCCGTCAGAAGGTTCTTCCCCTGTTTCAAGAAACCCGCCGGGAAGAGCCCATTCATTGAATGCCGGTTCATGCGCCCTTCTAATCACAAGAAGTTCATTGTTCTCATTGACTGTATAAGCAACAGCGACAGGGAGAGGATTGATATAATGAACCCAGGAACATAACGAGCAAAACATCCTTTCTCTACCATCAATCATCGCCTGTTCAAGCCGATTTGCGCATAGGGGACAAAATGAATACGATTTCATAGCTTCGTCAAGAAACTTTTTGCTGTGTCGATTGATTTACAAAGAATGTAAGTATATATAACAAGAATTAGTTTCATTCATCGCAATGTCAATACTTGAAGAAGGTGTAACTGCACCACCAATAGCAGCTTTAGATCAGGACGGAAAGAACGTCACACTCAAAGAATACCTTGGCCGCAAGGTGGTTCTTTACTTCTATCCAAAGGATGATACTCCCGGATGTACAAAGGAAGCTTGTGCTTTTCGCGATAATTTCCCTAACTTTAAAAAGTTGGGAATAGATATCCTTGGTGTCAGTATTGATACTGAGAGTAAGCATAAAAAATTTGTTGATAAATATAATCTTCCGTTCCGTCTTGTTGCCGATTCTGACAAGCAGATTGTCGAGGCATACGGAGTTTGGGGGTTAAAAAAATTTATGGGTCGAGAGTATATGGGCACCAATCGGGTGACATATCTGATTAATGAGCAAAGTATAATAGAGAAAGTTTGGCCGAAAGTTAATCCGGCTGATCACGCAGAAGAGTTACTCAAATATCTTCAGCAAAAAACATGATAATAGAGTATGGTAAACGAATTTGACAAGCTTAAAACCGGAAAACTTTTGCTGGCCTCAGCCAATATGCTGGAATCGAATTTCAAGCGTACTGTACTGATTATGTGCGAACATAACGAAAAAGGTTCTTTGGGTTTTATTCTGAACCGTCCTATGGAATTCAAGGTATGTGAGGCTATAGCTGGTTTTGAGGATATAGAAGAACTTTTGCACATGGGAGGGCCTGTTCAGGTTGATACAGTACATTTTCTTCATTCAAGAGGAGATCTTATTGAGGACTCGTTAGAAATTTTGCCA
>SZXZ01000024.1 GCA_005843835.1 Chlorobium sp.
GTATCGGTTCATGTAAATGTTGTATTCAGTACTGAGGATGAAGAAAAGCTTCGATTTTCGGTTATAGATACTGGTATAGGGATACCTAAAGATAAAATTGATATCCTATTTTCGAGTTTTACCCAAGTTGACGCCTCAACAACTCGTCGATTCGGAGGTACAGGACTCGGATTGGCTATATGCAGGCAGCTTGTAGAGCTTATGGGGGGGGAGATTGGTGTCAACAGCCTCGAAAACGAAGGATCGGAGTTCTGGTTCATTCTTTCATTTAAGAAACAGAAAAATCAGAATAATCGAGTAACGGATTCAATTAAAAACATGGAATCCGGTATGCACGCACCTTTTCCGGAAATACCCGTAAAGGTTCAAAAAGATAAGGTTCGGTTGCTGCTTGCTGAGGATAACAACGTCAATCAGAAGGTAGTATTGGGTATTCTTGGAAAGCTGGGTTATCAAATCGACGTTGTTAATAATGGAATTGAAGCTATCAAAGCGCTCGAAAGAGAGCATTACGATCTTGTGATTATGGATGTACAGATGCAGGAAATGGATGGTATGGAAGCAACACGTATTATCCGGAGTCTTGATTCTGGAGTACTTGATCACAATATTCCAGTTATCGCTCTTACCGCTCATGCCATGCAGGGGGATCGCGATCTGTGTATACAGGCCGGCATGAGCGATTATGTTTCAAAACCTATTATTCCAAGTGTTCTGGTCACTACTCTTAATAAATGGGTATGAAACAACTCGTAAATCTGCTTGCAGTTTAATCTTCAACTATTTTGTTCCCATTCTGCAAAAAGCGCATTTAATTCATTACAAAGTGTATGGTATCCGTCCAGGATTTTTGCAGTTTCAACCGGGCTTTTTTTATAAAAATCTTCTGTTGCCATAATGGTTTCGAGTGATTCTTTCTTCTGCTCAAGCCGGTTAATTTTTTGTTCTACCTCCTCTATTCTTTTTTTATCTTTTTTAGCTGCTACAACTTTTTTTGTCTCTTCTTTTTCTTGTTCGGTGATTTTGACAGTAGTACCTTGTTTTTTTTGCTTTCCAGCAGCTTCCTCTTTGCGTTCAGCTTCAAGGGCCTTTTCCGCTTTTTCAAGGTATTCGGCGTAGGTGCCTAGGTAAAGCTGCAGATAGCCATTTTTTATTTCGACAACCTTGTTGACCAGGCTGTCGAGAAAATAGCGGTCGTGACTGACGATTAAAAGGGTTCCAGCATAGTATTCAAGTGAATCGATCAGCATCTCTTTCGATCGCATGTCAAGATGATTTGTTGGTTCATCCATAATCAAAAGATTTGATGCCTGAAGGAGGATTTTTGCCAGAGCGACCCTTGATTTCTCACCTCCCGACAGTACCCTGATTTTTTTGTTGACTGCATCACCACTGAAAAGAAAACACCCCAGAATGTCTCTAACCTTTTTTTGTGCTTCCGAGCTTGGAGCAGAATCCATCATCTCCATATAAACACTTTTTTCAGGGGAGAGGTTTTCAGTCTGATGTTGTGCGAAATAATTCAGGGACACATTGTGTCCCATGGTAAGCTTTCCTTCAAAGTCAATTTGACCAGCAAGAATTTTACAGAAGGTGGTTTTTCCCGCTCCGTTTGAACCGACAATAGCAATCCTGTCGCCTCGCATCACTTCCAAATCTATATCTTTCAGTACCTGTTTTTTTGTTCCGTCAGGAAGGATATATGCCTTTTTGACCCCATCAAGACGCATGACTTCACGCCCGGATGGATTTGCTTTTGGAAAACGAAAGGAGATTCTTGAAAGATCTTCTTCCGGCGACTGCATATTCTTTTCCATTTTTTCCATCTGACGCAATCGGCTCTGTGCCTGCCTGGCTTTGGTCGCCTTGTAGCGGAACCTGTCGACAAAAGCCTTCAATTCAGCCACTTTTTTTACGTCATTTTCATATTTACCCATCATCAGCTCATACCGTTCAGCCTTCTCCTTTTCGTAATAGGAGTAGTTTCCCTTGTATTCATTGATCTGTGTGAACGCAATTTCCAGAGTTTTAGTGGTAAGCTTGTCAAGGAAAAATCGGTCGTGTGATACTATAATATAGCTGTGCTCATAGTTGAGCAGATAATTTTCAAGCCATCGCAGCGAGTCGATATCAAGGTGGTTTGTCGGTTCATCAAGAAGAAGCAGCGTCGGGTTCTGCAGCAGCAGTTTCGTTAGATGCAGGCGCATCTGCCATCCACCTGAAAAATCCTTGACTTTTTTATGAAAATCTATTTCACTGAACCCGAGTCCACCGAGAACCTTCTCTGCATTTGATTGCATAGTGTAGCCTCCCAGATGGTCAAATTCATGCATTGCATCCGAAAACCGCTCTATAAGCTGGTGGTACGCTTCACCTTCATAATCCTGATCGGGCAGAGCGAGCTCGTGTTCCATGCGGGTTATTTTATCGGACAGCTCAAAAAGCCTTACGTTTGCCTGAAGGGCATATTGCAGTGCAGTTTTTTCAAGATCGGCATCAAACGAGATTTCCTGTGGAAGATACCCGATCGTGGTTTCAGCCGATTTAAGAAATTGCCCGGTAATAATAAGCGCTGAGTCGGTATTCGGGCCACTAATAAGGCGCAGAAGAGTTGTTTTTCCGGTGCCATTAAGGCCGACAAGACTGACATGGTCTTTGTCTCCTACTCGGAACGAGGTATCATTGAGGAGTTCTTTTGTTCCAACGCTAAGGGAGAGATTTCTTGCTTCAAGCATGATATTCAGGACTTTTGAAAAAGATCGGCGATCAAAGAAAAATTTTTAATACGGGTGAAAAGATACAATATTTCACCAAAGCTTCATGCTTCTTCCACTTATTGAATGTGAATACCTGTTCCGCATGATATATATATTGTTTCCATATAATACTATAGCTTATTATTGTGTTCATCTTTGGTCAAGAAAAAATATTTCGAAACATAAATTTTTATTCATGTAAACGGATGTTTCCTGTGCCAATTCTGTGAATTCTTATTGATTTCCCGAGTATAGTTTCATGTAAACGCTGGATCTTCAGAATATTTATACATTATTATCGTTATAAGCTGCAAGGTTTTACCCTGTTGAACGTCAAAAATATAAAAGTCAGGTGGGTTATGATTATTTCAGAAAGTGGCAGAGCTGTTGCATTATGAGGTCAAAGATACATTGGTTTTTTGTGATGTTTATGTTTGTCAATACCTCATCACTCTCTGCTGTTGAGTCCCTGACATGGGAGCAGTGTGTCAGCGAAACTCGGCAGGCTCATCCCGACCTTTATTCTGCACAAGCACTTTTGCAGCAAACTGAAGCAGACAAGCAGATAACCGAAGGTTTACAGCTTCCGAAAATTAACCTTAGTCTAAGCTCTTTTCAGAATGGAACTTCAGGACTCGGTTCTTCTGCGGTTACGTCTTATGCATTGTCTGCTCATCAGCTTCTCTATGATGGACATAAAACATCAAACCAGATTTCGAGCAATGCTGAAGCGGTTAAAGCAGCCCAATATAATTACAGCATTGTTTCTTCGAACATTCGTTTCTCTCTCCGTTCTGCATTTACTCAATTGCTTAAAGCCCAAGATCTTGTCGGTCTCACTCTTGAAATAGCTGAAAGACGGCAGAAGAATGTCCGGTTGATAAGTCTGCGCTACCAGGGCGGACGAGAACACATCGGTTCGCTCCGTCAGGCTGAGGCCGATCTTGCTCAGGCGCAGTTTGAAGTATCGCAGGCTAAACGAGGCCTTGTACTCGCGCAGACAAACCTTGCTTCAGCACTCGGACGCGACACCTGTCAGACCATCAATGTTCAGGGGTCTTTTAAGACAAGTGATAGTAATGAAAGAAAGCCCGATCTTGTTCAGCTGGCAAAAAACAATCCACTGTTTCAACAGCTTGATACCAGGATCATAGCAGCGCGTTTCGATCTTGATGCTGCCAGGAGTACTTTTTCACCAGACCTGTATTTGACTTCTTCGGTCGGAAGAAGTTTTCCTGATCGCTGGCCATTTGATGCGCTGGACTGGAATGCAGGGATTACGGTTTCTGTACCTATTTATGAAGGTGGAAGTGGCAAGGCACGAGTAGCTAAAGCGAGGGCTTATCTGAGTCAACAGAATGCGCAGGAAAAGAGCGGGTACCTTCAGCTTTTCAACATACTTGAACAAAGCTGGAAAGGTTTTCAGGATGCCCGCCAGTTAGTTGATGTGCAGAAAAAGTTTCTTGATGCTGCTATAGCACGCTCAACAATTGCCAACGCCCAGTACTCGAACGGTCTTATTTCATTTAATGACTGGGTGATTATCGAAAACAATCTTGTCAGTGCAAAAAAGAATTATCTCAATGCCGAGGCGGACATGCTGATTGCTGAGGCTCAATGGATCCAGGCAAAAGGAGGAGGACTTGATGGTCAGCAGGAATAAACTGGTATGGGGTGTAGTGGGTTTGGTTCTGGCTATGGGTATGGCGTGGTTCTTGTTGTTCAAAGGAAGCCGCTCTGCCGAAACACGTTTTGATGAAATCCATACTTCTCGGGGAACCATCAGGTTACTCATAGCGACAACCGGTGCGGTTGAGCCTCAAAACCGTGTGAAAATCCAGTCTTCGGTTGGAGGACGAATCGAGGAGATTCTTGTTGATGAAGGTAAGCTGGTAAAGAAAGGAGCTGTGCTCGCTATGCTTAGTTCAACCGAACGGGCAGCACTTCTTGATGCTGCCAAGCTACAAGGTAAAAGTGAGCAGAGCTACTGGGACAATGTGTATAAAAAAACAGCAGTTATAGCACCCATGGATGGACAGGTTATTGTGCGCAGTGTCGACCCTGGCCAGACCGTAACCACAAGCGACTCTCTTTTTGTCCTTTCAGATCATCTTATTGTCAAGGCATATGTCGATGAAACCGATATCGGGCGGGTAAAAATTGGTCAAAAGGCCATGATTGGACTGGATGCATATCCGGATATACGAGTGAAAGGTGTTGTTGAGCATATCTACTATGAGTCACATCTGCAGAATAATGTGAACATCTACAATGTTGATATAATTCCGGACCATATTCCAGATGTTTTTCGTTCAGGCATGAGCGCTAATATCAAAATAATTGTTAAAGAAAAGAATGGAGTGCTTTTGTTACCCGTCAGCGCTGTTCAGAGTAAAAACGGTAAAACAGTAGTTCGCCAGAGAAGTGATAATTCTGAAAAAGGCGTACGATTCAAAATAGTGCAGACGGGATTGCAGGACGCCAACAATATTGAGATTCTTGAAGGGTTGACGGACAACTCTGTTGTTCTCATGCCCGATACCACTTTTGTTTTGCCAAAAAACAACACCGGGTCAAACCCATTTGCACCTCAACGGAGCAGATCAAAAAAATGAAACCAATGCTAGAACTTGTCGATGTTCACCGGACATACCTTATCGGTGAAAGCACTGTTCATGCGTTGCGTGGAGTTTCCGTAACGATAGGGCAGGGTGAGTTTGTGGCAATCATGGGTGCCTCGGGTTCAGGCAAATCCTCGTTGCTTCAAATTCTAGGTCTTCTTGACAATCCCGACAAGGGCGAGTACCGGATTTTTGGCAATAATGTTAATACCATGTCTGAGGATGAGCAGGCCAGCGTGCGCAATAATGTTGCCGGGTTTGTTTTTCAGCAGTTTCATCTGCTCAAGCGAATGGACATTGTCGATAATGTTCGCCTTCCCTATATCTACAGTGGGCTTAAGGGTAGTTTTCGTCAGCAGGCGATTGATCGTCTCAAGATGGTTGGATTGGAAAAGAGAATTGATCACACTCCTAACCAGCTTTCGGGAGGCGAACAGCAGCGTGTGGCAATAGCCAGAGCTCTTGTTCGTGATCCTTTGATTATTTTTGCTGATGAGCCAACCGGCAATCTTGATACGAAAAATTCCGCAGAGATCATGAAGATTCTTAACGGTCTTCATCTAGAGGGGAAAACCATCATTATGGTTACCCATGAAACTGAGATTGCCGCTTACGCTGACCGTGTGATTACCATGAGGGATGGTGTTATTATAACCGATGAGCGCAAGAAAGGAATTGCACCTGCAGTTACTGTTTCAGGAGAGACCGGGTTTGATATACATGGGTCCAGCAAGGGTTCATTATGGCAGGATGGCAGGTTTATAGGATTTATTGCACAGGCATTTCAGTCTATTCTGGCCAACAAGATGCGTTCGTTTCTCTCTGTACTTGGAATTTTGGTCGGAGTTGCATCAGTGATAGCTATGATGGCCCTTGGTGAGGGAGCCAAGGCATCCATGCAGGAACAGCTGAAATCAATGGGTTCCAATATGCTCTCGATAAGGGCAGGATCGGCTAAAATCAGAGGTGCAGCACAGGGTGCTGGTGCTGTCGCCCGATTTACATTTCCCGATGTGGACGAGATTGCTTCGCTTCACAGACTGGTAAAAAATGCCAGTGGGGTAGTTAACGGAGTTGGCCGGATAGTATACGGAAACAAGAACTGGAGTTCAAGTCTTACCGGTGCAGGATATGATTATGGTTCTATGCGTGCAGTAGTTCCTTCAATCGGGAGATGGTTTACCCGTGAAGAGATTCAGACTCGTGAAAAGGTGGCCATTATCGGGGTAACGGTAGTCAAAGAACTATTTGGTACAACCAATCCACTTGGCAAGACCATCAAAATCAACAGAATTAATTTTACCGTTATCGGGATTGCTCCGGCAAAAGGGTTTTCCGGACCACAGGATGAGGATGACGTGGTGATTATTCCTGTAACAACAGCCATGTATCGTGTCCTTGGAAAAACCTACCTTAGCGGCATATTTGTCGAAGTAGCGTCGCCATCATTAATTGGAGAAACTAAAAGTGCTATCAGTGCACTTATCATTAAACGGCACCGCCTGAAAGAAGATGACGACTCTTTTAATATAAGGGACATGACTGAAATTCAGAAAATGCTCAGTAGCACTACACAGACCATGAGCCTTCTGCTTGGTTCCATTGCGGCCATTTCGCTGGTGGTAGGAGGCATAGGTATAATGAATATCATGCTTGTTTCCGTGACCGAACGCACCAGGGAGATTGGGTTACGCAAAGCGATTGGCGCAAGAAAAAGTGATATCATGCTGCAGTTCCTTGTAGAGTCAGTCGGCATGACCGTCAGTGGGGGTATTATTGGTATTGTTTTGGGAGTCGGGACATCACTGATTCTCTCCTTTTTTGCCGGTTGGGCAGTAATAACATCGATAGTATCGGTTGTACTGGCTACAGTTTTCTCAGTACTTACCGGTATTTTTTTCGGACTCTGGCCTGCCAGAAAAGCCGCAGAACTCAGACCCGTAGAAGCGCTCCGGTACGAATAAAATGGCGGGAAAAAAAAATCTTTTTTTTCTGCAAGATTTCATAGGAAAAGTCGTCCTACTTGTTGAACAGTATGTGCAATGTGTTGATAACGATGTTT
>SZXZ01000138.1 GCA_005843835.1 Chlorobium sp.
ACCGCAACCAGTTGCCCCGGTAATCAACAGATTTTCGGCTCTGTCGATAAAGGTGCAGTCGGCAAGCATCATGAGCTTTTCTTTGTCAAGGTTGCGCTGGGCCGTGCAGTGTACATGCTCCAGTACCGCATTGTAGCGCAGTTTACTCTGGCTGAGAAAGAGTGCTGTTTTTTTCATTGATCGATCTTGCAATTCAGCTTCGGCAAGTCTGGCGATAAATTGATTGAGCGACGGTTGGTGTTGTAGCGGCATAGACAAGACTGCCTGATAGGCCTTTGCCATTCCATCAAGCTTGAGTTCTGACAACCGGTCAAGGGTGACTTGTGTATTCATCGTTATTTTTACTCCTTTTTATTTATTGATACATGCTTTTGCCTCTGATATTCTGATGCTGTGGAAGGATAAACAGCTGTTCCCGGTTTAGAGCCTGCTTGTCAAGGTTGTTTTTCAGGATGTTTTTGATCATGGCATAGTTGACCCGCTTACCTTGAACAGCCCGGCAACAAGCGTCCTCAAAGCGCTGATTTCCGTAGAGTTCCGAAAGGCGTTTTAATCCGATGCATTATCGGTAGGACTGTTCGACCATATCCTTTGAAGCAAGGACTCGGTTAAAAACTTCAATGGCATTTTCACTGATTTTTTCACCAACAGCAACAAAGTAATCGGCATCCCACCCAAGATGCTCCTGCCATGCACGATGGTTTTGAGGCATATGTTCTCTGAGGGTTGTGTAGCCATGTTTGCGATAACATCTCGTATGCGTGGCTATTCGGGTAAGGCTAAGGTAGATTTCAATAGTATGCTCGGTATAAATGATAGAGGTTTGTTGGCCAATGTACTGATGCGGAACGCTGTACTGGTGGCGATCTTCGCCTAAAACGACATGGTAGTTCATTTGTACCTTTGCCCGTGTTTTCCTGCGAATCAGGAATGCTTCTGCGGGCAACGGTTGTAAAAGTGGTTGTTCCTCTTCGTGGAACTGCTCACGGCGATTGGAAGGCAGCTTTTGAAACGTATGTTGGTTATGCTCCTGTAATAATACCTGTATTCGCCTGTTAAGGGCCGCAAGGCTTTCAAACTCCTCATTGCGCAATCGGGCATAGATCCGCAAATAGGAGTGATAGACGGAGTTTTCGACACTGGGCTTGTCTTTTGGTTTGCGGGGTCTGGTGGCTTCAAGGTTGGTATGGTAATGCACCGACCATTGGTCAACTATCTCTGAAAAGGTAAACTCGTATCGATCGTTTTTCACCACATACTGTTTCATATTGTCGCTCAAGATGTTACGGGGAACGCCACCGAAAAATTCAAGGCATCGGTTCAGAGCACAAAAAAGGTGTTCCTGACGGGCAGACACGAGGGCTTCAACGTAGGTATAACCGCTATAGGGCTGTGTACAGACCAGCACGGGACACCTGATCAACTCACCCGTGAATCGATCACCGTAGCTTAGGGATTTTCCGGCAAAATCAATCTGCAGGTACATGCCTGGGTCATGGTGCAAATGCATGGTGGCTTTTAAAATCTTTCGATGACGTCCCAAATGCTCGCAAAATTGCGTGTAGCCATACCCATCAGGATGTGCTATCCTGTACTCCTGCCAGAGGAGTAGCCGGGTTAACCCTGTTCGGGATAACTCAGATTGTAGGTGAGCAAAGTGCTTTTTGAGCTCCTGAAAACGACCGACAGGTTTCTGGGTATTGTTTTCGCAATAAACCAGCTTGCCGAGCTCTTCGTCACCGATGGCGAGAAGTGCCGATACTGATTTTCCGGATGAGGCTAACCGGAAAAAGTATGTGTTGAGGGTTGAGCGGTGAATCTGAAGAGTTCGGGAAATATGGGAGTTACTGGCTCCCTCCGCTTTTAACTGAATAATTCGTCGAATCTGTGTCATCGTGATTGGTTTATTTGCCATCGTACCTCTTTTGTTAAAGTGAGGTACGAACATCACCAATCAATCACCAATACCAAAAATATTACGCTGTACACTATGTGACGGAATGTCATAAAAATGCCTTCTCTCGACTAAAGAAATGCCATTATTCGGTTGGGATAGGATAATCAAGCGCAGGGAAACCGACTGAATGGAAGATAAAGAACAATCAAAAAAAATATGAATTAAGTCCAAGGGAAAAAGGATATTTCACAATCATTTTTGCCTAAAATCCTTTGTCGATGTTGTCACCTAGTTTAACCTTATAAGATTCGATCTTACTTGCACCTGCTAGAACTCTGATCAGGTCAGAGAAATCAAAGTGATCATGGAGATTATAGTTATGGCCGCTTGGTTCATCCACTTCAACCCGAAATTTGAAAGCACCCTCTGGGCTGCAGGGGTTTCTATTACATCAAGAATCATATTCTCAACATTGCGCCCCTTTGTTTCTGAGACTTGCTGATTGTGCTTTTATGTATACCTGCATGACAGCAACCATGTATACGGGGTGAAACTGGACACCCATTACCAGATCAGCAGAGCCTGTATCTTTTCGAGCAACTCGTGTTTGTTGATTGGTTTTGTAATAAAGTCATCGCACCCTGCCTCTCTGGCTTTTTCCATGTCCTCTTGTGAGGTAAATGCTGACTGAGCAATAACCGGGAGGTCGGGACGCAGCTGCTTGATCAGTTTTGTTGCCTCAAAGCCATTCATGACGGGCATCTTGATGTCCATAAGCACCAGATTGACTTCCGGGTGATGCCGAATCAGCTCTAAGGCCTCCCATCCGTTTTCGGCATAGTGCAAGCAAAAGTTTTCGCCTTTGAAGTTCTTTTTGAGCAAGAGGGTGCTCATTTCGTCATCTTCGACTATAAGAATGCAGAGAGCGGGGCTGGATAGTGCTGAGCATTGAGTGCTGAGTTCTGCTGCGTGCTCGGAATGAACGGGATTAAGGACTGGGTTATACGGCAGGGTGAATGAAAATGTAGTGCCAGCAGCATCAATTGATTCAACGTGGAACGTTCCACCAAGGAGCTTAACGAATGCATTTGATATACTCAATCCAAGTCCGGCCCCTTCGTAACCTCTGGTCAAGGAGTTATCAACCTGGTGAAAGCGGTCGAAAACCTTATCCTGCATCTCAACAGGAATACCAATACCTGAATCAATAACATAAAACTCAAGTATGTTTTCCTTTCTTCTATAGCCAAAATCAACACCGCCCTTTATGGTAAATTTCAGGGCATTGTTGATAATGTTTGTCAAAATCTGGGTCAACTTGCCGCTGTCGGTTATAATAAGGCTTTCGCTGTCTGCAAGCCCTGGAGTATAGGTTAAATGTAATCCTTTAGACAAAGCGTTAGGCTTGAAAAAGGCATATATGTCGTACATAAGATCGTTGAGCGGTGTTTCACTGATTTCCACTTTGGTCTCTTCGGCATCAATGCGTGAGATATCGATAAGGTCATTAATGAGGTTCAGCATCCGGTGCCCGCTTTTCTGTATGAGTTCGATGAACTCTGCAGTTTCTTCGCCAGAGAGGTGAGGTTCTTTGAGCAGTTCTGAAAAGCCGAGAATACCATTCATTGGGGTACGTATTTCGTGGCTGATGTTTGCCAGAAACGCTGATTTCACGCGGTCGCTCTCTTCTGCTTTTTCTTTAGCCTCGATGAGCTCTTCAAATATTTTTTTCTGTTCGGTAATATCTTCTTTAACCGCTACAAAATTGGTGATAACACCTTGCGAATTCAGAATAGCTGATATTACAACAGATTCCCAGAAGAGATCACCGTTTTTCTTTTTGTTTTGCCACTCACCCCGCCAGATACTACCAGACAATATAGTTTTCCATAGTTCGTCATATACTGATTTTGGCGTCATGCCAGATTGAAGAATCTGTGGATTTTTGCCTTGAGTTTCTTCTATGGTATACCCTGTGAGGTCGGTAAACCTCGGGTTGACGTATTCTATTGTACCATGAGAATCGGTAATGACAACCACTGCAGGGCTTTGCTCAACAGCAGCGCTCATCTTTTTTAACTGCTCGTTAGCCTTCTTACGCTCGGTGATGTTCGTAGAGGTGCTGATAATTCTATAAATATTACCAGCTTCATCGCGAACAGGGTTAAGAGTAGTTTCCCAGCATGGTTTTTTGCCGAAAAATGGGACACATTCTTCAAAATGTATTGCTATACCTTCACGAACACAACGTTCATAGTTATTTATGATGATGGCGGCAACGTGCGGATCAAGCAACTCTTCGGGTGTTTTGCCTTTTACATCTTCATTGTGCAGACCCGTAATCTGTTCATGGATGGGGTTAATGCCCTTTAATCGGAATCCCCCGTCAGGCCTTATATCAACGACGGTAATGGAGTAATCGACATCTTCGTAGATACATGCAAGAAATTGCTGACTTTCCTTTAGCTGAACCTCATATTGGTGCTGTAGAATTTCCTGATTTTTACGTTCAGTAATATCATGAATTATGCCGATCCCTCCGGAAGTTTCATTATCCACATAGAATTGGAAATGAACTTCGCCGACAAAGAAAGAGCCGTTATTCTTGCGAAATGTCAATTCAACTGTCCTGGTACTCAACTGCAGTGACAATGTTTCCCGAAAGAGATCAACGGCTTTTGCAATTTCATCTTCGGCTAAAAATTCGGTAAAAGAATGGCCAACCATCTCATGGGGAAGATTACCGTAAATTTTTTCTGCAGAAGGAGATACATAGGTTAATGTTCCGCTTGAGTCAGTCAGAAATACCATCTCAGCTATTTGCTCGGTAATGGAACGGAATTTCCGTTCGCTCGATCGCAATGCCTGCTCAGCCTGCTTGCGATCATTGATATCTATATGAGTGCCAAGAACGCGCAAGGGCTTTCCATCCGCAGTTCGGCTCATCAAACTGCCACGATCAAGAACCCAAACCCAGCTGCCGTTTTTATGTTTCATCCGGCATTCTTGTTCGTAATACGGCAATTCACCATTGAAAAGCTTTTCGGCAATGGCCATTGACTCCTTGAAATCATCCGGATGAGCTGAATCAACCCATGTCTGAATGCTCACAGGAGCAAGTTCTTCGGGGGTGTATCCAATAATTTCAAACCAGCGGCTATTCAGGATTGCTTCACCAGTCTGCACATTCCAGTCCCAGGTGCCAAGCTCAGCTGCCTCAATGGTGGCC
>SZXZ01000078.1 GCA_005843835.1 Chlorobium sp.
TGCAGGGTGTCCTCGAATATTTGTAAGGCTTGAGTAATATCTTCCTGCTCTATAAATTCGACAAAGGAGTGGCCGATAACCTCAGGTGGCAGATAGCCGAAAAGCTGCTCAACAACGGGTGAAACATAGGTTAAAGTACCGAGGGAATCGACAACAATTACCTCATCTGCCATTTGTTCAGTGATGGAACGAAAGTTATGTTCGCTCTTGCGGAGTGCATGTTCCGCCGCTTCACTCTTTTTATGGCTTCTCAGCATTGTGATTCCATAGGCGAGGTTATCAGCAAGTGCCTCGAGGAGCTTTGTTTCTTCGGTATCAAAGGCATCTGGTTTAGGAGAATAGATAGTCAAGACTCCAAACGCTTCACTCGCGGCTTTGAGGGGCAAGGTCAGAAGCGAAGCAAATCCATGACGCAGCGCATCGTCCCTCCATAATTGAAATATCGGGTCAGTCGGTATATGATTGACAGCAATAGACTGAGCAGTGCGAATGGTAACTCCTACAGGCCCTCTCCCTTCAGGAACATCAGCCCATGAGAGTTTGTGATGTTGTTTATAATCAGCAACAAATCCTGCTTCGGCAAGTACGGAGACGCTTTTTTCATCGTTATGTTCGGCATAGCCAACCCATGCCATACGGTATCCGCCAACTTCAACTATGATCTTGCAGACTTGATGAAGTAATTCTATTTCATCGCTGGAATGAATGAGTGCCTGATTGCAAGAGTTGGTTGCCAAAAGAGCTCGACTCTGCCTTTGCAGTACGTCTTCTGTTTGCTTTTGTTTGGTAATATCGGTGAGAATGATCCGGCATGTAGAGGTAATATCATGTATGGAAGCATCAAGGAGAACCGTGCGGCCTGAGATAATGTGAGGAACAGCAGCTTGGCAGGCATTATCCGTCACGAGCATTACCTCATCGTTACCGTTAATTCTTTTCTTAAAGACTTTTACGAGGAGCGCATCAATAACCTGATGGTCTTCAGGAATAACAAATTTTTTGAGGTGCTTGCCTTGTAACCGAGAGCGCTCTACACCAAGGATTGTTGCGGCAGTCAGGTTTGCCTCAAGTATGGTACTGTCCTCTTCGACGGTCAGATAACCCAGAGGAGCTAAGTCATAAAGATCAGTGTACATACCGAGAGTCTTTTCCAGCTTGTCCTTCGAGAGACGGAGTTCTTCTTGCTGGATTTCAAGCTCGATCTGTTGCACTTCGATTTCATGGACAATTTTAAGCAATTCTTCGGGTGAGGATGGAGTGCTAAGGGCTGAGTGGTGAGTGGTGAGGTGCTTTTGTGCTAGACGATCTTCGGCCAGAGAGCGTAAATCGCTGGACGCAGCGGCAAGGGTAATGCTGTATTGCTTTTTTGCCATGGGGGGGCAACTTATTTATGAAAACGAGGACAAATTACCTGCTGACAGGGAACAGAGATTTACTCCATAAATATGCCAGGTTTCTAAATTCCAATGTATAAATATATTGCAAATAAACAGCGTTACGCAAATAACGCTTATATAGCATAGGGCATATTACATATGCACGTCGAAATCTTTCAGTAGTTACATAAGATTTTATGGCGCCTTCGACAGGCAGAAGACTAACCTTGAACCAATGAGCCAAAATTGGAAAGGACTTCACAAGCAAATGGGGTTTCTGTTACTTCAAGGAGCAGATTCTCAACATTTCGCCCCCTTTTTTTTGAGGGTGTCGGCCTGGGTGGTTATGTATGCATGCATTACTTCCGTTGTGTATTCCGGGTGAAACTGGACTCCCCAGGCCGAGGTGCCAATACGGAAGGTGTGAACTGTTTCGTGGATATTACCGGCATTTTGGCAATGTCCTTAACTGGCGAACAGATAATAGTCTCACTGAGGGAACATTGCTGACAGTTGCAAACTGCTGACAAACAATGCTTTTTTTTGCTTTATTGTATATATTTGCCGCAATATGGAAACCAAAAGGTGCAGATTTTGTTGTATTTGATGAATCTCTGCATGACTCACGAATCCAAGGGGCAAAAGTAACCGGAAAGTTTTAACAGTCAATTGTGACGAAGCATCATTCACTGATATTTTTAACCGGGTTCAGCGGATCAGGTAAATCGACGATCGGGCCGCTATTGGCCAATTCGCTCGGTTATGAATTTATTGACCTTGATCTGACTATTGAAAAAAATGCCGGGAAAGCCATTAACCGGATTTTTCTGGAAAATGGAGAGGAGTATTTCCGAAATCTTGAACGCCAATCAATTGAGGAACTTGTTGAAGGAAACAACCTAGTAATATCACTCGGTGGCGGGGTACTGGAAAATGATCGATCTTTTGAACTTATCAAAGCTTCTGGGACACTGGTCTATCTGAAATCGCCTTCTAAAACTCTTGCAAGAAGACTTTACAACAAAACTGATCGACCGTTGTTGAAAGGGGAACATGGACGAAAACTCTCGCGAGAAGAAATTGAGGAAAAAATTACCGCAATCCTTTTACAACGGGAACCACGGTATGAAAGCGCCGATATTACCGTGCATACTGATATAAACCGCATTGGATCTACCGTTGAGGAACTTACTCGAAAAATTGAGCGGTATGTCAGAAAAGCATCCTCTTCGACTCTGGATTAATTATTTAAACGTGAAAATTTGAGCACGATAATTGTAGGAACGCCTGTTACTGCAGGGTTAGGTGATTTGTTCACTAAACATGGCCTCTCTAAAAAAACAGTTGTACTCTTTGATAAACATACCCGTAACCTTTTTGGGGACGAACTTTTAGAAACACTTCGCCATGAGGGTTTTCAATTGATAGAGCTGGTCGTTCCTGCACGTGAAGCATCAAAGAGCTTTAGTGTGGCATATCGTCTTTTCGGTACCATGATTGAGGGTAATGTTGACCGTAGCTGGAATCTTTTGGCGATCGGGGGTGGAGTTATTGGGGATCTTGGCGGGTTTGTTGCTGCAAGCTATTACAGGGGTATACCGGTGATTCAGTTTCCAACAACATTGCTGGCTATGACAGACAGCTCAATTGGGGGAAAGGTTGCTCTTAACCATCCGCTTGGTAAAAACCTGATTGGATTTTTTCATCTTCCTGAACTTGTGTTAATCGACCCGTCATACCTTAAAACTCTTCCACAACGAGAGATCTATTCCGGAATGTCGGAAGTTGTCAAGTATGGCTTTATCGGTGACGAGACTTTTCTTAACTTTTTGGATAGCCATTTCAAAGAGATTACGGAACTTCGGGATCCGTGGTTGACTGACGCGGTTAAAAAAAGCGCATTTATAAAGGAGGATGTCATAACAAGGGATTTCAGGGAAACTGATGGAATTCGGGCAACTCTGAATTTTG
>SZXZ01000018.1 GCA_005843835.1 Chlorobium sp.
CTAAGAAAGCAGAAGCCAAGGTTGAAGCAGCAGCTCCAGCAGCAGCACCTGCAAAATAAGGTTTCCTTCTAAGATATATTGATGGCTCCTGATGTAAACGATGTTGAGTAGATGATATAAAAGTCGTTGGTATTATTAACGGAAAAGCCCCTTCGCAAGATGGGGCTTTTCCGTTAATAAGTCTTGAGAAAGTATCGAAGGGTAATTAGTTAAGAATGTTATAGCGCACTTGCTTTTATTTTTTGTTGGGATATCCGCATGGAAATAATGAGAACAATAAAAAGTACGGTTGATAAGGCCGCCATCGAAGCACCGAAATAAAAGGTTGCAGAAGGCGATACCAGATCCCAGAGTAAGCCGCCTAATAAACTGGCGGGAAAAGTGGCCAGTCCAGCCGTCATTCCATATACTCCGAATGCAGTTGCCTTGTAGTTTACAGGAATAATTGTTGAAAGAAACGCCTTCTGTATTCCCTCAGTAAGACCCATAAACAACCCGTACAATGCGAACAATACCCATATTCCCGTAGTACTTTTTACAACAGCAAAACCGTAATAGAGTATTGTAAATAGTATGAATCCAAGAAGAATGATTCGCTTCTTGCCGAATTTATCCGCCGCTATACCTGCCGGAATTGCTGACAAAGAGTATACCAGATTGAACATCAGGTAAATTGCCGGTATAATCACAGTTTTCAGGCCAAGTTGCTCTGCTCGCAATATCAGGAATGCATCACTTGAGTTGCCAAGAGCGAAAATTGTTGTGATAAGAATAAAAAACTTAACCTTCCAGTCAAGATATTTCAGAGTAAAAGGAGTGCGATCAAGAGTTGTTTTGGATCCCTTTTTTGTATCCTTGATGAACCCTGCAATAATGAATACGGCAATAAAACCTGGTATCATCGAAAGCCAAAAAACCAGTTTGTAATTGTTGCTGTGGAGTTGAAGCACAATTAGTGCAATGGCAGGACCTACCATAGCACCCATAGTATCCATAGAGCGATGGTAGCTGAAAGATCGCGCAAGGTGGGCAGTGTCAGTGGAGTCAGAAATAATAGCGTCACGAGGGGCTGTTCGAATGCCTTTGCCCAATCGATCGAAAAACCTGGATACAAGCACCTGTTGCCAGACATCAGCCAGCGCAATGATTGGGCGACTCATGGTAGATATCGCATAACCGGTAATCATCAGGCTCTTGCGCTTTCCGATCCGGTCTGATAACCATCCCGAAAAAACCTTAATCAAGCTTGCTGTGGATTCTGCAGTTCCTTCGATGAGACCTATCAAAGATTTGTTGACGCCAAGCATATTGGCTAAATAAAGAGGGAGTAAAGGGTAGATCATCTCGGAACTGACATCCATAAAGAAACTGACAAGTCCAGTATAGAAAACGTTATTGCCGAGGCCGAAGAATTTCCTGTTTTGTTTCATCAACTAAAATTGACAGTTGTAATGAGTATGATTCTTTCTGATACACACCTGTTTGCCTCTATTCTGCCATGCATAATTCATTATCTATTAAAGACTTCCAGCCATGTCAAAGACAATTAAGCAGCATCAAGTAAAGCCTTGAAAGGAAGGGAAATAAGATTGCTCATTATTCTGTGTAATGTGTAACTTCATCAAAGTCAGTTTCAAGTAAAAGAATATTAAGGAAAAGGTATGGCACAAAAAACCGTTAAGGTCATGTTCATTGGAGATGTTGTTGGTACTCCAGGCCTTCAGATGGTGGGACGGATGCTGAAAAGTTTTATCAGCAAGTATCATGTGGATTTTGTGATCTGTAATGGAGAAAATGCACATCATGGTAAGGGTATGAGTCTTGAAGCACTTAACCAGCTTCTTGAGGCTGGGGTAAATGTGGTGACAGGCGGAAACCATACTTGGAGCAATTTCAATTTCTTTGATACGTTAAAGACTCACAGTCAAGTATTGAGGCCGTTGAATTATCCCAAAGGGACGTACGGTAAAGGATACGGCATCTATAAACTGCCGGGTGGACTGGGTGAAATTGCTGTCGTCAACCTTCAGGGAAGGACTTTTATGTACTCAATTGATTGTCCGTTTAGAACAGCTGACTGGGTGATCAAACAGATTAAAGAGCAGGTTAAAGAGAATGTCCGGCTTATTTTTGTGGATATTCATGCCGAGGCAACAGCAGAAAAGATTGCTTTGGGCTGGTATCTTGACGGGAGGGTATCGGCAGTGATTGGTACACATACTCATGTACCAACTGCTGATGAACGTATTCTGCCAAAAGGTACGGGATATTGTACTGATGCAGGAATGACCGGACCACATAATTCTGTTATTGGCATGCAGACTAAATCGGCAACAGACAGGATGCTCTATCAGACACCCCACAAATATGAATGTGCAGAGGATGATGTCCATTTTTCAGGTGTTTTGCTGTCACTTGATCTCTCGACTGGGA
>SZXZ01000132.1 GCA_005843835.1 Chlorobium sp.
ATATTTTTATAACTAAACCTATAAACAAAATTGAGCTCATCAAGCTGATAAAAAAGCTCATGAAGCGGTAAGACTGCCAATACCAAAGGCCGATCAGGAAAGAGGTTACAATACCTAACCAGAAACAGTAACCCCTGTGACTTTTAAAACAGCTGCTTCAGCATACCTATAGAATATGTCTTGATATAAACTATTTCAATCTGCTTCTCCAGCCTTTGTCCTGTCCCCTATTTTTGTAAACACTGATTGTCTTATTTCAAGGATTACATAAGGATTTCCTTTGAATAACCCGAAGCACTTTCAATCATTGTATGTTCATGAGCATAGGATTGTCTTAAAATGAGACAGTTTACGTGTTTTAATACTCTTTACTTTAGTCAATTAAGGAATATTATAGCGACTAACTATATATATAATATATGATTAGTCGCTATAATGATTGTTGCTTTCTTTTCTTTTGGCGTAGAAATTGCAACTCCACTAACAAAAAGACGTAATGCAGTAAATTTGAGACAATTTTATAATAAACCTTGTAAAATTTCCCCAATCGGAGAAAAACTAATGAAAAATTCTTTACGGATTTTAGTTATGGCATTTGTTGTTCTAATGCTTGCTGCACCTGCGACGTTTGCTGTCAGCAGTGCTAAAAGCCTCTATGCCAGTGCTGCAGCAAAGCAAAAAGCAAATAATCCCCAGGGAGCAATAGCTGATTACACAAAAGCTATCGAACGAAACCCCAAGGATGCTTATGCATATCTTCACAGGGGTATTGTTAAAGGCGTGCTCGGTGATTCCCAGGGAGCATTAGCGGACTACACTAAAGCTATTGAACTGGATCCGAAAAATCCATTATCATACTCCAATCGTGGTGTTGAAAAAGCCCAGAATAAAGACTATGACGGAGCGATTGCCGATTATACAAAAGCCATTGAACTTAACCCTAAATACAGCTTAGCGTATAATAACCGCGGGATTGCAAAATCCAAAAAAACAGATAACGCTGGAGCTTTAGCAGACTATACAAAGGCTATTGAGTTAAACCCGAAATACGGATTGGCATATAGCAATAGAGGATCAGTAAAAGGCATTATGGGAGACCAGGAAGGAGCCTTGGCCGACTATAAAATGGCAGCCAAACTTGATGATCCCGATGCAAAACAATGGCTTACTTCCAAAGGTTATACCTGGTAGTACCTATTGATTACGTACGGTAACGTTCAAAATAAAATACCTCCCGGCAGGATTTCAATCCGGGAGGTATTTTTATTTATTAACTTATTTACTGCAGTCGTACTCCAATCTTTAACCCGAAAAGGTGTTATAAGATGAGCATAAATCACGATCCCCTTCAATTATTTCTTGTTGTTACCAGCGGATTATGCTGGACGATAGTGTATCTCGACAGCATAAGGATTGGGTTCAGGGATTTTACCTACGCCATTCCTTTATGGGCACTGGCGTTAAATATTGCCTGGGAATTGCAGCAGGCAGTGCTCGAATATCAGCAGTCAGGTATTGTGCTCCAGGTGGTCATTTCTACGGTTTGGTTCTTACTGGATGTCATCATTCTTGTCACCTTTTTCCGTTTTGGAAATAAATTTTTTCCTAAAAATTTGCATTTGCAATGGTTTCTCCCATGGAGTATTCTTGTTCTTGTAACTTCCTTCGTGTTGGAATACGTTTTTCTTAAAGAATTCGGACTTTTTACCGGTCGTAAATATGCAGCTTTTCTGCAAAATCTTCTTATGTCAATCCTCTTCATTGGAATGCTTGTGCGTCGAGGCACCTCTGAAGGGCAGAGTCTGACGATTGCACTTAATAAATGGCTGGGCACGTTAACTCCAACCATCTACTTTGGTGTCATGGGAGGGGACGAAAGGAGTGGTCCAAACACACTGATTCTTGTGGCAGGTTGTTTATGTACTTTTTTTGACCTGATCTATATCAGTATGTTAATCAAGGTAAAAGCCCTTGAAAACCGGAGGGAACAAACGGACATAATAATGTAAAAGCTGGTCAATCAGGAGCTACTTATTAACCAGTAACTGTATGATTTCAAGAAGCTCATTCTTTTGGATTGGTTTTGTTATGATATCGATATGGACAAAGACAAAATAAATACTGATAGTGCTGGTCATGCATATCCCCATGAGACAATACTTGCCGGTAAGGAGAGGTATCATCATGTATTTGCGAACATGCGGTATGGTTACGTTCTCGGTGAAGTAATTTTGGATACGGAAGGGCATTCAGTCGATTTTATCCACAAGGAGGTCAATGCAAGCTACGAAAAACTGACGGGTCTGGCGAATGTTATTGGACGGAGTGCAACTGAAGTTTTTCCTTATATCAGGAATACAAATCCGGAGTTTATCGAACGACATTTACAGGTAGCTGAAACAGGGTTGCATGATCATTTTGAAATTAAATTAGCGCCATTAAATAAATGGTTTAATATATCAGTCTACAGTTATCAAAAGGATTATTTCACAGCAATAATTGATGACATCACTGAGCGCAAAAATGCTGAAGATGCATTAAGACGAAGTGAAAAAAGGTTCAAGACACTGTTTAACAGTCATTCGGCAATCCAGGCCATAATTGACCCCGATACAGGGAAGGTTCTCGATGTAAATCAGGAGGCATCCAATTGGTATGGGTGGTCAGTGGAAGAGCTTAAACAGATGTATACCAGAGATATCAATACTCTGCCTCCGAAAGCCATTATAGCTAACCTTAAAACAGTAACTTACGGGCAACAGAATAAATTCATAGGTCGTCACCGGAGAGCTGATGGATCCGAACGTGATGTGGAAATATTTCGTAATAAAATCGAGATCGATGGTAAACCTGTTATTCATGTTATCACTCACGACATCACAGAACGTAAACTGGCTGAGCAGGAGCTGATAGACAATCAAAAACGTTTCAGACAGGCCCTGGAAGCAACACATGCAGGCTTATGGGAAGCAGACTTGCATAGCGGAGAGAATATCTGGTCAGATGAGATATGGGCATTGTATGGGTTGGAAAAGGGAAAGACAAAGCCGTCAACCCAACTCTGGCAAAAATCAATACATCCTGACGACAGGGTTGAGATAGTCCAAATCGTTGATGATGCCATTAAAAAAGAAATTGCAATAAATATTGAGTATCGAGTTATTCAGCTTGATGGCTCCGTTCACTGGCTGATGGTACATGGGATACCATTACGCGATGATAACGGCAATACGGTTCACTATATAGGAACAAGTATTGATATTACCGACCGAAAGCTGATAGAACTTGAACGGGAAAGACTGAAGGATAGTCAGATAGGATTAAATGCTGTACTTAACTTAAGACATATTGGCTGGTGGGAGATTAGTCTGAGGGACAATACCGTTTATCGTTCGCTTGAACATGATCGTATTTTTGGATACGAATCGCTGCAGCCGCTCTGGACCTACTACACATTGCTCGATCACATTATTCCTGAAGAACGTGCCGAAATAGACAGACAGTTTCAGGAATCAATAAAAAATTTTTCTGATTGGAATATAGAATGTCGTATTTGTCGCCGAGATGGTGAAGTTCGATGGGTCAGGATGGTCGGCGGATATCAATGTGACCAAAAAGGTAATGCGCATCGTATGTCGGGTATCATCCAGGACATAACTATCCGTAAAATGGAGGAGGAGGAGAGGACGAATTTGCAGGTGCAGCTTCTGCAAGCTCAGAAAATGCAAATGGTAGGTCAGCTTGCAGGAGGCATAGCGCACGATTTTAACAATATGCTCACTGTGATTCTTGGCCATGCTGAATTGGGCCTTGATCATTCCAACAAGTCTGATGAGTGTCTTAGGATTATACAAAAAGCAGCAAGCCACTCTGCAGAATTGACCCGGCAGCTCCTTGCTTTTGCCCAAAGGCAGAAAGTGATGGTCCAGGTTTTTGACATAAATGCTCCGATAGAAGATATGCTCTCAATATTGAGACGTTTAATCGGTGAAAACATAACGCTCACATGGATACCCAGGATACAGAACGCTCATGTCAAGCTCGATCCCTCTCAGGTTGTCCAGATTCTTACCAATCTTTGCCTCAATGCTCGCGATGCTATTGATAATAATGGAAATATTACCATAGAAACCGATTCAATTTATGTTGATAAAGTCGAAAGAACTACCGGCAGCAAGTCCGCAATGGTCGGAGATTATATTACGCTTACCGTAACAGATAATGGCTCCGGAATCGATGAAAGGTATCTTTCTCATATTTTCGAACCTTTTTTTACAACCAGGGATGTCGGAAAAGGCACGGGTATGGGGCTTTCAACGGTTTATGGAATTGTCAAACAACACAATGGTTTTGTCGATGTAAAAAGTCAAAAAGGGAAAGGTACCTCCATAATCATTTACTTTCCTTTACAGCATCATGAGAGTGAACTTCTTGAACCGGTATTACCCCGTAGCACAAAAACTATACTTCTTGTTGAAGATCAACCCGACATTCTAACTCTTTGCAGGCAGATATTTGAAAAAAGTGGATATTCCGTGCTTTCAGCTTCCGGAACAAAAGAGGCTGTCGCTCTTTCAGAACAATGTAAAAATACCATTGACCTGCTCGTGACGGGTTTGGTTCTACCTGATATGATGGGAAGTTATCTCTTTAATAAACTTCAACTGAAATCACCTCATCTTAAAGTTCTTTATATGTCAGGGTACACTCCCGAATTCATAGCTCGTCACTTTAACAATGATGAGGCGGTTCGTTTTATTGAGAAACCTTTTTCAATCACCTCATTCATGGGAATTGTAAAAGACTTGTTGAAAAGAACTTCCTGAATGTTCCATCGCCTTGTTTATTACGTAAAAATTTGTGTTATTGGTGTGTGTCTATACCTGCTATAGGCCAAAACACGGCGCCTCCCCCAGTTTACCCGTGAAAACCGAGTTCGTTGATCAACAAGACAAGTTTGAAGCAATAATTTATTCTGGAGTGATTATGCCGGGTTCCCCCCCCGTGTCCGATAATACCAGCGGGCGTAAGTTGGCTGACGAAGAAGTATACAGG
>SZXZ01000062.1 GCA_005843835.1 Chlorobium sp.
GTTCCGGACTAATACAATAATCTGTTACATATAATATTGCAGAATTACCAGTGTCTCAGTAGGTAACCTTCCAAAGAAAAAGTCCCTCCGGCAACGCCGGTTTAAGCGAACTCATTGAAACCCCGGTTTCAAGCATCCGGGTGAACTCTTCAAGAGAAAGAGTACCCTTACCCGCGCTAATCATGGCATCGACAAGGTATCGCACCATACTCCTTAAAAACCGGTTTGCAGATATCTGATACACCATATGCCGATCGTCACGGTACCATTCAGATGCTGTAATGGTGCAGACACGACAGGGATTATCCCGGTCTTCTTTAGAAAAAGCTGAAAAATCGTGGGTTCCTACAAGCGATGACGCAATCTGCTGCATCATTTCAATATCGGTTGGTCCAAACGAACATCCGGCATACCTGCCATAAATCGCTGAAGGTTCCTCCATAAGAAAATAGCGGTACTGCCTTTCTTTAGCACTGTGTCGTGAATGAAAAAGAGGAGATGCCTCCACAGGGTCGCTTACTCTTATCGTATTTGGCAAAAGCGAATTCAGTGAATGAACAATTCTGAACGGGTCCATTGAAGAATCCGTAAAAAAATTTGCAGTCTGCGCTTTTGCATGAACCCCTTTATCAGTTCTGCCTGCAGCAGCGAGAGAAATTTTTTCCTGAAGAATCGTACCAAGTGCAGCTTCAATAACTCCCTGGACAGTAACAATTCTTTCAGACTGTCTTTGCCATCCAGCAAAGGAAGTACCATCGTATTCAACGGTAATCCGGATGTTCTTCATAAGAGATTTAATATCTTTGTACTTTGGTTTACGCTATAATAGTTATCTTCAGGTTTTGTTCCCGAATAACAATATCACTCACTTTGCAGACAACACATCTTGCCCTGCTCCTTAATGCTTTAAAAAGCATCGAGAAGCCTTGCCCTAACGGCTCCTACAGTGTCCCCAGTATCTGGACCGGAAAAAATACAGGAATCGAACAGGTCAACCCTTCGGAATATTTTACAAAAATCATAGAAAGCATCCTCAAATATAAAGAGGCCGACAGCTTACAACTGAAAAATGCTGACTGGAGGTCCAATGCGATAGTATACAACCTCTTTATCAGACTGACCACCGCTTTCGACCATAACAGAAATGGAGAAATCAGCACTGAACCACTAGAATGCGGTTTTAGAGAAACAGGTACACTGCTTAAAGCAATTGCACTCCTGCCGTATATAAAAAATCTTGGTGCAAATACCGTTTATATTTTACCGCTTACTGAAATTGGCTCTGAGAATAAAAAAGGGTCACTCGGATCACCGTATGCGGTTAAAAATCCAAGAAAACTCGATCCACTCCTCGACGAACCAGCTCTTGGCATAAGTGCTGAAATACTCCTAAAAGCGTTTGTGGAAGCGGCTCATCAGCTCGATATACACGTTGTTTTTGAGTTTGTATTTAGAACAGCAGCAATGGACAGCATTTGGATAAAAGACCACCCAGAATGGTTTTACTGGATCCATGACAATGAGACAACCCGTAATTACGGCCCTCCCCACTTCGATCATGATACCCTTCGATGGATACATGAAGTAGTCGATCGGCATGAAATGCATAACCTGCCATCCCCTTCACACGAATATCGCAATCAGTTTGTTTCACAGCCGGTTACAGTAACCGAACACGACAGCATCATACAGGCTTCAGATAAGGACGGCGCACCGTGCCGCATAGCAAGTGCATTCTCCGACTGGCCTCCAGACGACCAGCAACCGGCATGGACCGATGTAACCTATTTAAAAATGCACAACAACGATGCGTTCAACTACATAGCCTACAATACAATAAGGATGTACGACAGCGCACTGGAGAATCCGGATAATTTCAACAATCCATTATGGGACGAAATTTCCGATATCATACCAAGCTATCAGAAGCTGTATAATATTGATGGCGCAATGATCGATATGGGCCATGCACTGCCCTCCGAACTCAAAAAAACTATTGTCCGCAAAGTCCGGGACAACAAACCGGATTTCGCATTCTGGGACGAAAACTTCAGCCCTACTGAGGAAATTCGTAACGAAGGATTCAACGCAGTGTTCGGTTCGCTTCCATTTGTTATTCATGATATCGTTTTCATTCGCGGATTGCTGAACTACCTGAACAAAACCGGTGTAGCATTACCTTTTTTCGGTACCGGCGAAAATCACAACACCCCGAGAGTCTGTTTCCGTTACCCCAGACAAGAAGCAGGAAGAAACAATGCAATATTTATATTTACCCTGAGCGCCATCCTGCCGGCCATCCCTTTTCTGCAATCAGGAATGGAAATTTGTGAATGGTATCCAGTAAACCTTGGCCTAAATTTTACAGACGAGGACAGAGCCCTTTATCCCCCAGAAAAGCTGCCGCTCTTCAGTGCCATAAGCTATGACTGGGAAAACAGTAACGGTCTCCTGCCGCTTAACGACTATATTGCACGGATACTGAATATCCGAAAGCAATACCTCGACCTGATACTCTGCGGCGACTCAGGATCAATAACAATACCCTACGTCTCCGAACAGGAACTTTTTGCCGTAATGAGAACATCAGCCGGAAAGTCCCTGCTCTTTATAGGAAACAGCAATCTTTACGACCAGAGAAGCGGCGCGCTCGAATTCAGCATGAACGGAATAGACCTGTACGACCTGATCAGCGAAACATATTACCCTATCAAGGATTACAGACTTCAGGTAACATGCGCACCAGGACAATGCCTGCTCTTTGAGCTACCGCCTGAGAGTTAACAAAACACAACCGGCGAATATCGAATTTTCAGCAATTTTTTTATCAACCAAACCATTATCCCACTATGTCTATTCTCATTGTCGGCTCCCTTGCCTTTGATGATATCGAAACACCTTTTGGAAGCTCGTATGACACCCTTGGAGGGTCTTCCACCTACATTGCCCTCTCGGCAAGTTATTTTACCGAACAGGTACAGCTTGTCGGCGTGGTCGGTTCCGATTTTGAGGATAAACATTTTGAGTTGCTCCGTTCAAGAAACATTGACACAAAAGGAATCAAGAAAGTCGAAGACGGAAAAACATTCCGCTGGGCAGGACGCTATCATTACGATATGAACACCCGCGACACCCTCGACACTCAATTAAACGTCTTTGCGGATTTTGATCCACACGTTCCCCTTCTTTACAGGGATGCAGAGTTTGTCTGTCTGGGAAATATCGACCCGGAACTGCAGCTTAAAGTGCTTGACCAGATCACAAAACCAAAGCTGGTTATTTGTGACACCATGAACTTCTGGATTGAAGGCAAAAAGGCTGAACTCAAAAAGACCCTTGAACGAGTGGACATCTTCATCATCAATGACAGTGAAGCCAGAATCTTGAGCGGCGACCCGAATCTTGTTAAATCGGCCAGAATCATACGCAACATGGGCCCCAAAACCCTGATTATCAAAAAAGGCGAACACGGAGCCCTTTTGTTTACCGATAACGGAATTTTTTCTGCTCCAGCCTACCCGTTGGAATCCATATATGATCCAACCGGTGCAGGCGATACTTTTGCCGGAGGCTTTATCGGGCACCTTTCACGTTGCGGAGAGATCAATGATATAGAAATGCGCAGAGCAGTGCTTTACGGCAGCGCTATGGCAAGCTTTTGCGTTGAAAAATTCGGTACTGAAAAAATTGCCGCACTGAATATGCTTGAAATAGAAGACAGGTTCCAAAGCTTCCGCGAACTTTCACGCATCGACGAGTAAACAGCAGAAGTCGAGAGGAAAACCACGCACAGTCAGAAACGAGCAATAAAAAGAAACATTTAAGAAAGTAAGAAACATGGATCAGCTAAACCTTCTTGATTACAGTTTTATACTCGGATACCTTCTGTTGACGCTTGTTATCGGATTGTGGTTTTCCTCCCGCGCTTCGGAAAATGTTGACGAGTTTTTTCTTTCCGGCCGTAAACTCCCTTGGTGGATTGCGGGTACCGGTATGGTGGCTACAACGTTTGCTGCCGACACCCCACTTGCCGTTGCAGGATTTGTTGCCAAAAACGGTATTGCCGGTAACTGGGTATGGTGGACATTTGTTTCGGGCGGAATGCTGACGGTATTCTTTTTTGCCAGACTTTGGCGAAGAGCCGAAATCCTTACCGATCTGGAGTTTATAGAACTCCGATACAGCGGTGCCGCTGCCAGATTTCTCCGCGGCTTCAAAGCTGTCTATTTCGGTCTCTTTATCAACGCTGTCATTATCGGCTGGGTAAATCTGGCCATGTTCAAAATTATTAAAATAATGGTTCCGGGCTTGAACCCTGTATGGGCCATTGTGGCACTTGTCCTGCTTACTACCTTTTATTCAGGCCTTTCAGGACTTTGGGGGGTCTCCATTACCGATGCCGTGCAGTTTGTAATTGCTATGGCAGGTTGCATAATTCTCGCCGTTCTCGCCGTACAGTCTCCCGTGGTCGTATCAGCCGGTGGACTCACAAAAGCTCTTCCGGGATGGATGTTCGACTTTTTCCCATCATTCAGTTCGTCATCGGGCCCTTCTGCCACAGGTGCAGCCGCCCTTCCCTTTGCCTCATTTGCAGCTATGGCGTTTGTACAGTGGTGGTCATCCTGGTACCCTGGCGCAGAACCAGGCGGCGGAGGCTATATTGCACAACGCATGATGAGCGCCAAAAACGAAAAACACTCGTTGATGGCAACGCTTTGGTTCACTATTGCACACTATTGCCTGAGGCCATGGCCATGGATTATAGTCGGTCTTGCCAGTCTGGTAATGTTTCCACATCTTCCCGCAAATCAAAAGGAGGATGGTTTTGTCTATGTCATGAAAGCTGTTTTGCCTCCAGGCCTTAAAGGTCTCTTGATTGCCGCCTTTCTAGCTGCCTATATGTCAACACTCTCAACCCATCTTAACTGGGGCACGAGCTACCTGATAAACGATTTTTATAAACGTTTCCTCAAAAAAGACGGTGACACAAAACACTATGTCACTATTTCAAAAATAACAACATTCCTGACCGCAGCCTTTGCTCTGTATATCACATTCTTTGTGCTTGAAACCATTACAGGTGCGTGGGAATTCATTATACAGTGCGGTGCCGGAACAGGTTTTGTGCTTATTCTGCGATGGTTCTGGTGGCGATTGAATGCATGGTCAGAAATCACATCAATGGTGACCCCGTTTATTGTTTTCACATGGATAAAATTATATACAACAATCACGTTTCCCTTTTCAATTTTCATTATTGTCGGTGTTACCATTGCCGTAACGCTTATTGTAACCTTTCTGACTCCACCAACAGAAACGTCACAGCTGGAAATATTTTACAGTAAAACCAGGGTCGGAGGGGTGCTTTGGAAAAAAGTATCAAAGAACCTTCCAGATGTAAAGTCCGATACCGGTTTTACCATGCTTTTTGTTGACTGGGCGCTGGGGATTATAATGATCTATGCGATCCTGTTTGGAACAGGAAGAGTAATATTTGGTGATCTTTTTCAGGGATTCCTCTTTCTCGGTATAGGATTGATTGCGGGAGCCCTCATTTTTGCAGACCTGAACCGTAGGGGATGGAATAACCTGAATTAAATACAAAAAATGGCTAAACCTGCCCTTATTCTTGCCTCACAATCACCCAGACGACAACAGATATTGTCGTTAATGAAAATACCTTTCGAAACCCTCTCAGTTGAGACAGACGAATTGATCGATTCGTCATGCTCCCTCGAGGACAATGTCACCAAGATTGCCCTGGCTAAAGCCGAAGCCACAGCCGCCTTGGTAAAGAATCAAAATCGCAAGACCGTTATACTCGGTGCTGATACTC
>SZXZ01000128.1 GCA_005843835.1 Chlorobium sp.
TTAAACGACCGTTTTTTGAGAGGGAGGAAGCCGTAATTCTGGGGAATAATTTTTTTTTCATTTTAATTTTACACCACAGACAGCTTTTGTCCTACCGATCACTTAGTTTTATAAATAAAACATCGCAGTAATTTTAGGGAGCAATATATCCGTCCTCATTGACGTTATTATTTAGTAATAATAGTTGTAATTTATTGCACCTTTTTCTATTTGCTTATGAATACGGTTCTGACTGTCGACCTCTTATTATAATAAAGTTGAATTTATGCAGGACATATCATCCTCTGATCTTAAAACAATACTTCATTCGAAGCGTGCAAATATTTATTACTTGGAGCATTGTAGGGTATTAACCAATGGAGGCCGAGTTGAGTACCTGACTGAGGCAGGGAAGGACTCTCTTTATTGGAATATTCCTATTGCCAATACAACCACAATACTCCTTGGAACAGGTACTTCGATTACCCAGTCTGCTATGCGTGGATTAGCAAAAGCAGGTGTTTTGGTTGGATTTTGTGGTGGAGGCGGAACACCATTGTTCAGCACCAATGAATTTGATTTTGAAGTATCCTGGTTTTCTCCCCAATGTGAATATCGTCCTACGGAATACCTGCAATCCTGGGTTCAGTTTTGGTTCGATGATAAGCAACGACTTGATGCGGCGAAAACTTTACAGCTGAAACGGTTGAACTTCATTTGTCATCATTGGGCAAAAAAAGATTTGAGGGAAGAGGGTTTTCTGATTGATCTTGTTGAATTGCAGAATGCGTTGGATAAGTTTCGTGATGATATACCGTTAGCGCAAGACACGATGCAGTTGCTTACTATGGAGGCCAGGCTCAGTAAACTCCTTTTCAGATTTGCGGCAAAAGCTGTGCACTATGGTGACTTTGCCAGATCAAAAAAAGGCCAAGGCACTGATCCTGCCAACGTGTTTCTTGATCATGGAAATTATCTTGCGTACGGTTTGGGCGCTTCTGCAACATGGGTGTTAGGATTACCCCACGGGTTGGCAGTATTACATGGTAAAACACGCCGCGGAGGTCTTGTTTTTGATGCTGCTGACCTTATTAAAGATGCTTTGGTACTGCCTTTAGCTTTTGTTGCTGCTGTTCGTGGCGATGATATAAGCGAATTTCGTCAAGCATGCATCAGGAGTTTTACAAAAAATGAAGCTCTTGATTTTATTATTGATTCATTGAAGGAGATTGCATTAACTACCGGAGAAACACATTGAATGTTTTATTCGTATCGGAATGCTCTAAGAATGCCCTTCCAGAAACAAGAAGGATCCTTGATCAGTTCGCTGAACGATTTGGAAGTCGGACGTGGCAGACCCACATCACGCAGCAGGGTCTTCATACTATCAAAAAGCTTCTAAAGCGCACAGCAAGACGAAACAGCGCCATAGCATGCCACTGGATTCGGGGCAAGGATCGTACTGATCTTCTTTGGATTGTCGGAAATGCCAGTCAATTCAATGAAAACGGTATGGTACCTACAAATACTACAACAACTGATGTCTTACGAAGAAAAGACGAAAATGACTGGCACACCCTTCAAGATATACAGATTTTAACTTCGATCGGTGCGTTGTTTCACGATTTTGGCAAGGCGAGTCTTGGTTTCCAGAAAAAACTCACTGGAAACAAAAAAGTTGTTGCTGATGCTTACCGGCATGAGTGGGTTTCATTGCGTCTTTTTGAGGCATTTGTCACCAAAGCGAAGGGTATTGATGAAAATGGACTTGCAAAAGACAGTGCTTGGCTAACTCTTTTATCCAATATCGGTAAGGGAGAATCCACTGATGACATCCGCGCCTATTTTGACATTTTAATTACAGATGGAAAAGAAGATCAATCTGCTGAAAGTCCATTTAGAACATTACCGCCGCTTGCCCAAGCTATAGGCTGGTTAATGCTTACCCATCATCAACTTCCAAAGCAACAGTGGAATAATACTGACAGCCGCTCTCAAAAACCTCGGTTTAACCCTAAACGACTCAATTTGTTACTGGGGCAATTAGGACCTGAATGGAACTCGTCTCGTACCGACGCATCGAAAGAAGAGAAGGTGCCTTTTTGGGAATTCAAACATTTACCCATAGAAAGCACTCATTGGCAGGCACGAGCACGATACATAGCGGATGTAGCATTGAAACGACCGAATTTGCTTACTACACCATGGCTTGAAAATATCTATACGTTGCATCTTGCCCGTTTGGGTTTGATGCTTGCTGATCATTACTATTCCAGTTTACCGGAACATCCCGAACTCGGTGATGCCGGGTTTCCATTGTTTGCCAATACTGACCCTCTTACAGGTAAAAAGAAGCAAAGACTTGACGAGCATTTGCTTGGAGTGGAAAATAACGCCAGAAAGATTATACAAACATTACCTCTACTCGAACGATCTTTACCGCGTATTGCCCGACACAAAGGATTTAAACTACGATCAGAGGATGTGCGATATCGTTGGCAGGATAATGCCTATGATCTTGCCTGTTCTATACGTGAAAAGGCTGCTGCCAATGGTTTTTTTGGTGTCAATATGGCGTCTACCGGTTGTGGCAAAACCTTTGGTAATGCCAGAATTATGTATGGCCTGGCAGACCCGATGAAAGGTGCGCGATTTACCATAGCTTTGGGGCTGCGTACATTAACCCTTCAAACAGGGGAAGCGTATCGAACAAGACTAGGTTTAGAATCGGATGACTTGGCTGTCATGGTAGGGTCAACAGCAGTTAAAGCATTGTTCAATCTGGGATCTGACACCAAAGATGAACTCAAGATTCAAGCAAATGGATCAGAATCTTCGGAATCGCTTTTACCGATTGACTATAGTTATGTCCATTTTGATGGTACTTTAGATATCGGGCCATTAAGCCACTGGATTCAAAATACTCCTCACGCCCAGTCTTTGATAGCCGCCCCAATTCTTACCTGTACCATCGATCATCTTATGGGTGCAACTGAAGCGACAAAAGGTGGCAGACAAATTGCACCGATGCTACGGCTGATGTCTTCAGACTTGGTGCTAGATGAACCTGATGATTTTGATATAGCTGATTTACCCGCCTTGAGTCGACTGGTTCATTGGGCTGGATTGCTGGGTTGTAAAATTCTGCTTTCATCGGCAACTCTCCCTCCATCTCTGGTCGAAGGGTTATTTCGGGCATATAGTGCGGGGAGAATGCAATATCAAAAAGCAAGGGGAAACCCTGAGCATCCTGTAAATATCTGCTGTGCTTGGTTCGATGAGCATAACAACAGCGCCACAGCAAGTTACCATCAAGAATCATCAAATTTTCGGCAAGCACATGATGAATTTGTTACCGCTCGTTTGAAAAAACTGCAAGCTGCACCAATCAGACGGCGTGCAGTGATCATACCAATAACCAGCATAAGCCAATCAAAGAAAGACATTCGAAACGATGTTGCTAAGGAACTTAATACATTGCTCCACCAGCTGCATAAAAGTCATCATAGTATCGACCCTCATACAAAAAAACAGGTAAGTTTTGGATTAATACGATTTGCGAATATTGATCCTCTCATTGATATTGCCCAAAAACTTTTTTCTCTTGGTGCTGAGCAAAATCAACAGATCAGGCTTTGCTGTTATCACTCCCATCATCCCTTGCTGGTTCGTTCTGCAATTGAATCAAGCCTTGACCGGCTTCTTGATCGCAAAGATCCGGAAAAGGTTTTCGGGGATCCACTCCTCCGCAAAATGATTAATGAGACCAAGGAAGAAAATCTACTGATTGTGGTGTTGGCGACACCGGTGGCTGAAGTGGGGCGAGACCATGACTACGACTGGGCTATTGTTGAACCATCATCTATGCGTTCAATAATTCAGCTGGCGGGTCGTGTAAAACGCCACCGAATGGAGCCCTGTGATACACCTAATATTTTTCTTTTGAGTACCAATATTAAAAGTTTGGAACGCCCACATGGCGAACCGAGTTATTGCCACCCCGGGTTTGAGACTAAATCTTATCCTCTCAATACTCACGAACTTGAACACCTTTTAAACCCAGAGCAATACAGTGAGATCAATGCCTTGCCGAGAATTTTGTCGAAAGAAACTCTTTCACCAAAAGACAATCTTGCTGACTTGGAACATGCCAGATTACAATCGTTGATGCTTGGTCAAGGGGCTATGACTGAAATACCAGTCCAAATATGGTGGGATACCCAGGCGATGCTGGCTGGAGAGTGGCAGAGAGAAACGCCATTTCGTTATGATTCTTTAGGAAGACAGAAATTTGGGCTTTTGCCTGATGAGTATGATGACTCCATTTGTTTTTATGATTTGGATGGTGAAAAACCAAAAGCTAATGACGGTCTGTTCCAACGTATCAATCTGAACATCGGCGAACGTATCCGCCCATTTATCGAAGATGATTATCTGACGATGGTAGATTCGTTGGCAAATAGATTTTCAATGGAGCAAAGAGAATGTGCCCTGCGCTTTGGATGGGTGGATCTTCCTATAAGAGGCGCTGAACAGGGATGGCGCTATCATCATGTTTTAGGTATCCGTCGGTATAACGAATAAACAATATGACACTGTTACATGGAGCTCAACCAAGAACATTAAATAAGCTGTAGAATGGAACCAATCACTGACGTTATGGTCGAGGCGACGGCATTAAGGGAGATAATGGAGAAATTCCTTTATGAGCGCTTAGAAGATAAGCTGAAGAAAATTAAAGATTTGGATGAGGAAAAAGAGACTGCTCTGAGGAAGGAATATCAACTGGAGGTATGGTTGGACACTAAATCAAAGCGTGTCAAGGAATTAACGTTAATCACCCATGCTATTAAATATCAAAATCCTGATGCCAGAGGGAGTTCTCTGTATGCATCAAGAGATGATAATCAGGGGGCATGTTATGTCTCAACAGCAAATATTAAAAAACCGGTCCATGATGTTGACGGTAATGCAGCTGCATTGGATATTTTCAAGTTTTTACAATTAAAGCATCAAGAAGAGACTCTGCTATCTCGTATGATTCGCAATGATGTAGCGTTACGGCTATCATTGCCCGCACCAGAAGAAAAAAAAGACAGATGGTTACAGCTGTTTTGTGCTATTAAAGAAATGAAAGGCCGCGTAACCTCAGACACCCTCGCAAAGCAAATCTATTTCCCCCTGGCAGATGGTAAATACCACATTTTGGCACCACTCTACCCGACTTCTTTAGTTCATGAAGTGTATCTACAGGTTAAAAAACGATATGCTGATGTGACACAAGAAGCTCGTAAAGCACGTCGAGAAGGAAACTATCATCCTCATGGATATCGGGATTATCCAGACTTGGTCGTTCAAAACTTTGGGGGAAGCCAGCCACAAAATATTTCCCAGTTAAACAGTGAACGCAGAGGGCAGGCGTATTTGTTGCCCTCACTACCACCATCATGGAATTCTAATGGCGTTCGTGCCCCTTTAGGTGAGGAATCTGTATTCATTAAATCATTTGCAAGAAAGGTAAAGCGCCTTACCAATGAACTTAAAAACTTTTTAATCAAAGTAGAGACACTGAATAGCAATAGTGAAATCCGAAAAATACGAAGTGATTTAGTCGGGAAAATTATTGATGAGCTGCTTGTGTATTCCTCTGAAATTCAAAATTTGCCCCCTGGTTGGACAGCAAAACCGGAATGCCTTCTTAACCCTGCTCAGAAATTTTGGTTAGATCCAGAACGAGATGATGACGTTTGGCAACAAGAGAGGGAAATTACAGACTGGCAAAACCGTATAGGTCATGAATTTGCTAACTGGTTAAACGCAACCTTACAGACTGACCGCCTACGCTTTGGTGATGCTGAGCGTCTTGAATGGAAAAAACTTTTACAAAAAGAGCTTGCATGGCTCACTCCGGAGATAGACCTATGATCCACAATCCTGACGCGTTGTTGGTGTTACCTTGGTTACACATACAAAATGTCAACTGCATTTCAAGTCCACTGACTTGGGGATTCCCTCCTATAACTGCAATTCTTGGTTTTGCGCATGCTCTTGAGCGTAAACTCAAACCACGCTATCATGATCTGAGTTTTATTGGGGTTGGTGTTGTTTGCCATCGTTTTGAACCTCAGATATTTTCACCAGAGAGAGGAGACAAGGTCTTTTGTTTAACTCGGAACCCCCTCAATAAAGACGGTGACACACCTTCTTTTGCTGAAGAAGGACGATCTCATGTAACTCTAAGTCTCTTGATACAGATACAGAGCAATAATTATTTACAAATGAACCTTTCTGAGGTGGAGAACATGACTTCAAGTATAAACGAAACCGCACATTGTCTGCGTTTAGCTGGAGGCAGCATACTCCCTTCATTTACACAAAAGGGAAAGGCACGTTTGATGGATTGGGATATTACCGGAGATGCACTTAAAACAGAGCTTCGTCGTTTATTGCCGGGCTTTTTGTTGACCAACCGAGAAGATCTTCTTGCTGAACGCACCGCTGAATTGCAAAGTACCAACCCTGAAGCAACATCCCTTGATGCTTTGCTTGATTTATCCAGTCTGAATTATGAATCCATCGTTGCCGAACCTGATTCAGAAACTATTGAATGGCAAATACGTAAAAAACCAGGATGGATTGTCCCCATCCCTGTGGGTTACCGATCAATTGCACAATGCTACGAACCTGGCCAGGTGCTCAACGCACGGGATACTGAAACTCCATTTTGCTTTGTGGAGTGTCTTTATTCATTAGGCCAATGGATAAGTCCTCATCGTTTAAATGGTACTAGCCATATTTTCTGGCGGCACGATGCAGATGTTGAAAAAGGTCTTTACAGATGTATATGTTCATAAAATTATCCTTAACAATAACAATAATTTAAAGGAATTTAACCATGGCAAACCCTGACATTAAAACAGCCTCAGTCTTGGCTTTTGAACGTAAACTTGATCCCTCAGATGCTTTGTTTTTTGCTGGCAATTGGGATATAAGATCCGATTCTCAGAATTGGCCTCCAATAATTGTTCGTGAAAAAGCTGTACGTGGCACGATTTCTAATAGACTTAAAGCAAAAGATGCTGACCCTGCAAAACTTGATGCTGCCATTGAAAATCCAAATCTTCAGCGAGTTGATGTGGCTACGCTACCAAATAACTGCGACACAGTGAAAATCCGATTTACCCTGAGGGTATTAGGTGGTGCAGGCAGTCCATCAGCATGCAATAACACAGCATATAGAGAAAAGCTCAGCCAGATTGTAGAGTCCTATGTGAGTAAAAATGGGTTTGGTGAACTCTCAAAGAGATATGCCTGCAACCTTGCTAATGGCCGTTTTTTATGGCGCAACAGGTTGGGTGGTGAGAATATTGAGGTGCAGGTGAGTTACCGTAAAGGAGAGAGTTTACAAACATGGACATTCGATGCATTAACATTTTCACTGGGCGATTTTACTGTTCCAGTTGAATCGCAGAACCCGTTGAATGCGTTAAGCAACGTTATAGAATCCGGGCTCAAAGGCGATGGATATGTTTTGCTTGATGTCGTAGCTTTTGCTCGTATCGGTGAAGGACAGGAAGTCTACCCAAGTCAGGAATTGATTTTAGACAAAAGCAGTGGCGGCAAAGGCCAAAAAAGCAAAACACTGTATACTATAGCCGACAATGCTGCGATTCACTCACAAAAAATCGGTAACGCGCTCCGTACTATTGATAACTGGTACCCTAATGAAAACGACACTGATAATGTTGGACCTATTGCTGTCGAACCTTATGGTTCAGTGACTTCTATGGGTAAAGCATACCGCCAACCAAAAGAAAAGGTAGATTTCTATTCATTACTTGATTCATGGGTAACTCGCGATAAGATACCTGCTGAAGAAGGTGCTCAACATTTTGTAATGGCAACACTGATACGAGGTGGCGTATTCGGTGAAAGTGGAAAGGAGTAAAATTATGAACCATTATTTAGAAATAAAGATTATTCCTGATCCGGAATCTACAACCAGCATCATTCTGAATGTTTTTTACAACAAACTGCATAATGCTCTGGTCAAAACAGCCCGATGCGATATTGGGATTAGTTTTCCAGACTACAGTCTTAATAAAAAACAGCTTGGGGGGAGATTGAGACTCCATGGAACTGAAGAATGTCTGACGTGGTTGCTATCAAATTTTTCTATGAAAGCTCTACAGGATCATCTGCGGATAGGTAATGTTCAGGAGGTGCCCATCGAAGCTTTTTATGTCACGGTACAGCGATTGCAATGCAAAAGCAATGCTGAGCGAATGAGACGGAGGCTTATAAAAAGGAAAGAACTTACCTCTGAGGAGGCTTTGAATACTATACCTGATTCCGTTCAAAAACAACTAGCACTGCCTTATGTAACTTTAAAAAGCGATAGTACAGGACAATCGTTTCGAATGTTCATAAGCCAAGAGAAGGCAAAAAATCAAGTGGCAGGAAAATTTAATACCTATGCATTAAGCAATCAGGCAACAATTCCTATGTTTTAAGCCTTTTTTTCTTTTTAAGAAGAAACCATTGATAGCTAATGGTGCAGAGACTGCTTATTAAAAAAGGTGATTATCGAAAAAATCAGTTAAACCATTTATTTATAAGATGATCTCCCAATAAAACTGTAGTTCACTGCCGGATAGGCAGCTTAGAAATGAAAACACGGAAAAAGGCAAAAAAGTATAAAGTTCACTGCCGGATAGGCA
>SZXZ01000089.1 GCA_005843835.1 Chlorobium sp.
TGTTGCCTCTGTTGATGCCGGAAGCAGTGTTTCTGGAATTGTCGGAACGCTGTCAGTGCTGGTTGTTGCCGGAAGCACCGGTTTGGTGCTTGGCCGAAAACGCCCGCAGCAAAAGGGGCTGAAATGAAGAAATTATTGAGCAGCATTCCTTTTGTACAGAACAGGTATAGTGTTTCAGCTGTGGAGGTTACACCTTATTTGGGCAGTGACCGATCCCGGCTTGTGGTTGCCGTTTTATTTGTTTTTTTTGTGCTTTCGGTCCCTAAATTTAATATGCTGGGTGTTCTTGCGTTTGGAGCTTTTCCTCTCTTTCTTGCCGGTGCGACTCAAATTCCTTTAGGTTTAATAGTGAAACGGTTGCTGCTGATTTCGCCTTTTGTACTGGTGATGGCTGCCGGAAACTTCTTTGTTGACCGAACTCCACTGCTTCTTTTTTTTGGATTAACCATCACAAAAGGAATGAGTTCGGGCGTGGTTATTATTGCAAAAACACTGATCACTGTTGCTGGGATGCTTTCTGTGACGCTCTGCATACCTTTTTACCGAATATGCCGTATCCTGGAAACGTTTCGTTTGCCGGAAGTACTGGTGACGCAGTTGATGCTCCTGTATCGTTATGGCTCGGTTTTGGGTGAAGAGGCCGCTTCGATGGAGAAAGCGCGTGATATGCGATCGTTCGGGAACAAGGGTAAAGGGATTTTTCGGACAGCATCACTTATAGGCGCGCTGCTTTTGAGGACAACAAGCCGTGCTGAAAAAATTTACAGGAGCATGCATGCCCGAGGGTTTCAGGGTCGGATGTCGGTACAGTCTGCTAAAAAATTCAGTTATGGGGAATGGATGAATATCGGACTATGGTCTCTTTTTTTTGTATTACTTCGACTGATATTTTGACGTTTCCAACAATGATTTGCATTGAAGAACTCAGCTTTTTGTATCCCGACAGGACTAAAGCCATCGACGGTATCAGTCTAACGCTCAGAAAAGGAAGCGCTACTGGAATTGCAGGGGCTAACGGAGCTGGGAAATCGACACTGGTCAACCATTTGAATGGATATTACCTCGCTCAGCAAGGAACGATTTCAATCGATGGAGTAATGATCAGTAAAAAAAATCTTGACCAGATCCATAAAATGGTTGGCTTGGTGTTTCAAAATCCGGACGACCAGCTCTTTACTGCAAGACTTTATGACGACATTGCCTTTGGGCTGGAAAATCTTGGGATAAGTCCAGCTTCTGTTTCTGCCATTGTTGAAGAGACGCTCAGACAACTGAACCTTTGGGAGTTGCGGGATAAACCTCCTTCACACCTGTCGCAGGGAGAAAAAAGGTTTGCTGCGTTTGCGACAGTGCTGGCGATGAAGCCTGAAGTGATTGTTATGGATGAACCGACCTCCGATCTGGATCCTAAAAACCGGAGAAAACTGATTACTCTGATAAATTCGCTTGATACGACAACAATCACGGTGTCGCATGACCTCGATTTTATCTGGGATACCTGCCAGGAGGTATGCATCATGAACAAAGGCAGGATTGCTGCCGTGGGGCCGGCAAAAGAAATTTTAAGCAACAAGGAGCTGCTTGAATCGAACAATCTTGAACTTCCCCTGCGGCTTCAATGATTATCTGATGCTTTGTGAAATAAGGTCCGCAACTGCTCGACCCGTCCGCGGTTGACGCCAAGGTCGGAGATGCCGAGCCTTGAAGAGGATCGGACATGGATCATTTTTTCTGTTGCGCTTAATCGAAACTCGACATCGTCTATAAAGCCAAAAAGGGGAACAGTAAACGTCGACCAGATGTACTCTTTCCCTTCGTCTTGAATTGTGCCACGCTGTTCGATAATAATTTGTTTAAGAGTGACCCATGCAGACTCGGGTGTGGTGTTGAATGTGATAGGTGCTACATGAAAAAGCGGGTTGTTATTTTCACTGCTTACGCAGTTCGGGGTTCCGGGACAAGGCCTCAGTTTGCCGTTTACCAGTTGCGGCTTTTCCGTTGGTTGTGGCCATAATCCTGAAATCTGTTTGGTAATTGCCCCGACTGCATCATTGAAAATGTCCATGATTTGTTCCGTTTTGTTGAACCCCAAAATTGCTATCCTTCGATCCTTGAGGTCAGTTCTTCTACCATTTTTTTATCGACAAGCTTGACGGTGATTTCAGCAATTTCACGAGAAGTGTTAACGTGAAACACCGATACTTCGAAAAAATCAGTCATACGGACAATGGCGGTTAAATCCTTGATGTATTTGCTGATCCCGAGAAAACTGAGCGGAAGCAGACATTTAACATGAAAGGGATTGCTTAAAAAAATTCCGTAAGGCTGGACTTTAAGGACTGAACCGGTAAAATTTTCTCCTATATCGGGCAGACGCGCAGAAAATTCCTGGTCGATTCCTGTCAGGGTTGAATCGAGACGCATGGTATCACCCAACCTGATTTGACCAATGCGATCCTTCAACAACGCAATATCACTATACTCTATGCCAGGTTCTGCTAGCAGCTCTCTTGCACTGAGCCCCTGGGTGGAGTATACGATAACTTCTTTTTCTTTATGTTTCAGGGCTCTGAGCAATGGCAGAAAATCACTGTCTCCACTGAAAAGGATGAACGTATCGAACTGGTCTGCACCTATTAATGCATCGACAACGAGCTCAACATCAAGATTGCCTTTCATGACAATGACTCCGGTCTCTTTGTTGACAATTTTTTTAACCGGTTTTGAGGTTATCCGATAACCGTGTGCAGTAAGCACTCTCTGGAAAGCGGCATTTTCGTCGGTAACCGGTTCGGATGCCGGTACATAATAATTTGCCTGCACTGAAGCATACCCTGCCATAAAAAATGCCATGAGACGCGAAAAATCGATCTGCCACCCCAAATGCCGCTGGGTAAAAAAAAGGTTTGCTCCGTCAATAAAAACAGCTGCACGACCCATAGCTCTCAGTATCTCTTAAATTTCAGTATTGTACTTCACCGTACTAAATAATAAACATAAGACAGACATTAACCATTCAATTTTAAAGGTATATCGCAGAAGTATATCAACCCGCATACCTGCACCTGAATCAGCAGTGTATGAATTGTCTGGCGGCATTGATAACTTTGGATGCCATATAGGCGGTGAACTCAGGGGTACAATTCAGGCATGGTATAGAGGTCGCCTCTTTGATCGATGATGAACTCAGTAGTTCATCCGCCCGGTGTATGGTTTCATTGCCGTCGGCAAAGTAACCGCATCCAAAAAGATCAACGGAAACAGACTTCTCTTTTTGCAGCATAAGGCAGATTTCATCGAATGATGGTTTGGTCCACTCGCCTCCCACGTTGTGGTTCAGGTATCCAATCATGATCCTGCCGTAAGGATTTCTCGGGTCCTCCAAAATGACTTGATGAAGACGTTCGGCAAACATCCGGGTCTGCTCATGACCTGTACGGAAGCTTGGCGGATCGCCTTTTTTATCTTTAACAAGGGTGCCGTGAAGGAGAAGGAGGAGTAATCGATTTTCAGTTTTCTGAGCTTTACGTGCAGAAATATTATCTGAGGAATTCTGGAACAGGTAGTTACAGTACATCGGGTATAGCCGCTCATCGCTCCAGAACCTGCTGAGGACTTTAACTGTTGACAGATCCTCGAGGCTGCGTGAGGCCGCAAGATAGGAGCAGAGCTGACCGCAGGAAAGTGTGTTGTCGATAGGCGACATGGAAACGATTACCTGTCCATCGTAATTCCGCGTCTGTTCTATTATATGTTCAACATAGGGCGGTGAGGCCGAAAACGCTGCATATATCTGGAAGTCAAATTCTTTTGCTGATGGCAGGGTATCAAAGTATTGCTGTAATTCCCGGGCCTGGTCGCGGGTGATTTTGTTATGAGGTGAACATGCGGCGTTGTTACGGGAACGGATCAGTTTTTTGAGCGATGAAGTAACTGCTATTGTTTTCTGCAATGCACCGGGAATCGGAATAACACGGGAGGCATGGGCAAGGGTCTCGCGAGTCACCCGGTAGTTTTCCATGAAGCGAGTGGTTTCGGCCTCACCGTGTGCCGCAAGGATAACTGCAATTTTCTTTCTTGATGCCATGAGTCGCTTCGGTAGTATCAGGACTTTCGTGCCGAAATGATTTTTACGTCTGAGCCTTCGTGTAAATTTTTATCCGGTACAAGCGCTATTTTATCTCCTTGCTTCAGTCCCTGTAAAACTTCTATGTATGTCATATCGCTGGCACCCTGCTTGATGAGCTGCTTTTTTAACCGGTTCTTATCAATTTTCCATACGTAGTTCTGATGGTTTTCTTCAAACACTGAACTTTTTCGGATAAGAAGAGTGTGCGGCTTGATGTTGTAGATAATATTTGCCGTTGCGGTCATTCCTGCCTGGATGTTGTCAGTCGGCTTATCAAGTGTCAGATAAATTTTTGAGGTCTTTGTGATTTTGTCAGTCTGGGGCACAATGCGGGAGACTTTTGCGGAAAGCCGTTTGTCCGGATAGGCATCAAATGCAACTGTGGCCGCCTGTCCATTGCGGATCCGGGGAACATCAAGCTCATCAACCTCGACGCTGACCAGATAACTTGATGTATCAACAACTCTTGCCACAAGAGTATTTGCGGTGACATAATCACCTTTTTTGACATTTTGTAAAGTCAGTGTTCCGGAAAAAGGAGCCCTGACGGTGAGTTTTTTGAGATCATCCTCACGCATTTTTAATAATAATGCTTTCTGCTGAAGCAACTCTTTTGACTGAGTGAGGTTTTTTTCGGCATCATCAATTTCCTGGCGGGATATTGCTCCATCCTTGAAGAGATTCTTTTTTCTGATACTGTGCAGAGCATTGTCTTTCAGCATTGCCTCCTGCTCGGCATAGACTGCTCTTGCTTCGCGAACAGCAAGCTGAGGATTAGGACTGTTGATTGAAAGAATTTTCTGACCGGTGGTTACATGCTGACCTTCGAGTGCTCCAACATAATTTACTGTTCCGGAATATTCGGCACTGAGGTTGGCGACGGCATCGGCCTCTACAAACCCTGTAGCATAAATAGCCTGAACAAGCTCTGCATAGGTCACTTGTCCTGCTTCAATATCAATGGTATTGCCTTTGGTAAAAAGAAAAACTACAGTCGCAATAAAAATAACTGCAAGAGCAATGGTATACTTCGGAAGAAACTGCTGTAGGGACTTCATTGGGTACTGTTATTATATATTCAACATTGAGAAGTTACATGTTTTAAACTTTTTATCCATTCTGACCTTGGTTTTTCCATAATTTTATCAATCTTTAAAAACGTTTGTCATTCCCTGACTTCCCACGCGGGAAGTATTGCATAAAAAACACTTAATCTACACCTTCAATGGGCGATAATCAAGATTTACAGAAAAGCTTTCTTGAAACAGTAAAATTCGATGACAAAGGACTTGTTCCCGCAATTGTCCAGGATCATGAAACAGGGAAAGTGCTTATGATGGCATGGATGAATCGTGAGAGCCTTCAAATGACCCTGGAAAAAAAGAAAGCATGTTACTGGAGCCGCAGCCGCAAGGAACTCTGGCTGAAAGGCGAATCATCCGGAAATATGCAGGCTGTTCACGACATCCTCATTGATTGTGATGGAGATACCCTGCTTTTAAAAGTATCCCAGATCGGCGGAGCGTGCCATGTTGGTTATCATTCTTGTTTTTATCGCAGAGCAAAAGAGGATTCGATGATGGAAATCTGTGACACTCTGATGTTTAACCCGGAAGAGGTATATGGTAAAAAAAGCTGATATGGCGATTAGTCAATCGAAAGAGAGCGCCAAATCTCTGAACCAAACTAAATCCAGAGCTTCGATTAAGCGAATGTTTGATGAGGTTGCTCCGACTTATGATTTTTTAAATCATCTGCTGAGCTTGGGAATTGATAATTACTGGCGGGCAAAAGCTACGAGCAAGGCAAAACAACTTCTTGGCAGCAATACAGCGCCAAAGATTCTTGATGTTGCCACAGGTACCGGTGATTTAGCGGCCTCTATGGCAAAAATACCGGGGGCAAAGGTGACTGCTCTTGACTTGTCGCCTGAAATGCTTGCCATTGCTAGAAAGAAATATCCGCAGATTACCTTTTTAGAAGGCTATGCTGAAAAGCTGCCGTTTGTGGACGCAAGCTTCGACGTTGTCAGTGCCGGATTTGGTGTCAGAAATTTTGAGGATCTTGCAAAAGGAATGCGGGAGTTCCACCGCATCCTGAAACCGGGTGGTCATGCGTTCATTATCGAACCGATGATACCTCGCAATGATGTGATGAAAAAACTTTACCTGATCTATTTTAAAAAGGTACTGCCCAAAATTGCAGGATTGTTCAGCAAATCAAGTTTTGCCTATGACTATCTGCCCCATTCTGTTGAAAAGTTTCCTCAGGCTGAGGCGTTTACTGCTATTTTGAAAAGTAATGGATTCAGTTCAGCTGAATTTTTTCCGATGACCTTTGAAACTTCAATCCTTTATGTGGGACGAAAATAAGAAGGATGATCGGCCAATAACTGAAGTTACTGTTTCAACAGGTTTGTGAGGTATCCGGCATGTTCAGCATCTTTCGATGTCTGTATCGCTTTTCTGTATTTAGAAAAATTCTTACAGGCGTGCTCGACCTGCAGGCGATCTGCATGTATTTGTTTGATGAGATCCACTGCATGAAGCGGCTCTGTTACATGAAATATCATATGCATGTCGCTTTTGCTGAAAAGGTTCCGTTCCATGACTTCGTTTTCGAGCCATTGAAGCAGATTTTTCCAGATTTGGCCGTAGAGAATAATCGGCGTTTCACAGATATGCTCCACCTGTACAAGCTGCCATGCATAAAACAGCTCAAGTAAGGTGCCGATACCTCCGGGAGCAACTATTACCGCATCAGAAAGTGCCATGAAGGTATCGAGCCTGTTGCTGAAAAGGCTGAATTCCTGCTTGATATCGAGAAAGCTGTTCGGCTCCTGCTCCCTGGGCAGCTTGATGTTAAGGCCTATTGAGTGGCTTGAGGATTGAGCGCTTTGCGTGCCGGCATTAGCTGCCTGCATCAATCCCGGACCACCGCCCGTTACAATGTCAAACCCTGATTCCGCAAGGCCTTTCGCTATCTCAAAAACATCTTTATAATCCTGGTCACCTTCCTGAATCCTTGCGGATCCGAAAATCGCAACCCTGTAATGAAGATCCATGTGAAATGTAGTAATAGTGATTATCCTTTCCCTGCCGCTTTACAGCATTGCTTCAAACTCGTCTTCTGACACTATCCTGACACCTAGTTTCAAGGCTTTATCGAGCTTGCTTCCTGGATCGTGACCCGCCACAACAATACCGGTTTTTTTACTGACCGAGCCGACTACCCTGCCACCCCGCTCCAGCACCAGTTCAGCAGCTGTCTGCCGATCATAGCGATCAAGGCCTCCGGTAAAAAGAACACTGATGCCCTCAAAATTCCGGTTTATCTGCGCTTTGGGTTCCGATGCGCTAAGCGGCAAACCGGCTTGTTTCAGTTTTTCGATAAAGTCGCCTGCCGAAGGTTTTGCAAAAAATTCGCATATGCTTTTAGCGACTACCGGACCTATATCGGGTACTGTTGCAAGATTTTCCTCGTCGGCCAGGGCCAGTGCAGATAAGGATGGATAGGCGCTTGCCAATTCGCGAGCTGTTGCGCGGCCAACGTGACGGATTCCGAGAGCATAAAGCAGGCGTTCGTAACTTTTTTCACAACTTTCCTGCAAAGCACGCACAATATTCTGTGCTGACTTGGGACCCATCCGTTCGAGGTTTTCGAGTTGCGGTACCTGCAGAAAATAGAGATCACCGGCATCTTTTACGACCCTCATAGCCACAAGCTGGTCGACGAGCGCTTTACCAAGGGTCT
>SZXZ01000036.1 GCA_005843835.1 Chlorobium sp.
CCCGTTGGGGTCACTCTCTTACTTTTCCTTTTCAAAGCTCTGTTCGTTGCCGGTTCAGGGCTTTTTTAAATTCTATAAACGCAGATTTTCCTTGTCCAATGAAAATATCTGTCAACTGGCTCAAAGATTTTCTTCCTTCCTATTCCTACGATATTTCTGCACTTGTCGAAAAGCTGACGTTTCTCGGGTTTGAAGTTGAGGAAGTCCAAGAGCAATCTCTTCCTGACAACCTCGTTGTAGTCGGCCGAATCGAAGAGGTTTTACCACACCCAAACGCTGAACGGTTAACAATTTGCAAAGTCGACGTCGGACGCGAAGAACCACTGCAGATTGTGTGCGGAGCCCCGAACGTTAAAGCAGGAATGACCGTCCCGGTCGCAACCGAAAAAGCAAAGCTCAAGTTTCCCGACGGTCAAACCATTACCATCAAAGCTTCTAAAATACGCGGTGAACGCTCCTTCGGTATGATATGCGCCGCAGACGAACTTGGTTTGTCCGGCGACCATACAGGTGTCATGGAGCTCGACCCATCCTGCACTATCGGCGTCCCATTTGCCAGCTACCTTCATGCCGATACTATACTCGACATTGCCGTTACGCCCAACAGGCCCGACGTCCTGTCGCACCTTGGCATAGCACGAGAGCTTACCGGACACGACATTATAAATTACCCAGAACAAAAAGAGGTAGAGTTTTCATCAACCAGCTCACTGGTTGAGGTAAAAGACACAGAAGCCTGTCCCTATTATTCAGGAGTAGTCATACGCGGTATCAGAGTCGCCGAATCACCCGAATGGCTTCGGCGCAAACTCGAAAGCATTGATATAAGGCCAAAGAATAACATCGTTGATATCACCAACTATATCCTGCATGCTCTCGGTCAGCCGCTCCATGCATTCGACCTCAGTAAACTGGCCGGCGAAAGGGTTATCGTTCGAAGCGACATGAAGTCCAGCTTTACAGCAATCAATCAGCAGGTTTGCCAGGTTGAACCAGGAATGCCCGTAATTTGTGATATTGAAAAACCCGTAGCACTTGCAGGCGTCATGGGCGGATTCGATTCAGCTGTAAGCGATACAACGACAGACATTTTGCTCGAAGCAGCATATTTCAATCCTTCCAGGATCAGGAAATCAGCCAAAAAAGCCGGTATATCCTCAGATTCATCCTATCGGTACGAAAGAGGCATAGATCCATATAATGTAAAAAGAGCATCAGAGTGTGCCGTAGCCCTCATACTTGAACTTGCAGGCGGAACTATTCAGGATACAAGTGAATGTGGCAGTTCATCAGGCGAGTTAACCACAATAACCTTAAGGCCAGCAAGGGTTAACGCCTTACTCGGTTGTTCTATTGATGCTTCAGTTATGGCAGAATTGCTTGCACAGGTAGGCTTTTCAGTCATCAGAACAGATCCGGAATTCATGACCTTTGAAGTTCCATCCTACAGGGTTGATGTCTTTGACGAAATTGATCTGATTGAAGATATAGCCCGTCTCCACGGGTACGACAATATTCAGCCATCACGCCAGATGGCCACAACCTATCCTGAATCGCGCAAATACCCTGAGTTTTTCCCCGACTTTCTCCGCTCCATAATGGTCGGATTAAATTTCCGGGAAATACTTACCAACCCGCTGATTAAAAAAGAAGAAGCAGGGCTTTTCAGCGACCGGCTTGTTGGAGTTCTTAATCCAATCAGCGAAGGTCTTGAAGTCCTTAGACCAGGGCTGATACCAGGGTTTCTAAAAGTTATCAGCCATAATATCAGGCATGGTAACAAAGACTTAAAATTTTTTGAAGTTGCAAGAGGATTTCAGACCATCCCCGAAGGTGAGCGAGTGTCGGAGTCGATTCTCGATGGCTATAAGGAGCAGGAATACCTTGTAATAGCAATGACCGGCAGCCGATTCCCCAGAATATGGAACCTTCCACCGGAAAAGGCTGATTTTTATGATGTTATGGGCGCCGTTGAGATGCTGCTAGAGAAGCTGAATTTGCTTGATAAATCAGCGGTGAATATTTATAATGAAAAAGCTGTCAGTATTGACGTGCAACTGACAGAAAAAGGAAAGACCCGCTCCGAGAGAGTGGGAGTGGTTCAGCAGGTCGATACCGGGCTTTTAGGGAGCTTCGATATTAATCAGGACGTTTATATTGCTGAAATAGATGCGGCAGTTCTGGAACGCTGCTTCAGTCCTGAAGTCACCTATGTGCCACCGTCCAGATTTCCTGTAGTCCAGAGGGATTTATCGCTTATTCTGCCGCAACATGTTACCGTTCAGTCACTTGTAGAACTCGTACGTTCAAGTGACTCATTAATCAGAGACGTGAGTGTGTTTGATCTTTTCGAACGCACCAGCAAAGATGGGGGTGAACGAAGTGTTGCACTCTCACTGGAAATTGCTGATTATACAGGTACGTTGCAGGACGAAAGAATCAGCGATATTCTTTCGAAAGTCGGCAGTAATGCCGCGAGTAAGCTTGGTGCGGTAATTCGACAAGTCTGATACTCTTTGTTCTATGCAAGATTTCGATGGGCAGAACATCAAGGTTGATGTAAAACTACTTGAGGAAAATATAGAGATCCTCATTGCCCGGTTGATAGAATGCCGGAAAGAGAATGATGTGTTGCGATCTGAACTATCAAGTCTGCAGAATATTTTAAGATCCTGTAAGCTGCCCGGTAGTGTCGGTACCGCTGTTATGGAAACAAACAGCAGTTCCGGAGCAGTGTTCACCTATGCAGAACAAATGCAGGTGAAGCATAAGCTGGTCATGATTTTGCAGAAAATAGAAATGGAACTCAGAAACAATCAGACCTTGTAAGTAATGAGATGGAAAAAATTGATGTAAATGTTTACGGCGACAGCTATCCTTTAAGAGTAGAGAGACGAGAACTGACCGAAAAAGCAGCTCGGGACGTTGACGGAGCAATGCGGCTTTACGCAGAAAAAGCTCCGACATTCGAGTCCACGAAGCTGGCGGTTCTTGCAGCAATATCGTTTGCAGAAAGAAAAATCGAACTCGAAGAAGAAATGGCATCGCTGAAACAGAACATTGCCAGACTCAATGTTTTTATAGGGGAAAATCTGTAAAAACATTTTACATTGAATTAAGAAAGAAATATCCGCACCAGCTGATAGAGGCGTTTTGTAAGTAAAAGAACTAACACTAAAGAATAGGGAGCCAAACTCTTCTTTTTGATTGCAGGCCTTATTGAATGTCTGACGTTTAACGTTCAGTATTCAAGAACAATGGAAACATTGTCCCATTGGAAGCAAAAAATCTGAAGGAGGTACCCACCGTGTACAACGGGTTCTTAAATCTTACACACCTCGAAGCATGGTGCGGTTTTTTTTTGTTTAAAACGGTGCATTTTATTTTTACGATAAGAGGCATGAAAATGGAGGTAGTTTAATGGGTAGTTTATTGGGTATCGCGATAAACCTGGTTTTAATTGTTTTAGCTGCAGTAGTTTTTTTTGGTGTAGGTTTTTTTATCGGACGTTTTTTTCTTGAACGGATAGGAACGACCAAAGTGCTTGAAGCCGAAGAACGTGCAGTACAAATTGTGCAGGAAGCTCAAAAAGAAGCCAACGAATACAAAGAATTAAAAGTCAGCGAAGTAAACCAGGAGTGGAAAAAGAAACGCAGAGAGTTTGACCAGGAAGTTGTTATCAAAAACAACAAGTACAACCAGCTCCAAAAGCAGACCCAGCAAAAAGAAGCTCAGTTAAAAAAGCAGAGTCAGGACATCAGGGACGTCGAACGTAAAATTCAGGACCAGCGTAAAGAAATTGAGCAGACAACCGAACTTGTCAAGGGACGTGCCGAAGAGCTTGAGCGGACTATTCTAGAGCAGAATCAGCGCCTCGAAAGCATCAGCAACCTGCAGGCAGAGGAAGCAAGAGAAATGCTCATCAACAACATGGTAGCAAAAGCACGCGAAGAAGCCACCGAAACCATCCATCAAATCCACGAAGAAGCCGAGCAGAAAGCCAACCGCCTTGCCGAAAAAACACTCTTGACGGCAATACAGCGGATTTCCTTTGAGCAGGCTACCGAAAACGCACTCTCCGTTGTTCATATCCAGAGCGATGAACTCAAAGGTCGTATTATCGGACGTGAAGGACGCAACATCAAAGCCTTCGAAAACGCCACCGGAGTCGATATTATTGTCGACGACACCCCGGAGGTTGTTATACTTTCGTGCTTTGACCCACTGCGCCGCGAACTCGCCAAGCTAACCCTGCAGAAACTGCTTGTAGACGGAATCATCCATCCAGTGGCCATCGAAAAAGCTTTCGAAGACGCCAAAAAGGAAATTGACGATGTCATTATCAGTGCAGGCGAAGAAGCACTTTCATCCCTTC
>SZXZ01000115.1 GCA_005843835.1 Chlorobium sp.
TCATAATCGAAAGCAAAAGATGCTCAGTGCCAATAACATTCGACTTGCAGATTTTTGCTTCGAGATAAGTAATTTTAAGTACTTTCTCGGCCTGCTTGGTCAGAGGAACATTCCCCATAAGTGTGGCAGGAACCTTCGGGTGGGTACTTTCCTCAATTTTCTGTTTAAGGCTGAATAAATCTATTTTAAGATTCTTCAGGATTTTTACCCCTATGCCTTCACCTTCTTTGATAAGGCCGAGAAGAAGGTGCTCAGTGCCAATATAGTCGTGACCCAGTCGAAGTGCTTCCTCGCGACTCAGTCGGATGACATCCTGTACTCTATTTGAAAAATTTCCGTCCATTCTGTTATGTATTCGTATAATTGTTGTGAATATCTGCAAGTGCCTCATTCAGTTCTATGCACTCAGTAAAAAAAACTCTAAGTATTACATATTTGTTAAAGATAGCTACTATAAAAACAATTACATAAAAACAGAAAACTCTTTACATCGCTTAAAGGTTCTCCGTATCAGGGTAACAGCCATGAATGTTCATCAAATCTTGATTAACGACAACAATCCAGAACATCGAGAATTGTCGATTTATAGAACAGGACAAATAAACAGGGTAAAACTTGAGGATATTACCTACACATCATATAATACAATTGCAATAGATGCCCACGACTATGCGGCATTTTTTTATTATGGCGTCGCTGAGGCGTTAAATAAGCTGCCATTTCTTTCAGAAAGCAGCAACGGACTCGACAGCTGGGATGAGGCGTTTCTGCATAACAGCACTCTTCTGTCGATGAACAGCATTCTTGATGAGGCTGCTGCACTAATAAATCCTGATAAAAATGAAAAAATCATGCTTGGATGGCAGGATGAGCCGGTTAGGGTTGCGTATTACAGGGAAATTGACCCTCTAAAATTTTTATCCTTTATCCGTAATCTCAAGCTTTTTGTTGCAGAATCTGAGCATCAAGGATACGATCTTGAATTCATTCTGTAATGAGACGGCAGCAAAAGAGAAAAGCAGTTTTCTCTCTTGCCGCCGGTTAACCAGGCTACCCCTCTGGAGATGCCGGATCGGCATGTAAAAACTGATAGTGAAGTGCACTGGTCAGCTTGTCGCTGTTCACAATTTTATAAGCAGAAGATTCTGCAGATGGAGCAAAGGGAGGCAATGGTATTCCTGCAAGCTCAGCAGCTTTGCTGTAATAGTCCTGTCGTAAGGGATGGATGGGACTGCAGGCATTGAACACTTCACCCCACTGCTGCAAACGGATAATATCGGAGATTATCTGTACACAGTCATCACGGTGAATAAAGTTCATCGGCTGATCGGGATTGACTATCTCTTTCATGCCCTTAAGGTACTTTGCGGGAACACGGTCATAACCGATAAGGCCGCCAAAGCGCAGCACTGTAGTCTGAAACCCGCTCTCCTGCATCAGCATGTCCTCGACCAGCAGCAGTGCCTGACCTGATAAAGTTTCGGGGTCAACAGCATCTTCTTCGGTCACTTCGCGGTTGAGGGAAGGATAGACAGATGTTGAACTGACAAACAGTACAGAGCGAACCGGCGATTGACCGAGTGCATCGATAAGTGATGAAAACTGCTCGATATGGTACTCAACTATATCGTCACGCCGTTCCGGCGGGATATTGATAATAAGAATATCACTGTGCAGAAAATCGGTTATGTCCTCACCGGTCACCTCAGGATCAAGGTTTATCAGAAAAGGTTCGAGGCCGGCATCGCGCAGGGTTTCAAGATGGTCCTCTGTTGTAGTGGATCCCTTGACAGCATAGCCTTCATGTATAAGAGCTTTTGCAAGTGGCAGTCCTAGCCAGCCGCATCCGAGAATAGTAATGGTTTCTTTTTGCATGAGACGGTTTTGGAGTTACTGCATTCACAAGTTGACCTAATGTAAAGGTTCAGCAGCTGTATTTCAACTGAAATCAGCCGGAGTTGTTACCCTTTCGGCCAGTAACAAGCTTTCATGCACTTTCACCTGAACCGGCTTTTGCAATCAGCTCGTCGAGACAGGTACTGCAGACACAGGTTTTATAACGTTCTGCAAGATGTTCTTTTACTTCAGCAGGAACTACCCTGGTTGCGCACCAGCATGCCGGTGAAAGGCTGCAGGTAAAAAGTTTTCCGCATTGCGGACAAGTTACGGCTTTGCCGCTGTCAAGTGGAGAATCGATGGAATTTGTCATGCCGCGCAATTTTTTTTATTTATGATTGTTGGTTAATCTCAGCTAAGGAGTCATAGTCTGACGCAGTGCTTTCTGCCATCCTGACAGAAGCTTCCGCCTCGTTTGCGGATCCATGGATGGAGTGTAAAAGGTATCTCCTGTATGCAAGAGCTTCAGCTCCCCAGTTGATTGCCATACGCCAATCTGCAACCCGGCCAGACAGGCTATTCCGAGTGATGTCGATTCGATATTTTCCGGTTTTAAAAGAGGTATATCCAGGATGTCGGCCTGAAACTGCATAAGAAATGAGTTATCCACTGCCCCGCCATCAACCATGAGGGCATTAGGAAAAATCCCTGTGTCGGCCTCCATGGCTCTAAAAATATCGACAGTCTGAAACGCTATTGATTCAAGGGCGGCCCTGACAATATGGTTTCTGTTCGTGCCTCTGGTGAGGCCGGTAATAACGCCGCGCGCATCCATTTGCCAATAGGGGGCTCCAAGCCCCACAAAAGCCGGCACAATATAAACTCCGGCGTTGCTCGTTACTTCCCTTGCCATCGCCTCGGACTCACTGGCATGCTGTATCAGCTTGAGTTCGTCCCTCAACCATTGAATTACTGCAGCTCCTATAAAGACAGACCCCTCAAGAGCGTAACATGGCAGACCCGATGAATTAATGGCGAGTGTTGTCAGAAGACCGTTACGCGACCTGATCAAGGTATCGCCTGTATTCATGACCATAAAACAACCGGTACCGTAGGTGTTCTTGATTGAAGATGGTTCATAACAGCATTGCCCAAAAAGAGCTGCCTGCTGATCACCAGCAACTGCGGCAATAGGAACATTGTAAAGCTCTTCAAGTGCTGTTGCGTTGCCGAAATTATCCATTGAATTTTTGATCTCAGGCAGCATCGCTCGCGGAACAGCAAAAATATCGAGCAGTTCCTGATCCCACTTCTTCTCAATAATATTGAAAAGAAGCGTCCTGGATGCGTTGGTAAAATCCGTAGCATGAACTCTGCCCTCTGTCAGTTTCCAGATCAGCCAGGTATCAACAGTTCCAAAAAGAAGGTTTTCAGGTTCGATGCCTGAACAATGGTCGAGTATCCAGCGAAGTTTTGTGGCACTGAAGTAGGCATCAAGCGTAAGGCCAGTCTTGGCGGTAATACTCTCTCTGTGCTGCTCATATCGGCTACAGAGTTCGCTCGTTCGCCTGCATTGCCAGACAATCGCATTATAGATAGGTTTTCCAGTACGCTTGTCCCATACAATGGTGGTTTCCCGCTGGTTCGTAATGCCGATGGCTCTAACAGGATAAGGATGAGATCTCTTAAGCTCTTTAACAGTCTGGATAACCGTCTGCCAGATTTCTTCCGGGTCATGCTCTACCCAGCCTTCCTGAGGGTACATCTGAGAAACTTCCCGGTAAGCTTTTGCAATAACCTGACCCGCCTTGTTATAAAGTACAGAGGTTGTTCCTGTGGTTCCCTGATCTATCGCAAGTATGGTCATGTTCTTCTCCATCTGTTTATTCTTCTTGCTTTTCCACAAGATATTTCCAGTATTTCATGGGCATATTGGATTTCTGCAGACGCGGGTTTTTACGATCCGGAATGGCAATGGTTTTAAAGAAGGCCAGCCATAAAGCCTGTACTTTTTTTTCGTCTTCCGAAAGAGCAGGTGTGGTAAATTGTTCGATGCCGCCAAACTGAAGGGAACCGTTATTCCATCGTGCAGCAGTGCGGCGTTTGACGTCGTACAGAAACCAATGCTGCGCTCTCAGTCTGCGGCTGAAATGGAAAGCAAGGGGATGGATAATATTATAGTCAGGTTCCATTTTCGCAAGGTAGGCGCCATCCTGAAGTTTTTCAAACCTCAAAAGCCCTTTCATACGGTGGAGCTCCCTGCCTGTTTTTTTTGCAATATGTACAATATCGCGCACAGCTGAGTGGGTGATATATCCATTGACCTTGTCGCCATGCTTGAATGCTAAAAAGACGTAATGCAGAAGACTTGTTTCCAACCCTTCTTTTTCAGCAAGCATGAATGAGTATAGAGTATGAGCTGCATCGGGAGCTTGCTGCTTCAATCGAAAAAAAAGGGATTCTGCCTGAGTTGCATCAGTTGAAATTGTAAATCCCTCTTCGAAAAGGGTATCCTTACGTTCAGAAAGCTTAACCTTTTCAGGGTCAGGCTCTTCTTCGAGAATCCAGGCAATTGCCGATAACAGGCCATCGGCAGTTCCGTCGTAGAGGTAGCAATTCATTATTATGTGTAAAGACCGGGTAAAACCAGCTGATGGGAGATTGTGGAAACCGATGCGTCAGTACGTTCCGAAAGCAACAGTCGCTGACGAATAAGTGCCGGTTGCTGATCCGGTTTTTCAAATGATTTCCCGGAACAGGTAATAAAATATTTTGCCCGTTTTATAACCACTCCGATTTTTTTCAAGCCGTCAGGTGTAATTAGCGAAAAGCGACGGGCTGAAACTATGCGTTTTGCCGATAGAACTCCAATACCCGGTACTCGCAGAAGTGTTGCGTAGTCCGCACGATTGACTTCTACAGGAAAAAACTCCGGATGGCGCAGTGCCCATGCAGTCTTTGGATCAAACGTTTCATCAAGATGGGGGGCATCGTCCGAAAGAATCTCATCGGCTGTAAAACCATAAAACCTTAAAAGCCAATCTGCCTGGTAAAGCCTGTGTTCGCGCAAGAGAGGCGGTGCCGAAAGCACAGGAAGCCGGCTATCGTCAGTAACGGGAACATAGGCAGAGTAGTATACCCGCTTGAGATTCATTTTTTTATAGAGCCCCTGCGAAAGAGAGAGTATCTGAAAATCGGTTTCAGGACTTGCTCCTATAATCATCTGCGTGCTCTGGCCTGCCGGTGCAAACCGGGGAGCTTTTCGACTTGCTTTGCGCTCAACGAGACTGCTCGATATTTCACGCCCGATAAGCGCCATAGGCTCGAGTATGGCACTTTTCAGCTTTTGGGGTGCAAGCCGCTGCAACGAAGCCTGGGAAGGCAGCTCAATGTTTACGCTTATGCGGTCGGCATACAGACCGGCTTTTCGCACAAGTTCACTGTTGCAGCCAGGAATGATTTTCATGTGTATATAACCGCCGAACTGCTCTTCGGTACGGAGGGTTTCAGCAACCCTTACCATGCATTCCATCGTATGGTCGGGACTCTTCATGACTGCCGAGCTTAAAAAGAGTCCTTCTATATAGTTCCGACGATAAAACTCAAGGGTAAGATCAACAACTTCACGGGCTGTAAAAGAGGCTCGTTCAACAGGGTTAGTCGAACGGTTTACGCAGTAAGCGCAATCGTATATACAGTCGTTTGAAAGCAGGATTTTTAAAAGTGAAATACAGCGGCCATCATCTGACCATGAGTGACAGATTCCACTGCTCGAGGTATTACCAGTTCCTGTGGAAGGCCCTTCACGTTTGCTTCCGCTTGATGCGCAAGAAGCATCGTAACGAGCCGCTCCCGAAAGAATCTGTAATTTTGTTAGCATTTTATGAAAAACACCAAATATCTCTTTGTTTTATAACACTATAGGGAATACCCAAGGTCTTAAAAAGGCCTCAACTTTACAATTTTTCAATATTTCATTTTTTTAACCCTCTATACTTCTATAGGGAATGTTCTTGAACATTAAGGTAAGCTAAGAAACTGGAAGAATAGTTTTTTACGTGTGGAAATATTTGTCTCTTTTAAAATGTTGCTTTCCAGCCTGATTTAAGGGTGGGAGGCCGGGGTACTCGGTAACCAATGCCTATACTGGATTAATACAAGCAGAATTTTAGCTCAATTTGATGAGAATTTCCAAATCTAAGTATTAAGTAAATAAGGTAGGCTCCAATTTCAGTTCAGCAACAGTTTTCTAAACAATAAAAATTGCCTAAACAAACAAATTCACTGCTTCAATCATTTCCTCTCATTACCAAGAACAAAAAGATAGAGTTTGGCATTATCTGCATTATCTAAGTAAAGCACCTTGTAATTTGACGTTGAAAAGATGCGCTTCATTCAAATTCGTTTTTCTTAAATCCGCGCCAGTCAAGATAGCGTCCGTAAAATTGGTTCCACAAAGGTTTGCTTTGCTAAGATTTGCTGCCCCTAATTTTGCGCCACGAAAATTCAATATGCTCAAGTCGGCGTCCGTTAAGTCCGCATTCGTTAAATCCGCTCCTATAAAATTGGCCCCACAAAGGTTTGCTGT
>SZXZ01000046.1 GCA_005843835.1 Chlorobium sp.
CTACGAAGAGGACGGTTCGGTTGATTTTATACATATTGAGGTAAACGAAGGCTATGAAAGACTGACAGGTCTGAAAAACGTGATTGGTCTTAAACTGAGGGAAGTGTTCCCCGGAATAGACAAGTCAAATCCGGAATTTATCGAAAAACATAGAAAAGTAGTTGAATCAGGTATATCTGATCAGTTTGAAGTATATCTGCAACTCCTTGAAAAATGGTATGATATTACTGTTTATAGTCCTTGGAAAGGGGAAAGTATTGCAATATTTGACGACATTACCCGGCGCAAGGATACTGAAGAGGCCCTGAAACAAAGCGAAGCTCAATTCAAGGGTCTGTTTAAAGGTCATTCCTCAGTTATGCTGGTGATAGATGCCTATACAGGGAATATTACAGACGCCAATCAATCAGCCGCAGCATTTTACGGGTGGTCGATTGATGAGCTCAAGCGGATGAATATTCAGGATATTAATGCTCTTCCTCAAGATATTGTTGAAAGCAATCTAGTAAAATACAGAGATGCCCGGCAATACAGGTTTCATTTTACCCACAGAAAGTCGGATGGTTCAACCTGTCCTGTCGAGGTCTTGTCCAATACCATTGAGGCCAACGGGCGGGTTCTCTATTATTCTATAATTACAGACATTACCGACCGATTGAAGACTGTGGAGGCTCTGAGAAAAAGCGAAGAGCGATTCAGGCTGATGTTCGAAAACCACTCTGCAGTGATGATTCTTCTAGACCCGGAAACTGGCAGAATAGTGGATGCAAACCGTGCGGCTGCAGAATTTTATGGGTGGTCAATTGACGTGTTAAAAGGGATGCGCATCCAGGAAATCACCAATATTACACCCAACGAAGTGCAGGTCAATTTGGAAAAGTCCCGCAATTCCGAGCAGAACAGGTTTACCTTTATCCATAAAAGAGCCGATGAATCTCGGCGAAGCGTTGAGGTTTTCAGTAAATCAATCAATTTCGATGGTAAGGAACTACTCTATGCCATCATTCACGATATCACCCTTCGAGTTCACGCTGAAAAAGCTCTGAAGAAAAGCGAAAAGCAGTTAGACCAGCAATATCATACGCTTATAGCCGCTTCTCCAGACAGTATCATAACGACAGACCTGGAAGGTATTATCAAAAGCGTGTCGGATGTCGGTCTTGACACTTTCGGCGCTACCAGCAGGTCTGAAGTTATCGGGATACCATTTTCAAGGATTGTCTACAAGGATAACTTGACGAAAATTCAAGAAATATTAAAGGAGACGCTCCATAAAGGTCTTACCCAGAATCGAGAGCTCCTTCTGAAAAAGATGAACAACACGGTCTATGCGGCCGAAATAAGTGCAGCGTTGATTCTGGATCATGACGGCATTCCGTCCTCTTATATGATGATCATCCGTGATATCTCGCAGAGAAAGATCATCGAAAGCGAACTTTTTCATGCCAAGCGCCTCAGCAGTCTGGGAGAGATGGCTTCAGGCATTGCCCATGAGATCTACCAGCCAATCAACAATATTGGCCTTATTGTTGAAAAACTCCTTATGGATGCCACAAAAAACAGTTGGAGCGGCGAAAAGGAAATCAAGGTAAAATCAGAAAAAATATTTGAAAATATTCTGAGAGTCCAGACCATCATCGATAACATTCGCTCTTTTTCCAGTGCCGATAAAAACTATATATCATCGGTAATAAACATTAACGTAAGTATCCGCAACGCTTTTATGATGGTGACCGAGCAATGCAAAAGCCACGGTATCATCCTTTCTTTTAAACCTGAGCAGCATAGATTTCCTGTAACCGGAAACATCTACAAATTCGAACAGGTTATCCTTAATCTCATCAAAAATTCCATCGATGCCCTTGAAGAGAAAAAACAGGTCAGAGAATTTCCTTTTGAAATGAAAATCCTTGTCAAATCATTTTATGATAATGATCTGGTTACGATAACCGTGGAAGACACGGGTATTGGGATTGGAGAAAAAAATATTGAAAACATCATGCATCCCTTCTATACCACCAAAGAGTCAGGCAAAGGAACCGGACTCGGTCTTTCAATAAGTTATGGTATAATAAAAGAGATGAACGGTGATATCCGGATTAAAAGCACTCCTATGGCAGGCACGACTGTTGTTATCACGCTTCCCGCTTCCGCAAAATGATGTAGAGAATCTCCGGGACCCTCCGAACGGCATAAACGTGACTCTCACGGTCAGATATTGAGCTCCTCAAGTGCGTCGCGAAGTGTTGAACATCCGGCAATCGTAATCGGGAGTTTCCGGAGTGAGGGCTTCAGTTCCCTGGTATTTGCTTCAGGAAGCACGATGCGTTTGAACCCGAGATGTTGAGCCTCCCGAATTCGTCGCTCGCTGTCACTGATGGCACGCAACTCGCCCGCCAGGCCGATTTCACCACAGCATACTGTAGCGGGATCAACCGGACGATTCATAAGTCCCGAAGCAATTGCAGCCGCAATAGCCAGGTCTGCAGCCGGTTCAGCAAGCTTCAGACCACCGGCAATTTTCACAAATACATCCTGACCCCATGTCTCCATCCGGAGCCGGTTTTCAAGCACAGCAAGAATAATCGACATGCGCTTCAAATCGAAACCGGTACTGATTCGCTGCGGCATTGAATAGTTAGTTTTCGATACAAGCGCCTGAACTTCAACCAGCAGTGCTCTTGTCCCCTCAATAGCTGCAAGAATAGAGTTTCCCGGCACATCTGTCCTGCGTCCCGAAATAAAAAACTCAGAAGGATTGCTGACCTCTTCCAGACCGGTTTCATCCATGCGGAACACACCGATCTCATTGGTGGATCCGAACCGGTTTTTCACAGACCGGATAATCCGATACCGCTGGTAACCTTCTCCCTCAAACTGTAATACCGTATCGACCATATGTTCAAGAGCTTTTGGGCCAGCAAGGGCACCCTCTTTGGTAATGTGGCCGATAATCATCAAAATAACGTTCTGCTGCTTTGCTGCACGTATAAGCATAGCGGCACACTCCCTGATCTGGGTAATAGTGCCTGCAGAACTCTGATATTCAGCTGAATGGATGGTTTGAATGGAATCGATAATCACCAGAGCAGGTTTTTCAAGCTCAATAACTTCGAGAATGCGCTCAAGGTTCACTTCAGGTATCAGCCAGAGATTATCAGCCTTGATCGAAAGCCTTCGGGCGCGTTCGCGTATCTGGTTAGGCGACTCTTCCCCCGAAATATAAAGCACCTTCGCGGGCGCCAGACGAGGCGCAAGCTGCAGCATCAGGGTGGATTTACCGATGCCCGGTTCTCCACCAATCATAACAGCAGAAGCCTGCATAAGCCCTCCTCCCAGTACCCGGTCAAGTTCCCCGATTCCTGTCATGATGCGCTGAAACTCTGATGGAACAGCGTCATGGAGGTTCTGAACTACCGTTACTCCTTGTGAAACGCCCGGTAACCTGCTTTTAAGCTCAGGTTCCACACGCGTTTCCTGAAGCGTCCCCCAGCTTTGACATTCAAAACATTTCCCCTGGTATTTCAGGGAAACCGCGCCGCAGTTCGAACAGACATACCTTGTAGCAGATTTGGCCATTATCTCTCTTAGAGCCGGTTGATGCGCTGGAACGACTGCAACGTGTTTTTCAAAAGCATTGCAATGGTCATTGGTCCAACTCCGCCCGGAACAGGAGTCATGGCTGAAGCAACGGCCGAAACTCCTTCAAAATCCACATCGCCGACTAGACGGTAACCGCTTTTTGTTGCAGGGTCTTCAATGCGGTTAATCCCCACATCAATCACTACAGCACCCGGCTTAACCATATCAGCAGTAATAAATCCCGCTTTGCCTATTGCAGCAATAAGGATATCAGCCTGGCTGGTATAAAAAGGAATATTTTCAGTGGCAGAATGGCAGATAGTGACAGTACAGTTTGTGGCCTCAAGTTTCTGAAGCATCAGGTTAGCCATGGGTTTTCCAACAATATTGCTGCGACCTACAACAACACAGTGCTTGCCTTTCGTTTCAATATTGTAGCGTCCCAGCAGCTCAAGGATACCGTAAGGGGTGCAACTGACAAAACATTTATCCAGATGCCCCATGACCAGACGCCCGAGGTTTTCAGGATGAAAACCGTCAACATCCTTCGATGGGTCAATAGCAAGAGTGACGGCAAATTCATCAATTTGTTTCGGTAATGGCTGCTGAACAAGAATGCCATGAACAGCCGGATCATTGTTCAGGTCATGAATGGTATCAAGCAAAACCTTTTCGGTTGTATCAGCAGGCATTTCAATTACAGTCGAAATCATGCCGATCTCTTTGCATGTCTTGGCTTTATTACGTACATAAACCTGCGAGGCCGGGTCCTGACCGACAATGATGACCGTAAGTCCCGGTACGTTGCCAGTAATAGTTTTAAAGGACTCAACGCTTGCTTTCAGTTCATTTTTCAGGTCAAGAGAGACCTTTTTTCCGTCGATAATGAGCATAGTTATAGGGCTTTGTTGTGTATGTTCCTCTCTGAATCATATTGATAGTTCCTCAATATAGCAGTACAAAGGAGCTATAAAAAATTCATCGAACCGGACAAATCATAAAAATGATAACACTATACAACGGCAACGTTTCCGAAGTTCATGTATTGTTTTATGGATAATCACATGATACTGTTTTTTTTAAATACAAGATAAGTTGGTTATGTCTCTGGTTTCAGTAGGTAATGTTCTTGTTGAAAAGGATATTTTTCAGGCATGTTTTTCCTGCGATCTTCACGAATGCAGGGGAACATGCTGCGTTGAGGGTGAACTCGGTGCTCCATTATCCAAGCTTGAAGCCAGTCAACTCGACCATCTCCCCGAAGAGCTGTTGAAAATGCTTCCTGAAAAAAGTGTAAAATATCTCCGAAGGCACGGTGGCGTAGAGGTGTATCAGGGTATACAGTATACCCGGACTATTGATAACAGGGAGTGTGTATTTGCCTGCATTCGCGACGGAATAACTTTTTGCGCTATGGAAATCGCATTTTCTGAAGGTGTGTACAGGTACGACAAGCCTCTGTCCTGTCGATTGTTTCCGATAAGGGTAAGAAAAAAGTTTGGTTTGGATTATCTTGTCTATGAACAGCATGCTATGTGCCGCTCTGCCCGAAAGTCAGGCGGAGAACAAAAGGTAAAACTAATTGATTATGTTCATCAGGCTCTTGTTGCATTGTATGGCTCCGAGTGGGTCACGAGCTTGAAAGCATTTGTCGATTCTACTCCCATGAAGTAATGTCCGAAATCAGGCTTCAACAGAAACAAAAACTACTTCTTTCTGCCCAGCAGATTTTAAGCAGTCAACTTCTTCAGCTTCCGATGTTGAATCTCGAACAGCGGATTTATGAAGAGCTGCAGGAAAATCCATTGCTGGAACTTGTTGAAGAACGAAAAGACACCGCTGGTGATGCCCCCGATCATAATGATCAGGAAGCAGGCGACGATATGTTCGATTCAGTTGAGCGATTCAGTAAAAGTTCTCTCAAGGATCGTCATGATGCACCACTCCCAGGCGAATCTGCTGAAGGTCGTCTGAATTTTACCTACGAAAGCGGCCCGAAAGAGAGGTTTTTTCAGGCCGTTCAGCACGACAGTTTTCATGAAATTCTTCTTAAACAATTCGCACTTCAGGAAGGCATCGGAAAACGTGAAGTACTCATAGCTGTCGAGATTCTCGGAAACCTTGATGAGGATGGCTATTTCACCGAAGATCACAGTGTTATTATTGACAGTCTTGAACTCGATGGTATTGACGTCAACAAAAAAGAGTTGACAGCGGTTTTACGCAAAATCTGGTTTCTCGACCCCCCGGGTGTCGCTGTCAGGAACCTGCGCGAAAGGCTTCTTGTTCAGCTTGAAGCAGGTGAAAAACACTACGACCCAAAATTATATAAAGTAGCCACCACGATTCTCCGTGATCATTTTGACGATTTTATGCACAGGCGTTACGGTTTGCTGATAAAAAAACTTTTGTCGCCCAAAGACCTCATCGAGTCGGCTATAGCAATTATTACAAGTCTTGACCCTCATCCCGGCATATTTCAGGATGAAGGAGGGCATTACATCACCCCCGATTTTATCGTAAACTACGAAAATGGCGGGCTTGTTGCAGTGCTGAACGACAGGAGCGCGCTTTCAGTAAAAGTCAGTGATGCTTATCAGGATCGGTTGAAAAACAGAAAAGGACCAAAAGACGAAAAGCAGTTTATACGCCAAAATCTCCAGCGCGCCAAAGAGTTTACCAGCGCAATTGCAACAAGACGCCAGACCCTGTTAAAGGTGATTGAATCATTGATGAAACTTCAGTATGGCTTTTTCATTTTTGGACCCGAACGCCTTGTGCCACTTGGGATGAAAACAATAGCTGCCGAAACCGGTCTCGATATATCGACAATCAGCAGGGCTGTTAATGGAAAATATGTACAGACCTCTTTTGGAGTATTTGAGCTCAAGTATTTTTTCAGTGGCGGGCTTTCTACAGAGGAAGGGGACGATTTGTCGAGTAAAATCATCCGCCAGTATATCACCGAAATGGTTAAGGACGAAGATACTGACACACCTCTGAGTGACGAAACAATGACAGATATGTTGATAAAAAGGGGAGTGCATATAGCTCGAAGAACGGTTGCAAAATACCGTGAACAAATGCAAATTCCAGTTGCAAGATTAAGAAAAAAAATATTTTAATTGAATGAAGAATAATCAAAAGCCACTGATCCGTTCAACCACCGTTATCGGTGTTATAAGGGATGGCAAGGCAGCGCTCGGAAGTGATGGCCAGATGACCCTTGGCAACACCATACTCAAACAATCGACCCGAAAAATAAGAAGATTATATCAGGGACGGCTTGTCGCGGGGTTTGCCGGGGCAACAGCCGATGCAGTAACCCTTCTCGACCGCTTCGAAGAAAAACTTGAGGCTTTCAACGGAAAGCTCGACCGTGCAGCAGTTGAACTTGCCAGAGACTGGCGGACAGACAAATACCTCCGGCGTCTTGAGGCGATGCTTGCCATTGTCAGCAAAGACAAGGCTCTTATTATTTCCGGTACAGGCGATGTAATAGAGCCGGAGGATGGTATTGTAGCCATCGGCAGCGGTAGCATGTTTGCTCTTGCAGCTGCACGTTCCCTCATGAAACATTCAGCTCTTGGAGCAAAGGATATCGTATACGAAAGCTTGAAAATAGCATCCGATATCTGTATTTACACCAACGACCATATCGTTGTCGAAGAAGTCTGAACCCGCCCTTTTCTTCTTAATTTGAAGAATAATCTGGGTTTAAGTATATTTTATGTAATTCTTAACGTATCGAATGGAAATGACTACACAAAGCGAGGGTATTGTTTTTGCCTTGCCCGAAGCCACCAGCGGTTTAAACAGTTCAATAGCTGCAAGCAATCTCACACCCAACCAGATTGTCTCGTTGCTTGACAAATATATTATTGGCCAGAAAGATGCGAAAAAATCTGTCGCTATAGCATTACGAAACAGGCTTCGCCGACAGCACGTCAGCGACGACCTTCGCGATGAGATTATGCCGAACAATATTATCATGATCGGCCCTACAGGCGTTGGAAAAACCGAAATTGCCCGCAGGCTTGCCAAACTGGCAAAAGCTCCATTTGTCAAGGTCGAAGCCTCAAAATTTACTGAAGTCGGATACGTCGGCAGAGATGTTGAATCAATGATACGTGATCTGGTCGATCAGTCAGTCGCCATGGTTCGAAGCGAACGATCCGAGGATGTACGCGAAAAAGCCTCATTGCTGGTCGAAGAGCGTCTGCTGGACATCCTGCTTCCTCCTCTTGCATCTTCGCGCAGCAATCAGGAAAATGAGATGCTTGCCGACGATGAGACAACCGAATCTAAATCAGCTGACGAGCACGATAAATCGCTTGAGGTCAATCGTCGCAGCCGCAAAAAAATGCTCGAACGGCTTCGCAACGGAAAACTCGAGGATCGTCAGATCGAAATGGATACTACAGGCGATAATCCAGGCGGCATGATGCAGATTTTTGGACCACTTGGTCAAATGGAAGAGATTGGCGGCATCATGCAGGACCTTATGAGCGGTTTGCCTCGCAAACGCAAAAAAAGAAGAGTATCAATTGCCGAAGCCCGGAAGCTTCTCGAGCAGGAAGAAGTGCAGAAGCTTATCGATATGGACAGTGTTGTCAAGGAAGCAATCAACAAGGTCGAACAGTCAGGCATTGTCTTCATAGACGAAATCGATAAAATAGCAGCACCATCATCCGGAGCAGGCGGTAAAGGGCCGGATGTCAGCCGCGAAGGCGTTCAGCGCGATCTGCTTCCTATTGTCGAGGGATCCAATGTGGCTACCAAGCATGGCATGGTCAAGACCGATCATGTATTGTTTATTGCATCCGGTGCATTTCATGTCGCAAAACCTTCTGATTTGATTCCTGAACTGCAAGGCCGTTTTCCAATCAGGGTCGAACTGAAAAGCCTCACTGAAGAAGACTTTTATCTTATTCTCACCCAGCCGGATAACGCTCTTATCAAGCAGTATTCAGCACTTCTCCGCACCGAAGGCGTTGACCTTACATTCAGCGATGGAGCTATACGCGAAATTGCCAGAATAGCTGCCCGTGTTAACGAAAGCGTTGAAAATATCGGAGCAAGAAGGTTGCACACCATCATGACGAACCTCCTTGAAGAGTTGATGTTTAATATCCCTGAAAATTTCTCGGATGAACATGTCGAGATTGATGAAACAATGGTAAAGGAAAAACTGAACCATGTAGTGGCCGACAGAGATCTCAGCCAGTATATCCTTTAAGTATTTCTAATAAAACCCCATGACCAAACCCGGTTTTTTCTGCCTTGTTTGGTCATGACATTCTAACAAAGTGTAATGTCGATTCTTGTCCTCAATGGCCCGAACCTGTCAAGGCTTGGAAAACGCGAACCGGAAATTTACGGCCACCAGACCCTCGAAGATATTAATCTTGGGCTGGTAAAAAGTTTTCCGGAACTCAATTTTGAGTTTTTTCAAACCGAAGAAGAAGGCGCTTTACTTGAAAAACTTTTTCATATTGAGGATAAGGGTGGCTATAGAGGCGTTCTGCTCAATGCAGGAGCGCTGACACATTATTCTATAGCTTTGCGCGATGCCATCAGCGGTGTAACTGTACCGGTTATAGAGGTTCACCTCTCCAACATCTATGCTCGCGAGGAATTTCGCCAGAAATCGGTTATTTCCGCAGTCTGTGTCGGAGTTATCAGCGGGTTCGGCGCAAACAGCTACCATCTCGGCGTTAGAGCTCTTATAGGTCTTCTATCCTGAACGTTTCGCTACAGCCGCTTTATTGGTCTGCAGCCAGTCAACTGCTCTTATTCTTTAGTCGTAGACAGTTGTTTCAGAAGTCCGCGCATCTCCTCAAGACGTCTTTTATCGCTTTCAATCAGAATAGGCTTGTCAAGTGCTGCGGTCATCAGTTTAATCGCTTCCTCCTTGTTGCCGTTCTCAATGCAGATTAATGCCAGCTCATGGTAGTTCCTTATAACTCTTGAATCAATGCTCATAGCTTTTCGAAACGACTTTTCAGCCAGCGAATAATTGCCTTTTGGTACCTCACCGATAAAAGCATTGCCAACCATCCTTTTAAACCATCCAATATGCGAGGCTTCGCGATAATACGAACCAAGCATCGAAAGCGCTGTTTCATCATTCGGGTTTAACCGAAGCGCGATATCAAGTTCACGTTTTATTTCGTTTGCCCGTTTCAATTTTTCCTTCATCCCGATTTTATCAGCCATCATGCCGAGCGACGCTGCAAGCCATGTGTGCCCTTTTGCATTGGTACTGTCAAGAGAAATGCAGGATCGGGCATATTCTGCCGCTTTCCTGTAATGGTGCATCCGTGCTTCAGAGTTTCCTGGCGGAATGGATTCACCCAGGCTTATCTGCAGACGCGCGAGTTTCCAGTAGAGCTGAGTATTGCATGGGTTATTGCGAAGCTCAGAACTGTATATGGAATCAGCTTTTGGATAGTTCATTTGCCACAAGGCTTCATCAGCTGTCTCAACTGGTGATACAGTTCGTTTCGGTTTTGCAGCTTCAGTAAAAATGACGGGGATCAAAGTGCTGAGAGAAAGGATACCAACATAAATCCATCGATAGCTGCAACTTCGGTATTTTTTAGGGGTAAGCATTATGTGTTATTTGAACCAGATTGAGTCAGGGTATTTGTTATGCATTCGTTTATCCAGCCCCAGCCAGTGGCTTGAAGGCAACATCATCATCATCACAGAAAAAATCATAAATGGCGGAAGAGAAAGATTATAATATCCCCCCGCTGCAAAATTAAGCACTAGAAACAAAGCCAGCGCGGCATTAACCCGCACAGCAAACCCCATAAAAAGCGAGCAGGCAATAAGGAGTTCACCTATAGTAACAATCCACGCAATCGGAAAAGCTAGCGGTATGGCAAAGTGCTCAAGATAATTTGCCTGAAAGGAACCGGCAGGCAGTTCCGCAAGACGTTTTATAAAAAACCCCTGCATAAGGTCGCTCCATAGCCATCCTTTAACCAGCTTGTGCCAGAATCCATATAAAAAAAACGCAGCAAAAAGATATCGTCCGGCAAGAAAAAGAACAACTCCGGCAGTCCGGAAAGGATGCTGTTTCATCTGCAATTTACTCTCTTTAGCAATGTTATACATCTGTAATGACGGGTATTCTAAATCAGTACAATCATGGGGTTCCGAGCCCTCGAATATATTCATATTTAAAAGGATTTGAAAGAGTTTGATCGCTCAAGACCTTCCATCCAGCCAATATCGTCATCCAGAAGAAGGTGTATACGACTATTCAAAGGGTTTGGCATGTTATTTGATGAATATGAAGTGAATGGCAAGTGAAACTTCAAATGAGACGATTATGAACATGTACAATTTTGATACACGCAATACCGAAAGTATTGATCTTTCTGTACTTACGGAGTCTCAAGGGATGTGTTATCTGCCTGATACATGGCCGGAGGTAAAAGAGCTCTACAAGAGCCGGATTGACTCAGGTGATACAGTTGGAGGTGCGTTAATATATGCATTTAGGGCATTGGTGACCGATTCTCCAATTGAATTGTATAATTATGATACACAAGAGACAGATAGTATCGCACTCACAGATCTCACTGAATCAAAAGGCATGTCTTATCTCCCCAAGGCGTGGCCAGAAGTGAAAGGTCTCTATATGCACCGGATTGATACTGGCGATACAGTTCTGGAAGCACTCTTGTTTGTTTTCAACGCTTTGTTAAAAAAGGACGACGAGCAGTAGTTCACTGAAGCCCACCCCCATACAGCCCCCATAGGCGATAGAGATAGAGCCTGTAGTATCTTTGTTTTACAAGCATATCATAACACCTCATAACTCTCTGGAGTTATTTGCACCTTACGCCGTAATGGATGTTCATCCGGTATTGTAATAAATAGTTACATAAGGTTCAGCGGGTCAACATCAATGCTGAAGGCAAGGCCGCAGGAGCGAAATCTGCCGGTTATGTCGTTAGCCATCTGTCTCACAAAAAGAGGGGAGAGTTTACCTTCAAATAGTTTAACCAGTACATGGTATCGGTACCTTCCCCTGATTTTTGCAATGCCTGCCGGTGCCGGACCAAGAACATATGCCCTATCATGCGGGAGCTGACGTTCAAGCGTTTCCTTACAGTACAGTGCCGCTGCTTCAGTCTGTTGTTCATCTTCCGAAGTACATTCAAATTTTATAAGCCTTGAAGCAGGGGGGTAAAGAAGTTCCTTTCTGATCTTTGTTTCTTCCAGAAAAAACTTTTGATAGCTCTCTTTCTCCTGTAACAGCGCACTGAAAACATCGCTCTCCCTGTTGTAAACCTGAAAATAAACCTCTCCGGGAATTGTCGATCGTCCAGATCGTCCGGCCACCTGGGTAAGCAGCGAAAACGTGCGCTCCGAAGCCCTGAAGTCAGGTATATTAAGCCCTATATCCGCCATAAGAACACCAACCAGGGTTACATCCGGAAAATCAAGCCCTTTTGCCACCATTTGTGTCCCAAGAAGAATCCTTGCTTTTCTTTCGTGAAACTCTCTCAGAATACGTCCGTGCGATCCTTTTGCAGTTGTAGTATCGACGTCCATCCGAAGAATCTTTTCTTCAGGAAAGAGTATCTGCAACTCCTCTTCAATGCGTTCCGTACCGCTGCTTTTATAAAACAGATCTGTCGATGAACAGCTGTTGCATGCAGCGGTATAAGCTTCAGTATGACCGCAGTAATGGCAGCAGAGATGTTTTTTTGATGCATGGTAAACCAGCGGAATATTGCAGAAATGGCAGACAGGAATATGACCGCATGTAAGACAAAAAATGCTTCCGGCAAACCCCCGCCTGTTTTGAAGCAGAATAACCTGCTCGTTTTTTTCAAGGCGGAGAGCGATCTGTCGATAAAGCAGTTCAGAAATTGACGCCGAGGCTTTCGGATTATCTTTCATCCAGATAAGTCGTATAACGGGCATCGTTGCACCATCAACGCGTTCAGGCAGATTCAGAAGGGCATACTTCCCGTTAAGGGCATTGTTGTAAGACTCAAAAGAAGGAGTGGCCGATCCCAGCACGCATATCGCTCCGCTGTACATAGCCCTCATGACCGCAGTATCCCTCGCATTATACCTCGGATTGCGGTCTTGTTTGTATGCCCCGTCATGTTCTTCGTCCACTATAACCACTCCCAGGTTTTCGAGAGGGGCAAAAATGGTCGAGCGGGCACCAAGGGCAATTTTTGTTTTTCCAAGCCTGAGACTATGCCACGCATCATATTTTTCCTGATTGCTCATGGCACTATGCATAATGGTGATATCATCATGAAAATGCTCCCGGAACCGACCGGCGGTCTGCGGAGTCAAAGCAATTTCAGGTACCAGAACTATAGCTGTTTTCCCGGCAGCGAGCACAGTTTTAAGTAACTCAATATAGATCAGGGTTTTTCCGCTTCCGGTTACACCATGCAGAAGAAAGGTTTTGTATTGCTGCTTTTCAAAAGCACCCTTAAGTTGCTGAAGCGCCTTTACCTGTAAATCAGTCGGAGTTTTTAATGATTGAGGCTTTTCTGAAAAACCGGTTGAAAAGTTGCTTGTTATATCCGTCAGAATCTTTTCGGCAATTCCTTTTTTCACCAGAGCGTTAAGCGTTTCCCTTGAGCAGCCGATAGATTCTCCGGATACAGCAGTATTTGCATCAAGTGTTCCGAGGATCATGTAGGCTTCTCTCTGTTTTGGAGATCCCTTAAGACTTTCCAGAACATGTTCAGGCATCGAGGTACTCAGCCGATACCCGGCTTTCTGTTTAGTTGTAGTAGCAGAAAACTTTTTTGTAATGCAAAGAAAACCGCCCCGCTCAAGCTCCGAGAGAGCCCGGTACAGTTGTTTTTTCCCAAGACGACGTTGAAGCTGCTGAACAGTCAGGTTTTTTTCCCTGCCCACCATCTGCATAATGGCGCGACGAAGTTTTGTGTTGATTATTTTAGGGCTTTCAGGATTCAGGGTAAACCCTGTTATTTCAACCACATCATGAACAGTAGTCCTTACAGCCGCAGGCAGAGCTGCCGTCAGTGCATCAATTCTCCTTGTGAGGTAATAATCAGCCATCCACTCCGTAAGACGAAGCAGAGAGCTGTTAAGAACAGCGCGTCCGTCATAGAGCACATCCAGTATTTCTATATCTGGAAGTTCTTCAGCGTTTTCTGTATTGATACCGATAATATAACCGATCGAAACAGACCCATTCCCTTGATTTGAGGAAACCAGTATCATGCATCCCGGCAGGATCTCATCTGCCAGAGTTTCAGGAACCAGAACATGAAAAGGTTCGCCCCTGAAAAATTTTTCCGCTACTATAAGTGCATGCATGGTATTACAAAAAAAAGCCAGTGGTAAAACACTGACTTTTTAAAGTGAACAACTTTTCAGTTGCATGATTCAGGATAAGAGAGATTCAAGAATCCTGTCGCGGATTTCCTCAACGTGTCCTTTACCTTCGATTCTATAATAGTGCGGAGCCTTGTCAGCGCTTTGCTTCGATAAGTTCATATAGAAGTTGATCAGAGGGGCGGTTTGTTCATGATAAATCTCAAGCCTTTTGCGAACAGTATCCTCCTGATCGTCATCCCTTTGTATAAGATCTTCACCCGTTACATCATCAATATCCGGAGTTTTTGGTGGATTGAACCGCACATGATACGTTCTGCCCGAACCAGGATGTACACGACGTCCACTCATCCGTTCAATAATTTCTTCATCCTCAACATTAATTTCAACGACATGGTCAATCCGGATTCCATCTTTACCCAAAGCTTCAGCCTGATTAAGCGTGCGCGGAAATCCATCAAAAAGGCATCCATTAGCGCAATCAGGTTCTGTGAGACGTTCTTTGACCAATCCGATAATAATCTCATCTGACACAAGCTGACCTGAATCCATAATTTTTTTTGCTGAAATCCCCAGCGGAGTTCCGGCTTTTACAGCAGCGCGCAACATGTCACCTGTCGATATCTGAGGGATACCGAGTGATTTTGAAATAAAGTTTGACTGCGTTCCTTTTCCAGCACCTGGTGCTCCCAGTAAAATAATTCTCATCTAACTGATGTTATATGGTTTTTTTGGATGTGACAATCATAATTTTCGGTCTTGCAGGTTTTGCCTGTTCAACCGCTATTGCGGGTATTGCCGAATCAGGGGGAGTAGCCGATAATTCGTTATGTTCGTCAGCATCTAAAACAGATGCAGAAGCAAGCGGTGCATCGTCACTTTTTATAGAAGGTTTAAGCTGGATAGTCTGAACAGCAGGTCTTTTTTTGAATTCAATAGTCTTGGCTTTCGGTGTACCTTCAGTTTGTTTAGTGGTCTGAAGCTGAGCTTCGTTAAATACCTGCTGAAAAGCGGCAGCAGCACCTTTTGTATCCAGCGACCGATACTGATAGTCCTCTTCCTTGATAATGGTGTTCCTGAACTCAAAGTCAACAGCACCAAGCATCATTCTGATAGCTCTGCGGCTTTCACCAAGATCTCCTCTCGATTCTATCTGAGTCTCAGCCTTAGCATTGACCGAAGTGATCAGTCGGCCATTAATATCAGTTTCCTCAAGCAAACCAAAAGAAATATTGATTTTCATGCCGAAAAGAATAAAAGAACTCACCTCAGCACGAATAGAGGTCATTCCTCCAACAGCTTTTTTCTCGTTTCTAAGATTCCACCCAACCCAGTGATCAATTTTAGTAAGAATAAACTCGGAAATCTCAGCTTCCGACCTGTCATAACGCCGTACTTTCAATTCATGAAATATAGGCTGTTCAGAGGTGTGGGTCGCATTGCTTGTTACGCCGTAATAAGCTTTGGTAAACTCGCTTTTGAAAGGAATCAGATCAAACAAATCCATAATAGTTTAGGACGGTTAGAGATTATTGCGGTTCAGTGAGCTGTTCGTAGCCAGTTGGCCGCAAGCCGCATTAATGGCTGTTCCGTAGCTTTTTCTGACCGTGACATGTAATCCTGAGTTAACAAGATATTGCTGGAACATGTCTCTGGTTGTGCTTAAAACAGGCTTGAATTTAATATTAATGATTGAATTGTAATCAATCAAATTAATTTTGCACAAAAACGTCTTTGCAAACCGGGCAAGCATTTTAGCATCATCCAGAGAATCATTGATTCCCCGCAACAGCATATACACGATAGTAACCGGCATTCCGGTCAGGCCGGTATATTCAGCAAGCGATTTCCCAAGCTCATTCAGCGGGTAAAGTCTTGCCGCAATAGGCATAAGCGATTCACGCTTCTCCTGATTTGCAGCATGCAGCGACACAGCAAGTTTGGTTTTCATGCCTGACCTTCCGAGGCGTTGTATTTCAGGAATCACCCCAACAGTCGAAATAGTTATTCTTTTCTGCGAAAGACAGAAATGATAATTTTTCACACTCAGGGTATCAATTGCCTCAATAACATTGTCAAAGTTCAAAAGAGGCTCACCCATTCCCATAAAGACAATATTCGTGATTTTCCTGCCGGGTTGCTCGGAAGAACCGATTGCATCAAGAAGATAAACCTGCCCGGTAATTTCCCCCGCACTCAGATTGCGACGAAACCCCATTGCACCTGTAGCACAAAACGGGCATTGAAGCGGGCACCCGACCTGTGACGAAACACAAGCCGTTAATCTCTCGCCCGAAGCAATGAGAACACTTTCCACCATTTCACCGTCAGCAAGCTTCAAAAGAAATTTTTCAGTAGGAGTGTCGCAATCCTCTTCAAAACATTCCTGACGCTCAACAAGCTGCAATGGCAAAATTGAAAAAGTCTCCGAAAGCTTTTTGCGTAACGAAAGACTAAGAATCGTCATATCCTCAAATCTGGACGCATGGTGGCTGAACAGCCACTGGTGTATCTGGGTGGCCCTGAAAGAGGGTTCCCCCATCGACACCAGTGCCTGTTGAAGTTCTTTAAAAGTCAGATCTAATATATTGGGGAGCTGATCGGTCATCGAATAGAAATAATTTTATGAAAAAACATGCTTATTGATAACGTACGTAGGTAAAATTGCCTTAAGTGCGGGTCGATTGAAAAAACAACTTGAAATATATGCTCTTTTGCCTGTCCATTATATAAAAACTTCCTCAACACTATAAAAGCCGTAAATTGCCATACCGTTTTCAACATCTATACAAACAGGACAATTTCCCCTTTCTGTAGCGGCAAAAAAAGTATAGATTAGGCTTTATTTTTTGTTAAAGTTACCTCAAACTAATGATAGTACAAGAGTATGGTCGGATGCTTGACACAAGTGAATGGTCTCCGATCATAGATGAGTTGCTTCAGGGACAGCATTTTGTTATTACCACACACGAAAATTCCGATGGTGACGGCCTGGGAAGCGAAGTAGCCCTTGCAACGGTTCTTCAGGCTCTCGGCAAGCAGGTCAGGATAGTCAATCCCACGGAAGTTCCTCCGAATTATTTGTTTCTTAAAAAGTTATATCCAATAACTCTGTTTGATAACAAGAGTGAGGAAGCTATACAGGAACTCTCACTCTGTGACGTCGTTATTCTGCTTGACGCTAATCTTCGAGACAGGATGGGTAAACTATGGCCCCATGTAGGCTTTTCAAAAGAGCTGGGAGCACTTAAGATTCTCTGTATAGACCATCATCTCGAACCCGAAGATTTTGCAGATGTCATGGTGTGCGAAAGCTTTGCCTCATCAACCGGCGAGCTTGTTTACGGGTTGGTGTACGCGCTTCAGGAGCGATTATCCCGTGAGTTGTTCACCCCGGAAGTTGCCGAAGCACTTTATGTATCCGTCATGACTGATACCGGCTCCTTCAGATTTCCAAAAACAACACCATACGTCTATAAGCTTGCAGGCGACCTTGTAAGCAAGGGAGCCGACCCTTCTGAAATATACGACAGAATATACAACTCATTGACAGCTCCGGCTTTGAAGCTCCTTGGAGCAGCACTCAGCGCCATTACCATTCTTGACGACGGTGATATATCATGGCTTTTCATATCGCAGGACATGCTCAAAGCTACAGGAAGTAAATTATTTGATACCGATCTTATTATCCGCTATCTTTTAAGTGTTCCATCCGTACGGATAGCCGTTCTTATGGTAGAAATGCAGGACGGCAGGACCAAAGCAAGTTTCAGGTCACGGGGCGATATTTATGTAAACCAGTTAGCCAAAAAATACGGAGGAGGCGGCCATATGAATGCAGCCGGATGTCTTTTCCAGTTTTCCTCCGACAGAGCCCAGAAAGTACTTTTGGATGATGTGAGAGAGTTTCTGAAAAATTACAGTGAAAAAAGTCTTTCATAACAACCTTCGCCGGTACCCCTATGAAAATATCAGTAATAAAAAATGACCTTGACCAGATAGCCACCGAACTTCTTGTTCTCCCATTTACCAGTGGTGCATTGAAAAACGAAGCGGAAAAAACCCTTGAATCCTTAGAGCTGGATACCAAGGTATTGAAAGATTTCAAGGCAGATGCAGGCGAAATTATTGTTTTATACGGTTCCTCCACGAGGTATGTCGCTGCAAGAGTCGCTTTGCTTGGTCTAGGCGAAGGAAAAACCATAGAAGATTGGCGCAAGGCATCCGTTGCATTTGCCACGAAAGCAGTAGATCTCAAAATTGAAAAAATTGCCATAGACTGCTCCTCAATAGCCCAACTTGCAGCATCAACAGAACAAACAGTCTCTGGGCTTGCAGCCTCTCTTGTTATTGGCTGTTTTGCAGGCAACTACAGGTTTGATCAGCTGAAAAGCGGCAAGCTCGATAAAAAGAAATCACCAAAAAAGCCAAAAGACATAACAGAGCTCCTTATTAAAGTTGACGCCGATGCTCTTGAGGATACTGAAAAAGGAGTTGCCGAAGGAAAAATTGTAGCCTCATGCCAGAAGATGGTTAGAGATCTTGTCAACCTTCCGGCAAATTACCTGCAGGCCGAAGATATTTCAAAAACGGCAGTCGAATCGGGCAAAAAACACGGTTACGATGTCAAAGTCTTTAATAAAAAAGAAATAGAGTCACTGGGCATGGGTGGCCTGCTTGCAGTGAACAAAGGCAGCGTTCAGCCGCCAACGTTTACCGTGCTTGATTACAATCCAAAAGGCAAACATAAAGCTGTTGTGGCCCTTGTCGGTAAAGGCGTTACCTTCGATTCCGGCGGTATTTCAATCAAGCCTTCCGAAAATATGGGTGAAATGAAGTCCGATATGTCAGGTGCCGCCAGTGTCATAGGAGCAGTAGAGGCTGTCGCTCGACTTGGACTTCCCCTTCACGTTATAGGTCTCATTCCAGCTACCGACAACATGCCGAGCGGAACAGCACAGACACCAGGCGACGTTATAACCACCTATTCAGGCATTACTGTCGAGGTCGGCAATACCGATGCCGAGGGTCGTCTTATTCTTGCCGACGCCCTGACCTACGCTACGGAGAAATACAATCCCGATGTCATTATTGACCTTGCAACTCTCACAGGAGCTTGTATTGTTGCATTAGGCTACGCCGTTGCCGGTCTTTTCAGCAACAACGACAAACTTGCTGATGAAATTTATCAGGCAGGCCAGCAGTCAGGCGATAAAGTATGGAGAATGCCGCTATGGGACCTCTACGACGAGCAGATAAAGTCAGACGTTGCTGATGTAAACAATACAGGCGGACGCGGGGCCGGTTCTATAACAGCCGCCAAATTTCTGGAAAAATTCATTGACGGTCATAAAAACTGGGCACATATCGACATTGCCGGCCCATCCTTTCAGCCAAAAGGAGGCAGCAACAAGGTCAATGGAGGAACAGGTTTCGGTGTGAGCCTTCTTGTTGAACTGCTGAAAAAATGGTCGTGAAATAAATTATTTCAACCACTGAATCTATTATGAAGGCTGTACCTCAAAACCCGGTTGTTATAATACCCGGCGTGCTTTTTTGGGATTCACTGTACGACATAATGAAAGATGCGCTTGCAGAGTATATCCCAAGAGCAAAAATCACTATTGCTCCGGTATCCCTTGTTGACTGGGTAGGCTTTCCGCCATCACCGGAGTATTCCACCAATCGGGTTATGAAAGCCCTCGACAAATCTGTCAGGGATATGAACAAAAAATATCCCGGTGAGCCGGTTACCCTTGTCGCCCACAGCGGGGGAGGCACCGTCGCCATGGTATATCTCCTTCAAAAACCATTTCAGGGCGATGTTTATCAAACCGGATCCGGAATTGGAAAGCTGGTTACACTTGGCACCCCTTTTCATACACACGAGCATTACGCAAAAATAAAGACCGATTTTATTTTCAAATATTTATCATCTGATTTTTTTTCTCACTACCCTGTTGTTTCTGTAGTCAGCGATAAGTATCATGGCAATTCTCAGGGAAGTTTTGTCGAAAAAATGTGTTATAAGTTCTATAAAAGCGTTCTCGACGAAGGCAATCTTGGCGGCGACGGAATTGTGCCAGCAAAAAGCTGTTTTCTAGAGGGTGCCGAAAATGTTACTATTGCAGATGCAGAACATCTTCCAACACCGCATACCAGGTGGTATGGCACAAAAGAAGGGGTAGAACAATGGATTCAGTGGCTCTAAGGGATAGTCGACTCAGGGTTGCCGGGATTGTATTCTTAGCATTTCTTCTGGTACTCACCTCATGTACCCAGGAAAAGCAAAAGCAGGATCCCCGGAAGGAACATCTTGAAACAATGATGGCTATTCTTGCCCAGGTGCAAAAGAACCTCGGAAGAATTCAGCAGAAAGAGGCTGTGGTTGAACGGCTTTCTTCAGGAATTGAAGGTCACGATTCCACAAATGTCAAGCAGATCGGACGCGATATCACCAATAGTATCCGATTTATTGATTCCACTCTTGCATCAAGCAAAAACCTGATCAAAAAGCTTGAAGAAGAAAACAAGGCATCTTCCTATCGTGCCGAATCCCTGGACCGGCTTGTTTCAGAAATGAAAGTTGCCGTCGGTACAAAAGATACCGAAGTACAAGCCCTCAAAGGCCAGCTGAAAAATCTGAACAAGCAGATTTCAACACTGATGACAACTGTAGATGTGCTTGACAAATTTATTCAGGATCAGGAAGTTCAGCTCTATACAGCCTACTATATTTCAGGCACGTTCAATGAGCTCGTATCAAAAGGGGTTCTCGTCCGCATCAACCCGCTCGAAAAGTTTTTTGGCAGCGAGTACCGGCTGGCCTCCGACTTCAATGTCAACCTCTTTAAGAAGCTTGATATTACCGAAACAAGGGATTTATTCTTTGACAAACCACTTTCAAACCTCAAAATCATAACACCTCATTCCGTAGGTTCTTATGAGCTTGTAGGCGGCAAAACCTCTTCGGTTCTTCTTATCCGCAACGAAAACGCCTTCTGGCAGAAATCAAGGTGTCTGGTAATAGTCATAGAATAATCATGCAGCAGAACACACTAACCCTCACCTCGTTTTCATGAAAATAACCATTTTTGGAACAGGTTATGTTGGACTGGTTACAGGCGCATGCTTTGCCGAAGTCGGTAACGATGTTCTTTGCGTAGACATTGACCGTCAAAAAATTCAAAATCTCAACGAAGGCCTTATTCCCATCCATGAACCGGGACTCGAAGAAATTGTAGCAGAAAACATCAAGGCCGGTCGTCTGAGGTTTACTTCTGACATGCAGGAAGGAGTAGCATTCGGTCTCTACCAGCTTATCGCAGTCGGAACACCTCCCGATGAAGACGGCTCAGCAGATTTGCGCCACGTTCTCAGTGTTGCGGAGAGCATTGGAACATTTATGAACGAGTACCGGATAGTTATCAATAAATCGACAGTTCCTGTTGGTACCGCTGACCTTGTCCGGGCAAAAATCACATCAGTTCTTAAAGCACGAAAGTTGGAAATCGATTTTGATGTCGTATCAAATCCCGAGTTTCTCAAAGAAGGAGATGCCGTCAACGATTTCATGAAACCCGAACGCATAGTCATCGGCGTAGACAATCCCCGAACCAAAGAACTGCTTCGTTTTCTCTATTCACCGTTCAACCGTAGTTCCGATCGTTTTATAGCAATGGACATACGGTCAGCCGAACTGACAAAGTATGCAGCAAATGCTATGCTTGCTACAAAAATCAGCTTCATGAACGAAATTGCCAACATCGCCGACCGCGTAGGGGCAGATATCGAAGCAGTACGAAAAGGCATAGGTTCCGACTCAAGGATTGGATTTTCATTTATTTATCCGGGAATCGGTTACGGCGGCTCATGCTTTCCCAAAGACGTGCAGGCACTCGAACGAACCGCACACCAGCACGGCTATCATTCACGGATACTCCAGGCCGTCGAAGCAGTGAATAACGACCAGAAAAGTACACTCGTCAAAAAAATCAAGACACACTACAACGACGATATTCAGGGACAGGTTTTCGCCATATGGGGACTTTCCTTCAAGCCGAACACCGACGACATGCGCGAAGCTCCGAGTCGAAGAGTAATAGAAGAACTCTTGAGCCATGGTGCTCGACTTCGAGTCTACGACCCAGTCGCCATGAACGAAGTTAAACGGATATACGGTGAGAGTGTCGACATCCACTATGCCGCAAACCAGGAAGACGCAGTCAGAGGCTCCAACGCTCTTGTTGTATTGACCGAGTGGCTTGTTTTCCGCAGCCCCGATTTCGAGATGATTAAAAGGGATCTCAGCCATCCAGTCATTTTTGATGGCCGAAACATTTACAGCCCCGATTTTATGGAGCAGTTCGGGTTTACCTATTACTCCATAGGCCGTCCTGCACGAGGCCTTTCGTAGCCTACTGCCAGAAACGATAAAAGTGATGCAGTGGTCCGCTGCCACTCCCCAACCGGTAGCGAGCCCCCGCCTGAAGAGCCCCGTCAAGATACTCTTTTGCCCTCTTAACCGCACCTTCAGTATCTTCACCTCTAGCCATAAATGCGGCAATAGCCGAAGATAGGGTGCAACCGGTCCCATGCGTGTTACCCGTCACTATTTTCTTCGAACTGAACCAAACAAAACGGTTATCGATATATAGACAGTCGCAGCACTCCTCACCCTCACCATGCCCCCCTTTAATCAGCACCGAAGCGGCACCGGTTTCAAGAAGTTTGACCGCAGTCTCCTCAATAGCTTCCTGTGTTGCAGGCGGCAATTTCAAGCCTGCAAGCATGGCCGCTTCAGGCAGGTTTGGTGTTATCAGCGAAGCAAGGGGAAAAAGTTCCTCCTTCATGATAGGGATCGCTTTCAAAGGAACCAGAGCAATTCCGCCTGATGAAGCAAGAACCGTGTCAACAATCACAGGAGGCTTGCCTTGCAGCTCCCTAAGCAATCCCGATACAGCTATGACAGCATCAGCACTGCCAAGCATACCGATTTTCACAGCATCAATAGTAATATCCCCACAAATGCCCCAGAACTGCTCTCTGATGCATTTTCCCGTTAAAGGGTAAATAGCATTGACTCCTGTTGTATTTTGGGCTGTAAGGGCTGTTATGACAGATAATCCGAAGCATTCCAGTGCCGCAAACGTTTTGATGTCCGCCTGAATGCCGGCACCACCGCTGCTGTCCGATCCTGCAATAGTAAGTACCGTTCTAAAGGCTTTTGTCATAGCACTCTCAATGTCATGGCGCTCAAGATTTCATGCGTAGCCAGCGATGGTTCTTTTGCCCTGCTTACGGCCGAAATCACAGCAACCCCTGCAGCCCCGAGCGATACAAGAAGCGGGGCATTTACAGCATCAATGCCTCCAATCGCAACAACCGGCACATGCACCATGGCAGCTACGGCCCTCAACGTATCCGGTCCAAGAGGGTCATGCTCTTTCAGCTTCGAAACGGTAGGATAAATATGCCCAAGGCCGATATAGTCAGCGCCCTCTTTTTCAGCCTTAAGCGCTTCAGCAACGCTCGAAGCCGAAATCCCGAGAATCTTGCTGTTTCCAATCAGTTTTCGAGCCTTAACAGCTGAAATATCATCCTGTCCCAAATGCACACCATCCGCATCACTTCCGATAGCAATATCAACCCTGTCGTTAACAATAAAAACAGCCTTATATTCATTGCAAAGATGCCTGATTGCAACTGCCCAGGAGAGCAGCTCTCTTCCTGATGCGGATTTATGGCGTAACTGTATCATTGCCGCCCCGCCCTTAAGAGCCTCTGCAGCAAGAGTAACGGGGCAGAAAGCCTCATCAGTGACGACACACACAAAAGGGGAGCAAGGTATCATGGATAGTAGTATTCTATTGAGTTGTTCTAAACATCTAAACAATCATAAAAGCGCCTCAAGAGGGTAAGAGGGGGAAGTTTATATGTCGAAAAAATGCTCTGATTGGTAAAAAAAATTAGACTTTTTGTCCATCATAAATAATATTATTCATAACACTCAGCAAACGATATTTCAGGAAGATTTTTGTCCTTTCGTTCTAACCTTTTCACAGAACAGTTGCAATGGGCTTAATAGAAGAAAACATCATTAAAGCAGGCTTTATTCTGCCACAATTACCAACAGCAGCTGGTCTCTATTCCCCTGCGGTATCCTCCGGAAATCTCGTTTTTACCTCCGGTCAACTACCCCTCAAAGAAGGTAAATTATTCGAGCCTGGCGGTAAAGGCAAGGTCAATGAACTCACAAAAGACGATGCCGTTTATGCATCAAAAATTGCCCTTCTAAACGCACTTGCAGCAATTAAATCCGTAATCGGTACGTTGGACAATATTGAGAAAATTGTCAAACTCACCCTCTATGTATCCAGCGAAAACTTCTTTTCAAATCAGCATCAGGTTGCAAACGGAGCATCTTCCTTACTCCATGATATTTTTGGAGACAGGGGAGTGCACGCAAGAAGTGCTGTTG
>SZXZ01000010.1 GCA_005843835.1 Chlorobium sp.
GGCAGTGCCTGTAAAATCCACACCGGTGCAGTAATAGCAAATGAGCCCCAGGATCTCAAATATGCGGGCGAGAAAACCTACCTGTATCTTGGGGATAGAAATGTCATAAGGGAATGTGTCACTCTCAACAGAGGTACAATTGCAAGTGGCAAAACTGTTATCGGTTCTGACAATCTTTTTATGGCCAATGTGCATGTCGGCCATGATTGTGTAATTGGCAATCATGTTGTTGTTGCAAATTCCGTTTCATTCGGCGGCCATTGTGTTGTTGGTGATTATGTTGTTATCGGAGGTCTTGCCGGTGTGCACCAGTTTGTAAGAGTCGGCCGTTTTTCAATGGTCGGCGCTGTATCGAGGGCCACGCTTGACGTTCCCCCATTTGTAATGGCATCAGGCAACGAAACTTTTCGCTACGAGGGTCTCAATGCAATAGGGTTAAAAAGGCGGGGGTTTACAGCTGAAAAGTTAACTCTCATTAAAAACGCATACAGAATACTGTTTCAGTCAGGTCTACTGCTCAACAATGCTCTCGAAAAAATTAAGTCTGAACTAGATCAGGAACCTGAAATAATTGAGATACTCGACTTTTTTGTATCAGGTTGTTATGGCCGCAAATTTATCAGGCCTTTCAATTAATGAAGTTTTAAAGAGACTGACGCATGTCCCGATGGGCAATTGGTATCGATCTTGGTGGAACAGCAATCAAAGCTGCCATAGTTGGCGAAAAAAGCGGAATTGTATACGACCGGTCAGTGCCAACCGATACAGCATCCGGTCCGGCAGGCATAATAGCTCAGCTGGCCGGAATTATTGGTGATCTCCACCGCTTTGCTTCCCTGACCATGGATTCAGGAAAATGTTCAGGAATAGGGCTCGGAGCTCCAGGTGCGGTCAATGCCGAAACAGGAACATTGAGTTATCCCCCCAACCTTCAGGGCTGGTCCATCGTGCCACTACGCGACGAATTGCAGCAATGCCTCATACAGCAGGAAAACCTGTCGATCCCGGTTTATATTGATAACGATGCTAATGCCGCAGCGTTTGGTGAAGCTGTTTACGGTGCAGGCAGTGAGTTTCGTGATTTTCTCATGGTCACCCTTGGTACAGGTGTCGGAGGCGGAATTATTTTAAACAGAAAAGTTTTTCGCGGCATAAACGGTACTGCCGGCGAAGTAGGATTTATGATTATTGATTTTGAAGGCCCGACCATCCATGCAGGAATACAAGGCACCATCGAAAGTCTTATCGGCAAAAAGGCAATTGTAGCACTTGCCCGACGTATGATTCAGGCAAATCCATCCGGTTCAACCGTTGGCAAGTTCTGTGACAACGACTATACAAAGCTATCCCCCCGTCACCTTGAACATGCCGCTAAAGAGGGTGATCCAGTATCTCTTGAGGTCTGGAACAGGGTAGGTTCAATTCTCGGCATAGGGTTGGCGAACGTTGCAACACTTATGGACATCAGAAAATTTGTTGTTGGAGGGGGCATTTCAGCAGCGGGAAATCTAATTATTGTACCGGCACTCGATCAGCTCAGGCGATCTACACTGCCCTCCATGCATGACGGACTTTCAATAGTACCGGCACTTCTTGGAAACAAGGCAGGAATTTACGGTGCAGCAGCCTTATGCTTTGGATAAACCAAAAAAGGGGCAGCCTTGTTTGACCAACTGCTTCACCTGCTCTTTCCTGATGTCTGTGTGGTATGCAGAAAACTCCTTCTTCCTCCGGAAGAGTATTGTTGCAGTTCCTGTATGGATGATTTCAATCCCTTCAGAACTCCTTCGGAGTCAGAACAGGTTCTTGCCCGGGTTATAGCAGACCACTCTGCTTCATCAATAGTGTTCGAAAGAGGATGGTGCCGATACCAGTTTCATAAAAAGAGCCGGCTGCAACTGGCACTTCACGCTATGAAGTATGAAGGTCTCTATAACCTTGGCACCATGTTTGGACGACAATTGGGAGAATGGATACTAACCTGCAAAGGTATATCGGATATCGACTGTATTGTGCCGGTTCCACTGCACCGTCTTAAAAAAATTGAACGTTCCTATAACCAATCCGAAAAAATAGCTGAAGGCATCGGCAAACTGCTTCAAAAACCGGTGAAGTCCGACCTTCTTCAAAGAAAACGGTATACAGTTTCACAAACTGGTCTGTCAGCACTGGACCGAAAGAAAAATCCCGAAGGCGCATTTCAGGCTTTGCAAGGTATTCCGCCATGTCATGTACTCCTTGTCGACGATATTATAACAACCGGGGCCACACTCGTGGCAGCAGCTTTGGCGTTACGACAGGGAGGGGTTGAAAAAATATCGTTTGCTGCAGTAGCTTTAGCTGTTAAGGATTAACTATTCTTGTATGGAACTCTTTTACACATCACCCGAAAATATCAACCTCGATTCGAAGAGGCTTGTTATCGAAGGCGATGAATTTCATCATCTTGTTCGGGTTCTCAAAAAAAACACCGGCGACAGGATCCTCGTTACCGATGGTAACGGCATACGCTGTGAAGTCAGTATATTGGACATCAGTAAAAAATCACTGTCAGGGAAAATTCTGGATCATGCAGTACTCAACCCTCCAACAACAAGAGTGACGGTTGCACTTTCCCTGCTTAAGGCTCCCCAGAGGTTTGAGTTTTTTCTGGAAAAAGCCACCGAACTCGGAGTGTCTGCCATCATTCCCATGATTACATCACGCACAGTAAGCCAGCCTTCGAGCGAAAGAGTCCAGAACAGGCTTGCCCGGTGGAGAACAATACTGCTTTCCGCAGCCCGGCAGTCAAAACGGTGTTATCTCCCCGAGCTTTGTGAGCCGCTTTCTTTCAAACAGGTTATTTCATGTAACGGTTACGATCTCAAGCTGATTCCTTACGAAATATCAGATAAGGCACCCGAAGTGCATTGTGCTGGAAAAAATACTTTGTTTCTTATCGGGGGTGAAGGCGGTTTTACAGATAATGAGGTTCAGGAAGCTCGAAAAACGGGATGTTGTGAGGTTTCACTTGGCAAAACAATTCTCAGGGCCGAAACCGCCGGAATATTTGCAGTTGCCTTTGTACGTACCCAACTCCTTGCTGAAAATGACGAGGACTGGTTTTGAAACTGATATTTTGCTATAAAAATGTAACCTTTAAAAGCCAATTATGAACAGCGCGAACAGCATCAAAGCAAACCAGGTGATCCTTCTCCTGATTGTTTTGTTCATCTCCGCCATTTTTTTTGCCATGATACGTTATTTCCTCATGGTTATTGTTCTGGCGGCTATTTTTTCAGCTCTTTCCATGCCGGTTTTCCATCGGTTCGATCACTGGTTCAGGGGACGTAAAAGCCTCAGTGCCGCCATGACAATGCTTACACTGTTTCTTATCGTGTTTATACCTCTCGCAGTTCTGCTCAGTGTCGTGGTCTCCCAGGCAATAAAGATCAGCAGCGTAGCAGTTCCATGGATTCAAGCCCAGTTTCATGAACCTGCGGCATTCAACGAGTACCTTCGCTCATTGCCGTTTTATGCTGAACTTGAAGTGTATCGGGAAAATATTCTTCAGAAAGCCGTCGAACTTGCCGATCGGACAGGCACAGTTCTTTTTGCCAATATTTCTTCGTTTACTTACTCCGCTGTTAACGATCTGTTTCTTCTTTTTATTTTTCTCTATACCATGTTCTTTTTTTTGAGGGACGGCAAGGAGATTCTTGAAAAAGTGCTTTCATATTCTCCCCTCACCGAAACCGACCAGCACCGGCTGCTTGGCAAGTTTTTATCGGTGACAAGGGCTACCATCAAAGGCAGTATGGTCATCGGGGTTGTGCAGGGTTCTCTTGCGGGTCTTGCCTTGCATTTCGCAGGCATAGAGAGCGCTATATTCTGGGGCGCAATTATGACAGTGGTTTCAGTTGTCCCAATTATTGGCTCTGCACTTATCTGGATTCCAGCTGTTATTTACCTCGCAGCTGCAGGGCAGTATCCTCAAGCAATAGGGGTTCTGCTTTTCTGTGTTCTTATCGTCGGCCAGATCGATAATATTCTCCGTCCCATTCTGGTTGGTCGGGATACACAGATGCACGCATTGCTTATTTTTTTTGGAACACTTGGAGGTATAGGCCTGTTCGGGGCATTCGGGTTTATTATTGGCCCTATTATAGCGGCTCTGTTTATGACGGTGTGGGAGATGTACGGCGAAACTTTCAGCTCTTTTCTCTCGGAAATAAAAAAGGAAAACGCAGAATAGGACGTTTGGTAATATTGCATTCTGAGTTGTAGGTCGGGGTGATTCCTGAACCTCAACAAAACGAAAGCTGTTTTAAGAATATAGCACAATAAAAAAAGCGGCCTTTCGGTCGCTTTTTTTATTGTGTTTTTAATACTGGGAATCAGTTGCTTCTTACAACCTCTTCAGCTGAAAAGAAAAATCCAGCCTCAATAGCAGCGTTCTCAACAGAGTCCGAACCGTGGACAATGTTTTCACCCTTACTGTCAGCATAGAGCTTGCGCACAGTGCCTTCATCAGCCTGAGCAGGATCAGTCGCACCGATAAGAACTCGGAAATCAGCAACGGCATTCTCTTTTTCAAGGATGATCGGAACACAGGGGCCTGAAGACATAAAGTCTACAAGCTCACCATAAAACGGGCGCTCACGATGTACGGCATAAAACTCTCCGGCAGTTTCCTGTGTGAGCTTGATTTTTTTCATAGCGACAACACGAAAACCGGCACGTTCGATTTTGTCGATGACTGCACCGATAAGCTGCTTGCGGACACAATCGGGTTTCAGAATAGTAAGTGTTCTTTCCATTTGGCTGTATGCATTTTCGTTACTGAAGCAAAGAGTTCGAGCGAAGATACATAAACTCACAACATTATTGAAACGTAAGCCGCACCCATTTTATCCCTCAATATCGTACTATTGATAAACCGTTATTGTCTGATATCGGTAACACTTTATCCCGTTTTTATTTGCGGTACTTTAGGTGTAAAGGTATATTTACTCAAGTTGTAATCACCCTTGACGCAACAAACATAAGACAGGAGCATAACCGTTGTTTGAGCAAACATTTAAAAATATTGACGACATTTTTCACAAAGACGCTGGTTGCGGCAGTGAACTCGATTATATAGAGCAAACCTCATGGATACTATTTCTCAAGTACCTCGACGACTTCGATAAAGACAAGGACACTGCCGCTAAACTTTCAGGTAAATCCTATACCCCTCTCCTTGCCCCATACTAACGTTGGGAATCCTGGGCTGCCCCAAAAAAAACCGATGGAAAAATAGACCATAACAATGCCTCTACTGGTGACGATCTTAAAGAATTTGTCGACCGGGAGCTTTTTCCCTACCTCAAAACCTTTAAGACCTCTGTCGAAAGCTCGTCCACCATCCAGTACAAAATAGGCGAAATCTTCAGCGAGTTGAAAAATCGCATCCAGAGCGGCTATAATTTGCGGGAAGTAATTGACAGGATTGATGAACTTCGTTTCAGAACTAATGCTGAAAAAAGTGACCTGTTTGATGTTCTCGAATTCATATCTGCGTATGGCCACTTATCCCTCTTCAGCAATATTGCAGAGAAAGAATGTATTGCATATCTTGATAATAAGGATATATTAAAGATATATTAAGAATATTTTAATATTATATAGGGTTGCATATAAGGCAGTATCGATGTCTGATTGTTAGTCTTTATTTGCCATAGTAATCCATTCTTCATAAAACGACTTTACCCCTTTTATATATTTACGGCTCAATGGAGCAGCGTGAATTGTGATTACAGTTCAACATGTTTCAACAGGTTGTAGACGTCTATATAAAACTGTAAATCACCGTATAATTAAAGAATAACGAAGGTTAAGGACAAGTATTCTATGACGTATAAGTTTATAAGAACAGCGGTGTTCTCAGTAGTCTTTTTAAGTGGTCTTCAAAATGTACAGGCAGAAGCGACAGGCAAACTCGCAGAAAAAATTCAACCGGCATCAAACAATATCACACTGACAAAAGAAGTTCTGGAAAAAAAATATAATCTCATTGCAGGCAAAAAAAGCTATTCATCAGCAGGCTGTGCCATGTGCCATGATAATGCTGTGATGGGAGCTCCAAGGCCCGGTGACACAAAATCATGGATTTCCCGCTTAAATAATGGATGGGATCAAATTGTTAAACATTCTTTAACAGATTATAACGGTATGCCGGCTAAAGGTGGTAATAACACCCTGTCTGAAATTGATATAGAAAACATTGATGCTTATCTGATTTCACTTGTTGTAAGTTGATATTTTCCTGATTTTTTGCGAAACACCCCATCGAAAGTGGAGCATGCCGTTACTACCGGGCATGCCAATAGGTATTTGTAAGTCTTTACTCATACAGGCAGATAGTTCGCCACTTCTCATAACCAATAAAGAAAAACAATATGAAGCTAAAAGTACGTAGTATTTTTGTCGGCACCGGCTTGTTTATGTCCTTGCTTTGTTCCGCTCCAAAGGCAGAAGCAACCCCTGTTTTTGCACGCCAGACTGGATATTCCTGTGCGGTATGCCATTTTCAGCAATTTCCTTTGCTGAATGCTTTTGGACGCAATTTCAAATTGCACGCTTATACCGAAACAGGAAATGGAAAGCAGAGCCGTATTGAAGACGATAATCTTTCGCTTCCTTCAACCCTTAACGCCTCATTTGTCAGTAAGCTGCGCTATCAGAAAACTGATGGTACATCACCGAATGTAATCACGAACGATGGTCAGGTGGCTTTTCCTGACGAGGCTTTTCTTACTCTTGGTGGTAGACTTTCAAAGAACATTGGATTTGAAATAGGCCTTTCTTTTGTGCCTCAGGATGTTACTGATGGCAAGATTTTAGCTGAATTTAAATTGCCGATGACCACGGCAATTGATGACATTACGCTGAGCGCCATCCCGTTCACGACCTCTGCACAGGGTCCTGCCTATGGTTTCGAGTTGCTTAATACTGGTGCCGTAGAGTTTACCCGTGCCTTGGAACATGCCGGCGAAACTTCTGCACAGCAATATCTGGGAACAGCTATACCGGCAACTGGCGTGGCATTGGTTGTCTATCACAAGTATGGTTATTTAAACTATACTCCATATGTGCCAACTCAAGGCGATTTCGGATCCAAAAAGTTTTTGAGTTACTTTAGAGGGGTGCTTACTCCAACGCTTGGCGATTGGGATCTTGGTGGAGGGTTTCAGATATGGACAGGCACATCAAACGTCAAGACCACAGCCTCTGACAATAGTATTGAAACAACAACCACTCATGCCGATGCATGGGCCTTGGATTTACAGGCTCAGGGAAAAATTGGAGCATATCCGGTCGGCCTGTATACTACCTACGGAAATGCACCAAAATCAACCGACGGAAACCCGGTGAATATGTTCAACGCCAATACCTATGGCGATGCAAAAGCCTGGACAATCTCTGCTTTATTTGGAGTAGTCCCAGATAAGCTCGCTCTTGCTGCGGGTTACAGAAAAGCAAATACAGGTGTAAGCGACACTGATGTGGACAATGCTGTAACTCTCGGTTTAGCGTATATGTTGACGAAAAATATCCAGTTCCAGTTGAATCACAGTTTTTACTCAGGCGATACACAGACAGCAGGCGAGGCTGGAAAAAATCTTACAACTCTTGTTCTCTACAGCGCATTTTAAACAATGTTACTGTTTTCTTCGAAGATTCGAAGTACACAGAAAAGGCAGCCTGTTCAGGGCAGCCTTTTCTGTTGTATAGAGGCAATTTTTGATGAAATATGCATAATCTAGTTGCCGGTATGGTTATGCAGAGGGAAATTTAAGGATAACGGTTGTTCCAATATTTTTTTCACTTTTCAGCGATACAGTAATTTTCTGAAGATCTGCGAGTTTTTTTACAATAGACAAACCTAGTCCAAAGCCGCCAGTGTTTGAGTTCCTGGAGGTGTCAACTCTATAAAATCTTTCAAAAACAGCATTTATTTTCTCGTCAGGAATACCGATTCCCTGATCAGTAATACTACAGTCAATCGTATTGGCTTTGCGCTCTATTGTAATGGTTATAAATGACCCGTAAGGAGAATACTTGATTGCATTTGACAGAATATTCACAAAAATCATTTCTAGAATTGCAGGATCAGCCGCAATACTTGCAGAATCTGCATTCTCCATTCTGATTGAAATATTTTTTTCATTCGCTGAAGCCTTCATCCTTGCAATAACTTCTTCAATGTGGGGTAGGAGCAATATGGTTTCAATATTCGGTTTCATCGTACTGCTTTCATATCGGGCAAGCATCAGGAGCTGGTCGATCAATTTCGCCATGCGGTTTAATTCCATAAGGCAAAACTGAATTCTGGCTTCGTAGTGTTCACGATCTCTGGGTTTGCGAATTAACACCTCAAGAGTTCCTTTTACAGAAGCTAGAGGGGTTTTCAGTTCGTGAGAAGCGTCGGCGGTAAACTGCTTTTCACGCTGAAATGCTTCCTGCAGTCTGTCAAGAAGGTCATTGATTGTTGCGGACAACCGATATAATTCGTCATGGTGATAGGGTAGAGTGATTCGCTGATGAAGATTTTTCTGGGTCATTCTTTCAGCGGTGGCAATAACCTTATCAATAGGGCGGATGCTCTTACCGGCAATAATACGGGTAAAGACAAAAAGCGTAACGATTATTGCAGGAAATGAATAAAGAAAAACGTTCTGCAGGTCGTGCAGAACAATAATGGCATTTTTGAGGGGAACAGCTACAATAAGGTATCCTTCAGTGATGCCGTTCCGATTGACAAGAGGTATTTGTGCCTGGCGTACCACTGAATCCATAAAAATATTGTTAAAGTATGCCGTGCCCGATTGATTGGGATTAAAGGCAAGTGCGCACCATGATAGGGTTGATGATTTTTTTACCACTTGTCCTGTACGGTTTACCAGCTGAATAAATTCAGTGTCTACTTTTATTTTATCATTATTTTTTGACTCTTCTTCGCTGTCAAACGTATCAACCTGCTCATCCTTTATGCTTGCGAACCCTTTAAAGTCTTTAGTTTGAATGTTTGCTTTAAAAAGAATTTGCGAGACCTCTTGGTTGATTTTTTCATCAAATTGTCTATAAACAACGTTTTCCACGATAATGTAGGTTATAGTAAATACGACCGCAATTAAAAATGCAGTAGCAACTGTATAGTAGAATGCAATTCGGTTCCGCAAACTCATTACAGGAAAGCTTTTCCATTGAACGTTAGCTTTCAGGATAGATAGATTTTTATTAGTCATGCTCTGGCATCAGAATTCCCTAATCGATTTACATTCATTGGCTCGGAAAATAATCGTGATTAACACGTTTCACAATGTAATCTTGAGATTCTTAAGGGAGTCGAAAAATTCGACTAAAATTTGCTTAAAACCTATGGGGCGTTTCCATACTTATTGCGGTACGATTGGAAAAATACGCATGAACATTTTCTGGTCTTCAGGTATTGTATAAGTCTTATGTAATGTTGTGTTTAAAAGGTGCGTATCAGATCTGTGAAATATTAAAATACTTGTTGATTTGCGGCGTAATTATAGGTAGAATACACTATAAATTCAACCCCCATCAGGGAGCTGGAGGCTCCGCTTTATGAATATTCATTTCCGACGGGTTCCGTCAGGAATGGTGCTTCTCAGTCTGTTTCTGATTTATTCAGGCTGCAGTACGTACAAGAAGTCTGACGAGTCACTCGATTCGCTCTACAGTCAGGCATCATCCTACAGCAGTCACGGTGATTACATAAAGGCGATCATTTGCTACAACAAGGCACTTGCTCTGGATACACTGAATACGGCATCTCCCAGGTTTGTTAAGGCATTGAACGAAAAAAGGGTTTTTGAGGGTTTGACAGGGGAGTATTATGCCGCACTTAAATCTTCAGCACGTCTTGAAAAATTTCCGGTCGCTCTCCTTACGGATTCTCTCCGGCACTCCCTCTATACCGACAAGGCAGTCTGGCTTAGGGAATTGGGAAGCTTTGGCGAAGCTGCAGAAGCCCTTAAGCATATTGTAAGGCCAACTCTGGCTGAAAGGTTTGAACTGGCATCATTGTACAGGCAAAGTGGCGATTACCAGAAAGCTGCTGAAATTTATCGTCGTTTATCAGGTTTTGACAGTGACCCGGTCACACGGATTACAGGATATGCAGGCCAGCTGCAATGTAAGGTTGCACAGCCCCGGCTTGGCATTGAAAAAGCGGACGTTATTGCTAGAAAAATAGCGGCCGAGTCAGGAAGGGTTCTTGCGATGAAAGGATCCTTGGTAGAAAGAATTCAAGCACTGAGAGCTGCATCACAAAGTCTTCAGCTTCTTGAAAAACATCGCAGAAATGCCAGCTTTTTTCTGTTCAAGGCACTCATTCTTGCTGAAGAGTCTAGAAACCCTTTGCTGTTACAGATACTCCGCCTGGAATCCAATTCGATTATTGTGCGGAAGTCGGAACCTTTCAGGGAGGCTGCAGAATATTTTCGTCTTAAAAATTTGCAGTATGCCCAGGCATCATCACTTTTTATGCTTGCGGGCAGCAAGTCACTCAGCAATGATGAGCGGATTGCAGCTTTGCAGCAGGGTTTTTCTGTCAATAGATATTATGCACCACCCTATCCTGCAAACGAACAGCTTCAACTTGAAAAAATATCATCACGCCGTCTCACAGGATTGCTGCTTGAGAAATCAAGAATATTCGAGCTTTTTGATGTAGAAGAACAAGTCGGTAATCTCGACCTGCAGCGTTCATTGCAGATATATAGAAAAAGCTTCAGACTTGGAAAAGGTCATGAAGCTCTTGAAGCAGAAATCTCAAAATTACTGCACGAGGCTTCGGCGCTGCTTCAGCGGAAAGCCGATATTATTATCCGAGCAGAAGGATATGAAAAAAACCGGCTTGCTGATCAATCGCTAAATATTAAAAGAGGCCGTCTCATTGAGCTTGTCCCTGAGGTAAGGGTCATTAACCCGGTTGCAGCGGAAGCAATCCAGATGATTCCTGTAACGCTTAGCACCGTTCAGACCGCACTGAAGGAGGATCAGGCCATAATAAAACCTCTCATTTCCGACAGTTTATGCGGTGTTATGCTTATTGGCAAGAGGCAGTTGCAGATAGCAGGAGGCGGAGCATGTTTTGATTCGTTGAATACCCCGGCTTCAAAAATAGAGGCTCTCAGACGCGAACTTGCATCATCCAATCCAGGTCGACAGCAGAGTAAAGCTCAACAGGAGTGGTTCAGCAAAACCTTTTATGAACCTCTTGCAAAATCATTAGGCAGTTATAAGCGTCTTGTTGTTATTTGCGATGATCTTTTTCCATACCATATTTTGAGTAGTTTTAACAATTCATCTTTACCGGTTAAACAATATTCATACCTCCAGTCGATTAAGGAGTTTGCTCTGCTTTCCGAACATCCTGCACCGGATGCAGCGGTCTCTAATATCATTTTTTATCAAGCTGATAACGTAGGCGGAGCAAGGTTGCAAAAACTGTTATTTCCCCGTGACAGGGTTTTTCTGCTTTGGAAAAACTATAGTGGCAAGGAACTTCAAGTGCTGCACCAGCAAATTGGTCAGGAAATGCTGGGTACAGTTTCAGGGTCAGGTGCTTTGACTTCTTTAGCTTCCAAATCTGGCATCCACGAAATATGGATGAATATATCCCCGTATGGCACTGATTAAGATGAAATTAATGTAACGTTTGTTTTTTGTTACTGTTTTCAAAACTATGAAGCGCGTACGAATAAAATCAGGTATAACATTCATTTGATTATGAGCTTTTTTGTAAATTTATAACGTTCAAAATATTTTCATTGAATAGTTGTAGCGTAAGTTGAATTGTGGTTTTATGGTGGAAAAGGTATCAGGTGGAAAAGCATTGGAGTCTCTGGCAGAGAAGCTGAAACACGCCAGAATGGTAAAAAACCTTTCTCTTGACGATGTCAGCAGGCTGATTACTGTTCAAAAGAACTATCTCGAAAAAATAGAGGAATGTGATTTCAGCTTTCTGCCGAAGCCATATATCATGACTTTCGTCAAGGAATACGCACTCCTGATGGGAGTCGGAAACGATGATGATTTTGAACAATGCAAGAAAGAACTCCAGATACCGGTAGCGCTTCAGCGTGATATTTCTGTCGATCATGACTCCCAAAAGACAGCAATTTTACCGGGCGGGGCAGCAATATTGAAGCAAATCCGGATTCCTGGATATGTAATGTCTCTCGGGATTGGCATTGTCCTTATAGGAATTGTAGGATTTGTCGCTTTTTCATTTGGCGGTAAAGTGCAGATATCACCATTTCACCCTCCTGTTGCCGCGTCTGTGCCTTCTGCTTCGACGGAAGATACCGTTGCCGTTGCCGAACAGATTGTTGATTCTTCAGTGCTTAACGAAACAAATAAGCCCGAGCCAATTGTTGCGCCCGTTTCCCAGGAACACCCGGTGACTGTACCGGTTGATTCAGCAAAAGCCACCCCTTCAAAAATTGCAGCATCAGTTCCGGTTCCTCATCTCGATAAAAAGCCGATTTCATCAAAAATCACATCCCATCCTGAGTCCGGTTCAAAAGAGTGGGCAAAAAATGTTTCTTTTCGCCCGACCTCACCCTCATCGCCATATAAAAAGGTTCTTGTAGTCCGTCTGGTTGAAGATTATTCATGGGTCAAGGTAATAGCTGATGACAGTGCAAGGGTTTACCCAGGTGGACAATTTAAAAACGGACAGGTGCTTCGATATGAGGCTCGAAAAAAGTTCTGGGTTAATATAGGTCGGCCTAAATATGTCGAGCTTTATATAAACGGAAAAAAGCTCTCTCCATTTACTGACCGCATCCTTATTCTTAACTGATACATTTCGGTGCGGATCATATTTATTTTAAATACATTATGGCTTTTTATAAAAATAGGATAAATTAAGTCCTTTTAAAGGAATTAATAGTGTTATCAAAACATTGGTAACAAAGATTTCATTCTTTACGGACTTGTCGGTTAAAACCGGTGTTCTATATTTTAGAGGTTAAAGGACTGAAGAAATTAGTTGGTTGTTTGTGCGTTCGTACTCATTTTATAGAAATTTGGATTCTGTGAGCTGTTGTGATTAAGAAAGTTTATTGGCTATTATCGTTTTTTAGATAAAATAAGGGCCTGCTCGGTGATGACAGATAAGTGATTTATTTGAAACTGAACATGGAAAGATTGAAAGACAGAGCACGCCGGACTCTTTCCTGTAACGTCAATCGAATGAATCAATTAAACATGGCATAAGCCAAAACCACGAATATTGAAAGTATTATGGCAGACATGAAGGTTTATTTTGATAACAATGCTACAACACCGTTGCATCCTGAAGTAAAAAAGGAAATGATTGCGGCAATGGAGATGTTTGGCAATCCTTCCAGTATGCACGCGTATGGACGCGAAGCCAGGGCAAATGTTGAGAATGCTCGCCGGAAAGTTGCAGAGTTTATCGGAGCAAGCGAGAAAGAAATTATTTTTGTTGGCAGCGGCTCTGAAGCCAATAATACCGTACTTTCGCTTTTCGTGTGCGGCTCAAGCCAGTGTATTCCCGGTTCTAAGTCCCGAAGTTCAATTATTACTACTAAAATTGAACATCCGTGCGTTCTTGAGACCTCTGAATGTCTTGGTCATCGTGGTGTAAGGGTAAGGTATCTTGATGTTGACCAGTATGGGAAGGTAGATCTTGACCAACTGGCGGGCATGCTTGGCAGTGACGTAGGTCTGGTATCTATAATGATGGCCAATAATGAGATAGGCACTCTGCAGGATATTGAAACCATAGCAAAAATGGTTCATGAAAGCGGTGCATTAATGCATACCGATGCCGTGCAGGCAGTAGGCAAGGTTCCCGTAGATGTCCGAAAACTGGGGGTTGATTTTCTTACCATGTCTGCTCATAAGATATATGGTCCTAAAGGTGTAGGTGCTTTATTTGTTAGAAAAGGTGTTCCATACTGCCCCTTGATCAGGGGAGGGCATCAGGAGCTTGGTCGACGTGCCGGTACAGAAAATACACTCGGTATTCTTGGTCTTGGAAAGGCAGTTGAAATGAGAGCTCTCGAAATGCCTTACGAGGAGGAGCGTTTGCTCGATCTTAAGCATATACTCCGAAACGGAATAGAAGAGAGTATTGACGATATACATTTTAATGGTCACCCTACTGATGCTCTTGCAAGTACACTTAACGTCTCTTTTTCAGGAGTTGAAGGCGAAGCTATTCTGCTCTATCTCGATATAGAAGGTATTGCTGTATCCACTGGATCAGCATGTGCATCCGGCTCACTTGACCCTTCGCACGTACTGCTTGCGACAGGAGTAAATGCAGAGCTTGCACATGGCTCAATCCGCTTCAGTATGGGGCGTGAAAGTTCAAGAGAAGAGGTTGATTACCTTCTCGATGTTTTACCACGAATAATTCAAAGAATCAGAAACATGTCAACGGCGTATATAAAAGGAGGAATGCATGCTGCAAGCAGGTGATTGGGCATATAGTGAGACACTGAAAGAACATTTCATGAACCCTAAAAATATTCTGCAGGGTGAGAATACTGATGAGTTCGATGGTGTTGGTATGGAAGGTAACCTGCAGTGCGGGGATCAGATGATGGTGGTTATAAAAGTGGACAAGGAAAAAGGGGTTATTCAGGATTGTCAGTGGAAAACTTATGGTTGCGCAAGCGCTATTGCAAGTACCTCAATTCTTTCCGAAATGGTTAAGGGCAGGACACTTGATCAGGCATTTAATATTTCTCCAAAAGAGGTGGCTCAAGCACTCGGCGGGTTGCCTGATCATAAAATTCACTGTTCAGTACTGGGTGACAAAGCTTTGAGAGCAGCCATTAATAACTACTATACTCGCAATGGTCAGGAGGACAAGGTTAAGCAGGAGCAGGCTAAAGTAATCTGTCAGTGCATGAGCATTACCGATCACGATATCGAGGACGCCGTGCTCGAAGGCGCCCGGACCTACTTTGAACTCCAGGAGCGAACCAAACTTGGTACGGTATGCGGTCAATGCAAGGACGAAGCGGAACTTCTGCTTGAGAAATTCAAGCATATTCATTTTGGGGTCTGAGGTAACTTCTCAGGAGTTTCTTCAGTATAACAATAGGTTCTGAATTCCGGGTGTAATACAATCGATGGGGTCTTGATCGGCCCCATCGATGCGTGCAATCATCACGACAGAGTTACAAAAAGTTGAAGCATCAATAACTCAACCTATGGAGACAACCGGGAAAAGAACGGTTCTTTTTTTTGCTTCTCTCTCAGTGATTGCTTTTTTAGTCAATTTCTGTTGGGAATCTTTGCACGGTTTACTCTATAAAGCACATCCGGCTATGTCAGCGTCTGTCTACGTGCCGATGATGCTCTCAATGGCAGTTATGGATACTGTTGCAATTACCGCTCTCTACAGTTTTACAGCCTTGATATCCCGCTCATGGTTTTGGACTCTTGGTTTACCCAATAGCTTAATATTTATTATTTCCGGTATTGTTTTAGCCTGCGGAGTTGAGTATATCAGTATCTTTATCCTGCATCTATGGCAGTATGGTCCATCAATGCCTGTTTTGTTTGGTGTCGGGCTTTTTCCATCGATTCAGCTGTCAAGTACAGGTTTTTTTTCAGTTATTATTGCAAGAAAGGTTTCCGGTGTCTGTTGATGATATCTGGCATAAAAGTCCCTTGTTGCAGGTGAGTACTATTTTGGAAAAGCATTAGCAGGTTGAAACAACATTCAATAATGAGAACAGGCGGCAGTAAAGCGTTTTTCATACACACCTTCGGGTGTCAGATGAACCAGGCTGACTCCGGAATTATAACAGCGATTCTACAACAGGAAGGTTATTCTGCAGCTGAAAGTGAAGTCGATGCAGGTATTATTCTGCTGAATACCTGTGCGGTCAGGGAAAATGCTGTTGACAGGATTGAACATTATCTTCAGCATCTCCATGGGCTTAAAAAAAGACATAAAGGCCTTATAGTCGGTTTGGCCGGTTGTGTACCACAATTCCAGAAAGAGGAAATGTTTTCAATGTTTCCGGTAATCGATTTTCTTGCCGGACCAGATACCTACCGTACCCTTCCACTCCTTATAGAGCAGGCTCGAATAGGTCTGAGGTCTTCCTCCTTAGACTTTAACCCCCTTGAAACTTATGAAGGTATTGATCCTGTAAGGCAGGGGCCTCTGAGCGCGTTTGTGCCGGTAATGCGTGGTTGTAACAACATGTGCGCTTTTTGCGTTGTACCATTTACTCGCGGTCGTGAACGCAGCCACCCTCTCAGCTCAGTCATCAGTGAAGTTCGTCAACTTGTTGAGTCTGGCTACAGAGAAATTACCTTGCTTGGACAAAATGTCAATTCTTACTGCGAGCCCGAAAAGGGCACGGACTTTGCCACTCTCCTTGATGCGGTAAGTCGGGAAGCGCCAGATGCAAGAATCCGGTTTACTACTTCCCATCCAAAAGATATTTCCGAGGCACTGGTGCGTGTTATTGCCGATCGTCCCAACATCTGCAATCACATACATTTGCCTGTTCAGTCGGGTTCATCAAAAATGCTCGGCCTCATGAACCGTGGACATACTATTGAGGAGTACCGCCAGAAGATTGCCTTGATTCGAGAAAAAATTCCAGGTGTTGCGATTACAACCGATATTATTGCAGGATTTTGCGGTGAAGAGGAGTCCGATCATCAGGCGACGCTTGACCTCCTTACGGATGTACGATTTGATCTGGCCTACATGTTTTATTATTCCGAGAGGCCTGGAACCCTTGCTGCGCGTACTCTTGAGGACGATCTGCCTGAATCGCTGAAAAAGAGAAGGCTGCAGGAAATCATTGACCTGCAGAACAGTATTTCAGACAAACTCTATCAGGAGGCAGTCGGGACAGTTGTTGAAGTACTGGCAGAATCAGAAAGCCGCCGCTCAGCACAGCAGCTTATGGGACGTACTGATACAAACCGGGTTGTGGTTTTTGACCGTGAACATTATAAGGCGGGCGACCTGTTGAAGGTGAGGATTACGTCTTCGACCTCAGCTACATTGATCGGCAAACCTGATCAACGTGCAGACGCGGCATCTTGAAAGGGCGGATGTTAACAGGATTCTAATAGAAGTTTTTTATCTGGAACTGGATTTGTAAATTGCCTTTTTTAAACAAGTAAATATAAAAGCTCATTTTCGGGCTTTGGAGATAAGAATAAGCATGTCAGTTCCAGCAAAACTTGGGTTGATCGATAAGGTAAGGGCTCATCTTGAACTACTTGATCCTGTTACCTGGATCAGTGTTTTTCCCTGCCTCGCCGGAGGAGTTATGGCTTCTGGGGCTATGCAGCCGACTGTTCACGATTATCTTCTGCTCCTTGCAATTTTTTTGATGTTCGGACCTCTTGGTACTGGATTCAGCCAGTCGGTCAATGACTATTTTGATCTGGAACTGGATCGTGTTAACGAACCTTCACGTCCAATTCCTTCAGGTCGTTTAACAGAAATGGAGGCTTTGGGGAACAGTATTGTTGTTCTTTTGCTTGCTATGGGACTGGGTGTTTTTCTGGGTGTACATATAGGCGGTACTCGTGGGCTGGTTATTGTCATTTCAATTATGGCCGCTCTTTTTGTAGCATATATTTATTCAGCGCCTCCTCTTAAACTGAAAAAAAATATTCTTACTTCTGCTCCAGCTGTCGGCTTTTCCTATGGATTTGTTTCTTTTTTATCGGCGAATGCTTTGTTTGGCGATATCCGCCCCGAGGCATTGTGGCTAGCTACCCTGAACTTTTTTATGGCAGTCGCACTGATCATTCTTAATGATTTTAAGTCAGCCGAAGGCGACAAGGAAGGCGGACTCAAATCTTTGACCGTTATGATCGGCGCAAGAAATACATTTCTGGTGTCGTTTTTCATTATTGATTCTGTTTTCGGGGTGCTTGCATATCTCTCGTTTACATGGGGTTTTGTGATACCATCGGTTTTTGTTTTGATTGGTCTTGTTTTGAATCTGGCTATTCAGGTGCAGCTTTTACGTGATCCTAAAGGAGGGATATCGTTTATGAAAGGTGCCGTTGAGGATGGATTTGGTCACGCAATCGGCAAAAGCGATGTTCAGGAACACAATACATTTCTTCGATTTCAGGTTATAAATAATATCTTGTTTTTGCTTAACAACCTGCTTGTTGCGGGAATGGTTGGCTTTAAATACATCAAATTCAGTTGATGGAGAGTTTACATCAGGGCTGTATCAGCATGTCAAGGGTTACAGTTTGTCGGGAAATAATGTAATGGTTCCCTGAACCAGTCTATTTTCAAATTATATTTGTGTAGGAAATAGCGTAATCTTTAAACCAAAATGATGCTATGGGTACTCTTCAAACAACTTTTTTTGCGCTTCCCGTTGTCTGGCATAACGCACTGGTTACTTTGATGACCTTTGTCTATGTGTTCAGCGTTCCTCCCCTTATGGATTTTCTGGTTACCAATCACTCGCTTCCAAGGGACATCAGTAGAAAAATCACCCACATTTGCGCTGGCTCAGCCATTGTATTTCTTCCGCTTTTTGTTGAGGGAGGCTGGTCCCACTATCTGAATATTACTGTTTTTGCTGTCTGGACTATATTGCTTATTCAGAAAGGCCTGTTTGCGGCCGATGATGACCAGGCAGTCAAAACAATGACCCGTACTGGCGATAAACGAGAACTGCTCAAAGGGACTCTCTATTTTGTGTTAGTGGCCATGATTTGCGGTACCTTGTATTACAAGCAGTTTCCAGGTGTTCTTGCCATGGCGATGCTCGGTTGGGGAGATGGTCTGGCACCGATAATAGGTACCCGATATGGTAAAATTAAGTATCATATTCTGAGCGATAAAAGTGTTGAAGGCAGTTTGGCCTTTTTAGCAGGAAGTATTTTTGCCGGAATGTTTTTTGTTTGGCTGATTGTCCCTGAATTGTTTGATGCCGGCAAAATTGTGACTATTGCGATTATCGCTACAATTGTTGAAGGTGTAAGCCCTAAAGAGGTTGATAATCTTACCATACCTGTAGCCGTCGTCACAGCAGCCTGTTTTTTGTGAGATAAACGCATAAGGGGGATATGGCGGCTATTTATTTTATCAGCGATATTCATATAGGCCTGCAGGACGAAAAAAGCGAACAGCGCAAGTTGGATAATCTGGAACGGCTTTTTGCCATTATCAAGGCAGAAGGCCGTTCACTGTATATGCTTGGAGATATTTTTGATTACTGGATGGAGTTTCGTCATCTCATTCCAAAGGGTTTTTCAAGATTTATCTGCCTCTTGTCCGATCTTGTCAGCCATAATATCGAGGTGGTCTATTTTGCGGGAAACCATGATTTTTATCTTGGGCGATTTTTTGATGACGAGCTCGGGATAAAAACGATGTACGGTATGCACGAGAGGGTGTTTGAAGGTCGTAAGTTTTTGCTTGCCCATGGGGATGGTTTGGGAAAAGGAGATATCGGCTATAAGCTTTTTGCCCGTTTTGTCAGGAACCGTTTTAATCTTTCACTTTTAGAATTACATCCTGATCTCGCTATCGGATTGATGAAAGGTTTATCACGGTTGAGTCGTGACCATAAACATGTTGATCATGTATTTGAAGTTGACCGGTTATTGAATTTTGCAGAATCGCTGGCAGCAGAAAGGGAGTTTGATTATTTTGTATGCGGTCACAATCATGTTCCGGGGATAACAGACCTTTCAGTTTTACCCTGCAGATATATCAATCTGGGATCATGGATTGAAGATAGTTTGCCCTATGGAGTGTTCAATAATGGGGCATTTGAGCTCAAGAAGTTATAACGTTAATTAATGTATAGACAGTATAATATTATGAGTAATTCAAATAAGGTTCTGAAACTTGGTTTGCCGAAAGGAAGTCTGCAGGATTCAACAATCGATCTCTTTGCACATGCAGGATTTCATTTTTCTGTTCAGAGCCGTTCCTATTTTCCTTCAATAGACGATGATGAACTTGAAGCCATTCTTATCAGAGCACAGGAAATGGCTCATTATGTCGAACTTGGCGCTTTTGATGTTGGATTGACCGGCAAAGACTGGATTATCGAAACAGATGCCGATGTGGTTGAGGTTGCCGATCTGGTTTATTCGAAAGCTTCCATGAGGCCTGTGCGCTGGGTTCTCTGTGTTCCTGAAAACTCACCGGTACAGTCCGTCAAAGATCTTGAAGGCAAACATATTGCTACAGAAGTTGTCAATATTACAAAAAAATATCTTACCAAAAACGGTGTGAATGCTTTAGTAGAGTTCAGTTGGGGAGCTACAGAAGTAAAGCCGCCTGACCTTGCTGACGCTATAGTCGAAGTAACAGAAACCGGGTCATCCCTGAGGGCTAACAAGCTCAGGATTGTTGATACTATTCTTGAGTCAAATACTAAATTGATCGCCAATAAAAATTCATGGAACGATCCTTGGAAGCGTGAGAAGATAGAGAATATGGCCATGTTGCTGCAGGGAGCTATCAACGCACAGGGGAAGGTCGGCTTAAAAATGAATGCGCCGAAAACCTCTCTTGACAAGATTATAGGTATAATTCCTGCTTTGCGCCAAGCCACTATTTCACAACTCGCTGAAGAGGGTTGGGTAGCACTTGAAGTTATTGTTAAAGAAAAAATTGTTCGAAATCTTATTCCGGAACTTAAACGAGCCGGTGCCGAGGGTATTTTTGAATATGATATCAATAAGCTGATAGACTGATCGGCTCATTTATTTTTGTTCATGAACTTGCAGGCTGCCCGTCAGGGCAGCCTTTTTTATCGCTTGAATGCTTTATTATTACCAGATACTGGTTCTCTTTTTGCTCATGTTTTTTTTAGGTCTGTTGTTGAGAAATCTTATCGATTTTTCCTTCATGCCTCAAAAATCACCGTATGCCGGGCCTTTGGTTTCGGTACTGGTTCCTGCACGCAATGAAGCACTGAATATCGAACGCTGTGTCCGCTCACTTTTACAGCAGGACTATGGTGTATTTGAGATAATTGTTCTTGATGATGGCTCAACCGATAAGACACCTGAACTTCTGGATGGTCTTATGAAGGAATCTGCAGGTCGTCTGCAGATTCTACGAGGCGAGGCGCTTCCTGATGGATGGCATGGCAAGACCTGGGCATGTTTTCAGCTCAGCCGCATGGCTAAAGGTGAACTGCTTCTTTTTACTGATGCCGATACCATGCATAAATCCGATGCCCTACGTCGATCAGTAGGATCCCTGATGGATTCGGGGTCGGATATGCTTTCAATCATGCCGCATCAGGAGCTCGGTTCTTTCTGGGAAAAGCTTCTGGTACCATTGATTCACGTTATTCTTCTCTGCTACCTCCCGATCAGGTTAGTCCGGACGAGTCCAAACCCTGCCTTTAGTTTTGCCAACGGTCAGTTTATTCTTTTTCGCCGGGATTTTTATGAACGTATTGACGGGCATGCAGCTGTAAGAAATGCCATTGTTGAAGATGTATGGCTTTGCAGAGCGGTTAAAAAAGCAGGAGGTCGTGTTGCGGCTTATAATGGTTCTGATATAGTCAGTTGCCGAATGTACCGGAATTTCAAGGAGATCTGGGAAGGATTTTCAAAAAATCTCTTCGCAGCTATTGGTTACAGTACCCCGGGACTTTTTATGCTGGTTACCGTGATTGCTGCACTTTACGTAGCCCCCTATCTTTTTATAGCAAGTTCAGTACTGATGGGTGACTTCAGCGTTTCCATGTTCTGGCTTCCTTTTTTCCAGATTACAGTAGCCATTATCTGCAGGCTTGCTATTGCAAGGGTATTCCACCAGTCACTCATTCTATCTCTACTTCACGTCATTTCCCAGAGTGTTTTGATCGCCATAGCAATTAACTCATTCATGATGATAAAATATGGGAAGGGTGCTTACTGGAAAGGGCGAAACTACAATTTCTCGTGAGTGAAGGCAGAATTCGTGTAAGGGGATAATTTTTTTTAAATTGCACGATTAAAATCAAAAACATTCAAAAAAAGTTCAATTCAAACATTACGATATTTATGGGTTTTTTATCGAACATATTCAGGAAAAAGGAAGTCGAGCTGAAACTTCCTAAAGTTATCGAGGATGTGAACCTGATAAAAACAATGGAAGGTCATCTAGACCGGGTATTAGGTGTTAAGTTCAGTGCCGATGGAAAAAAACTTGTCAGTGGCAGCTTTGACGAGCAGGTAATGCTGTGGGATGTGGAATCAGGCAAACAGCTGCTTACCATGAAAGGGCATGAAACATGGGTTGAGTGCATCGATATCAGTCGTGATGGCAGGATGATTGCCAGTGGAAGCACCGACAGTACGGTGAGAATCTGGGATGCATCTACCGGTCAGTGCCTCCATGTCTGCAAAGGGCATGATACTGCTGTGCGTATGGTTGCCTTCAGTCCGGACAGCAAAATTGTGGCGAGTTGCTCAAGAGATACAACTATAAGACTATGGGACGTTGAATCCGGAAAAGAGCTCTCAAGACTTCTTGGTCATAAATCATATATCGAATGTCTTGCATACAGTCATGATGGCAAAAAAATTGCAAGTTGCGGAGAAGAACCGATTATTAAAATATGGGACGTCGAAACCGGAAAAAATATTGCGAACTTCATTACAAATGACAGGCTCTCTCATGCAATAGCATTCAGTCCGGATGATACACGTATTGTGTTCTGTGGACGGGATGCCAAGGTAAAGATACTTGATGCTGTGAGCGGAGAGATTTTAATAGTCATGGAAGGTCACGAAGATGCTGTTCGAAGTGTTTGTTTCAACCCTGAGGGAACCAAAGTTGTCAGCGCGGCAAATGATGAATCGGTTCGACTTTGGGATGTTAAGTCAGGACAATTATTGCATACATACCGAGGTCACGTACTCGAGGTGCAGTCAGTCGATATATCCCCGGATGGAAAAATCATTGCAAGTGGAAGCGATGATCGAAAGATAAAGCTCTGGGGAATGAGGTAGAAGCCCCCTTTTACCCTCTTTTAGACAACCTTAAGCCCTCTGTGAGGGCACTAAGATTTTTTTTGTCAAAAGTAAAAAAGTGGGGTAAACTGCACAACATCCTTTTTGAATTAGCTTAAAGTGAGTAAATTCATTACTATGAAAAATATATTCATTTTTGAGCGCCTCATGTCGAGGTTTGCTCATTCTAACGCCAAATTTAAATGGCAAAAATAAAAAAGAGGTAGATATGGGTACTCAGGTTGAAGGAACTGTAAAATGGTTCAACGAAGAAAAAGGTTACGGCTTTATTGAGCAGAAAGGCGGAAAAGATGTTTTTGTGCATCATAGCGCCATCAATGGTACTGGTCGCAAAACACTTGTCGAAGGCCAGAAAGTCATGATGGAAGTAACTCAGGGAGCAAAAGGTCTTCAGGCTGAAGATGTAACTCCTCTTTAAATTAATTCCGAACTATAGTACGGTTCTTTGCGTTTTTTTGTCCGATCGGTTATGCCGGCGGATTAATTATCAGGACTCACCGCTTTTTATTTTGAAATGCGTTTGTTGAGATAAAACAGCGACCGGCTTTTTTTTAGTAAGGGACTACTCGTTTTAACGATAGCGAGAAACACAAAGGACGCATGAATATGCGTCCTTTGTGTTTTCCCTGATCTTTACAGCACTAATTGTCCTATCAGGGTTTCAACAACAGGAATCCCGAAAGTCATTACCATAAAAGGAGATCGAATACCAGGAATATGAGTATTATTTTGCTTGACATAGGAAATGTGGTTGCCACAGTAGATTTTTTCCGTTTTTGCAGGGGAGTTGTTTCTGAAGGGTCGTCTGACCATCAGGCTGTGTTTCAAAAATATTGTGATGGAGAGCTGAAGATAAAGCTGGATCAAGGCATAATTGCCCCGCTAGACTATCTTTGCATGATAGGCCGAGATTCTCTGACAGGCAACATGAGTCATGGTGAAATAAGGGAATGGTGGCAAGATGTGTTTATTCCGTTGGAGGGGGCAGAAGAAGGAATCGAAATTATTACCCAGGAACATCAGCTTTGGATTATGAGCGATACCGATCCTCTGCATTTTGCTTATCTTATGAACAATTATCCACTTTTAAGGAACAGGGAACGTTACTATCTTTCCTACGAGCACGGCTTTCTGAAAAATACACACGAAGCATTTGAGCATGTTCTGAACGATTCAGGCATTGCTGCACAAGAGTTTGTTTTAATTGACGACAAATCTGAAAACTGCATGTCGGCTGAAAAAGTTGGTATACGAAGCATCAGATTTGATTCCTGGACCGAAACAATCAACTCTCTTGCTGCCTTGCAATCAGAGGCAGAAAAACAGCAATAAACCTGCGGTAGCAAAAAGCTCAGCAATGATAGATGAGGGAAAGAAAAGTCACTCAGCAGTAACTGTTCCGGAAAGTGAAATTGAGTTGCATGCCATGCGATCTCAGGGAGCAGGCGGGCAGAACGTCAACAAAGTTGAGACAGCTGTTCATCTTCGTTTTGATATCAGAGCTTCTTCTCTTCCAGAAGATATCAAGGTTCGGTTGCTCAGTTTGAGGGATCAGCGCCTCTCCAGAGAGGGAGTCCTTGTTATTAAAGCACAACGTTATCGTACAAGGGAAAAAAATCGTGAGGACGCTCTCAGCAGGCTTCAGATGATTCTTGGAAGCGTTGTCGCAGTCCCAAAAAAACGCAGAAAGACAAAGCCTACATTCAGTTCCAAAATTAAACGCCTTGAATCCAAGGAAAAGCGTTCAGATGTCAAATCCTTAAGAGGTCGCATTGAATGGTAACAGCTGAATAACAGAAAGGAAAATTTATGAGGTTGGTCAATGAGCGCTGAACCGGATATGATTCCTGGGATATACAACTATTGTGACCGCTGGTGCGAGCGTTGTGCATATACCTCACGATGCCTTCAGTATCAGATTGAATCCGAAGAAGATCAAAGTGGTGAAGCTTTACGGGATTTTGACGCATTGAACGCTCAGTTTTGGCAGGATATGGGCGAGGCCCTTGTTCATGCAATGCGTCTGATCAGAGAACTGGCTGAAAGGGAGGGCATCAAACCAGAAGATATTGAAAAGGAAACTCTTTTTTCCGAGCACGGTGTAAGTCTTCACCATACTGCCCGTGAACACCCATGCGCCCATGCAGCGCTGCTTTATTCAGGCATGGTTAATGATTGGTTTGCTGCTCATAACGATTATTCCGGAGCTGAGGAATCACTGTTGACCAGCCCTCCTCAAGTTCTTGAAGAGCATTTTCAGGTTATCAGACATTATCAATATTTTATTTATCCGAAAATAGTCCGTGCAATCGAAGGTCGTATGGCCTACCCTGTATCGGCCCATCAGGATTCTCCTCAAAATGATGCTTCCGGCACTGCCAAAATTTCCTTGATTGTCATTGACCGCTCCCTTGCTGCATGGAGTGTTCTTTATGGCGAGTATCCTGTCTATGAGGATAAAACCCTTTCCATTCTTGTTCATCTTGACCGGTTACGCCGATCAATTGAAGTCGTTTTTCCATCGGCACGTGCCTTTATTCGTCCAGGCTTCGATGCGTAACCGTTCTTAAAATCTTTTATAACAACCCTTATAAAAAGAAGAAATGCTTAACACTAACGAACAGCATCTTGTAGAATTTCTTTTGCAGTGTCAGCCGGGACAGCCCAGAACTAGGGGAAACTGGGAAGTTGACCACCACGGCAAACCATTTCTGCTTCCATCGATTGGAGGAATTACCTTGAACGTCCAGGTTGGCGACTCTGCGTTTGGATGGCAAGGTGATCATATAGAACCAGGTGTAAGCTGTACAGCCGATACCAATAAACCCTTTGAACATCCTAACGTAGGACTCCAGATATATTCGTGCGCGGGCAATACAGCAACTGTAGCAACCGGGGAAGCTAAAGGTGCTCAGGGGCGAGTACTGGGTCATCATGGAGGGTCTGAGCATATAATCGTGGATTTTGTGCGGGACGTCAAGGAAAAGTTGCTTTACAATGATACCATCATCATCAGAGGGAAAGGTCAGGGACTTAAACTCACCGAATATCCCGATATTATTCTGTTCAATCTGGACCCTGATCTGCTGAAGGTCATGAAAATTCGGGAACTTGAAGGCGGAGTGCTTGAAGTTCCTGTTACAACAATTGTTCCGGCAGTATGCATGGGCTCAGGAATTGGCTCTGCACACGTGGCAAAAGGTGACTACGACATCATGACCAGCGATATCGAAACTGTAAAAGAATACGGTATTGACAAAATCCGTTTTGGTGATTTTGTCGCCCTGCTGGATCACGACAACCGTTATGGAAGAGCATACCGCAAAGGGGCCATCAGCATCGGGATAGTTGTACACAGCGATTGCATGGAAGCCGGTCACGGCCCTGGTGTAACCACCCTTATGACCTGCGCTTCACCGCTTATCAAACCGGTGATTGACCCGGAAGCCAATATTGCAGATCGTCTTCATATCGGAACCACGTTACAATAGAAAAATAAAACAGAAAAAATGATGCAATTATATCCGGATAATATTGCCTGTTCTTGTAATTCATCTATATTGTAATGTTATTATATCCGGATATAATTATCAGTAGAAGTCCATAAAGGAACGATAGCGATGAAGAGATCCCATATCCAGCGTTGTACGGCTTTTAACAGTTATCGGTGCATTGCCTCGGGAGAGTTAGTTAACGTTGCAGAAAAGGTTAAAGAATATATCGATCGAGGTGAAGCGTTATCAGCGCTGATTTTTGACGATGTAACCAGTGAACTTGTTGAAATTGACTTTCGTGGAACACTGCAGGATGTTGTAAAGGGCCTTGGGGAAGTTGCCGAAATTGTTGATTCAACAACGCTTGTACCTGGTGAGGCAAGTATTCAACGGGGACCGGGACGGCCAAAGTTGGGGGTAGTTCCTCGGGAAGTTACTCTGTTGCCCAGGCATTGGGAGTGGCTTAACAGTCAACAGGGAGGTGCTTCAGTAGCGCTTCGCAAGCTGGTTGAAGAAGCTAGACGTTCAAATAACGAAAAGGAACAGCTACGGAAGTCACAAGATGTTCTGTACAGGTTTATGTATGCAATAGCAGGAGACCTGCCGGGATTTGAGGAGGCAACCAGGTCTCTGTATGCTGGAAGTTCTGAAAAATTTAATGAGATAGTTGCTTCTTGGCCGGGAGATATTCTGCATCATGTTCAAAAACTTTCGGTCAATGCATTCTCCCATCGGGAGTGAAGAAAAATAAAATCTACAACAAAAAACCCTCCGGTATGCGGAGGGTTTTTTGTTGTAGATCCAAACAAGACAAAGCAATCTCAGCAGTTTCGAACTGTAGAGGAGGTACGATCCTTGATGGTGGTTTCATCAAATTCGTCCCAGTTATGCTCATCGTGCTCACGCTGGTACCCAGCCTCTTTAAGACCGAAGCTCATATCAGCTACCATTTCAGGGCGTAGCTCCTTGAGGTTTTTGACCTCGTCCTGACTGAGAATCCTGGACTTGTCGAAGCCGAGGTCGATTTCGATCTTGTTGTTCTTTGTCTTGACGCGATCGATATCGTAGAAGCGCTTGGTAATGGTGGTCTGGGCAAAGGCTTTCAGACAGCCAAGCATATACTTGCGCACATAAGGATCTTTAATCCATGGGTAGCCGAAGAAGGTCTTGCGTGCGTAGAAACGGGCGTATGACTTGAGAACAAGTTTCAGTACATCTTCCCGCTCCATATTGTCCGGTTTGATGATCGGCGTAACAAAGTTGTACTTGGAGTAGTCGCGCACCTCAACCCTGTCGCCGAGCTCCTTGAAGAGATCAGAGAAAGGCCATGGAGTATAGATGGTCCAGTTAGCCATGTCTGGATCCCAGTCTTTGCAGAGTTGGTAAGTTTCTTCAATGGTTTCAGGAGTTTCATGCTCGAGTCCCATAACAAACTGGGCTTCGGCAACAATACCGTTTTTCTGTAAAAGCTTGATAGCAAGCTTGTTCTCCTCAATAGTGGTCTCCTTGCGGAACCGGTTGAGGTTCATCTGACTTGCTGCTTCTGTTCCGAGCGAAACGTGAACCAGACCCGCTTTACGGAAGAACGGCAGAAGGTCGGCATCACGCATGATATCGGTTACACGAGTATTGATACCCCAGGTAACGTCAAGCTTGCGGTCGATAAGTTCCTGGCAGAGTGAAACAAATTTCTGTTTGTTGATTGTCGGTTCTTCATCGGCAAGGATGAAAAAGCCCACCTTGTATTGTTTAACCAGCACCTCAATCTCATCAACAAAGGTTTTTGGGCTGCGTGCACGGTAACGGCGCCAGAACTGCCATTGTGAACAGAATGTACAGGTAAAAGGACATCCTCTGGCAAAGTTAGGAACCGCTAGGCGGCAATTGAGCGGTGTATAAATGTATTTATCCCAGTCGTAAAGGCTCCAGTCCGGTGAAAGGGTATCGAGATCCTCAATGACCGGATGCGCTGGGGTTGCAAAAACCTTGCCGTCATCATCGATATAAGCGATACCGGTAATTTCAGCTCTGTTCTTTTTATCTGTTCCTGCGTCGATTTCCCTGATAAGGTTAACAGTAACCTCTTCCCCTTCACCGCGTACAATATAATCGGTTTCAGGTGCTTCACTCAGTACCTGTGGGTACATGAAGGTTGAATGAATACCGCCCATGAGTGTCCGAATCTTCGGATTGACCTTTTTAGCGATTTTCATAATATCCTGAGCCTTGAAGATAGAGGGGGTGATATTGGTAGTCATCACCACATCAGGCTCGTTTTTGCGGATGATCTCCTCAATCTGGTCGTCAGTAAGGTAGTCGGCCATGGCATCTACAAATCGCACCTGATCGTACCCTGCCTGTTTCAGTGCTCCACCGATATAGGCTACCCAACTTGGTGTCCAGTTACCGGCAATCTCAGCTCCGCCTGAATGATAATTTGGCTGAACCATCAGTATTTTCATCGGTCTCCATCCTCCAGATATGTTTATTACAAAATAGGGTTTTCAGCAGATAACAAAGAGAACCTTAATCCCGCCGCTAAAAATCCCTGAATTATTAATTTACAACTTTTTTATAAAATTATCATACAGTATTGACCTCGAAACCCCTTACTTGTGCGAAGTGTTCATAAGCATGGTATGGTAAAAGCCAAAACTTATTTTTTCTCTGGTTTTCAAGTTCATGCCTGCCGTTGCCATGGCATTCTGCATGTCTTGATCACGAATCATCTGAATAGTTGTCCGTCTTTCCTTTTTAGGGAAATAACCTCCAAGCCAGTGCTGAAGTGCAAGAATGTTATTATAAGGTGCATAGGTGAAGATAACAGAACCTTTAGTCAGGCTGCTCAGGTTCCTGAAGGCCTGGGCAAAGCCTTCTGCCGGATAATGGATCAAAACATCAAAGCAGACCACTGCATCGTAGGTGCCGCTGACCGATTCGATAGTGTTCACTTCAAACTCAATATTTTTTTCAACACCCTGTTTGATAGCCTCTGTTCTGGCTTTGTCAACCATTTGCGAAGCGATATCTACAGATTTTACCTTGTAACCCTCTTTGGCAAGGCGAATACTGAACAGTCCCGTTCCACATCCGGCATCAAGAACGGTTGCCCCTTTTGGCAAATGAAGTCCCTGAAGCCAGTCAAATGCCTTATCCATCATAACGGCATGGCCCTGGCGAACAGTATTGCGGACGGAAGAAAGTTTATCATCCCCGTAGATTGATGCCCACCGCTGAAACCCCTGTCCGTTAAAATACGAACGGAGCATTTTTTTGTGTTCTTCGGCATTAAAAGAGGAACTGCTCATGGTATAATTTTTTGTCGTTACGTGGTTGATGTTATAAAATATTCCGCTGACGGAGCATTAATGGTGAACTCCTTCAATCCTTGTTTCAAGGTCAGCGTAAAGTTCCTGAAGTTCTTCAATGGTACTCTCTTCGGCTTCCCAGAATCCTCGGGAATGTGCTTCAAGCAGTCTCCTCGTCATCGACAAGGTGGCATGCGGATTCAGCGTAGCCAGACGTTCCAGCATGGCTTTATCCTGGAGAAATGTACCGTTGAATTGATCGTAAGTCCATTTTTTAACCGCAGAAGCAGTAGCACTCCATCCATACGTATTACTGAGATGTGATTCAATTTCTCTGACTCCCTCATAGCCGTGCTCAAGCATGGCTTCATACCATTTCGGATTGAGCAGTTTGGTGCGAGCCTCAAGCGAGACCATTTTTTCCAGCGAACAGATTCTCTGCTTTGTTCCCACACCATCGATATCGCCAACCATCACTTTTGGTTTTGCTTTACTGATATGCTCTACAGTTTTTGAAACTCCGCCAAGATACTCATAATAATGATCAATGTCAGAAATACCGATCTCGTAGCTGTCAATATTTTGAAATGTCAAGGTTACATGTTTCAGTGCTGAACGCAGAGCATCAGGGCATTCCTCCCAATGACCGACCGGGGTTACAGCAAAACTTTTACGACTGACAAATGCTTCAGCAAGCTGATTGTCCTCCTCCCAGGTACTGCTCTCAACAAGATGGTTTACATTTGCGCCATAACTGCCAGGCGCATTTGAATAAACCCTGTTCGAAGCCTCTTCGAACGAGCAGTTCCTCTCAAGTATTTCCTGCTGTACATGCTTTCGAATAAAGTTCATTTCTTCAGGCTCATCGGCAGCAGCTGCCATGCGGGCCGCTTTATCAAGCAACCGCACTTGTAAAGAAAGCAGGTCCCTGAAAATACCGCTGATGGTCATGACCACGTCAATACGGGGGCGGCCAAGTTCGTTTAAAGGGATAAGGGCAACATCCCCAATTTTTCCAAGTTCATCAGTTGTGGCTTTTGCGCCCATAAGATAGAGAGCTTGAGCAACGCCTTCACCATCACTTTTCAGGTTATCCGTACCCCAAAGGATCAAAGCAATCGATTCAGGCAATTCCTCGCTTTCCTTACAGTACTGCAGCAGCAGTTCCTCAGCAGACCGTTTACCTGCCTGCTGAGCATACGATGAAGGAATAGTATAAGGATCAAGGCTGTGTATGTTCCTGCCGGTAGGTACAATATCGGGATTTCGAACCAGGTCATTGCCAGGTGACGGAGGAATAAACTTGCCCTCAAGCGCGTGTAAAACTGCCTTGAGTTCGTGATTTTCAGAAAGATTGATAAGAACTATGTTCAGGAAATGCCAGAAACGCTGAAGTTCACCTGGTTTTGTACCCGCCTCGTGATGAAGGTAATGGTCAGCTTCCGATATTCTGACAGCAAGTGTTCCTTCAAGCAACCTTGAAAGAGGAAGAGAACGGGGTTTTTCAGTATCAAAATGACCGGTAAATCGCTTGATTGCTTCATGCGAAATGGTCGATATCTGTTGCCATTTTTGCTGAGCTTCCCTGTTTGTGGATAATTGATCCAGCACCTGATGGTAATCGTAGTTCAGGTGATTTGCTATGAGTTCCGGCAGGGATTTACCGTCAAGTTCAGGGCGGCTGTGTGCTGCAAGTAGAGCAAGATGCTCGCTGACACTTTCAGGAGATGAAGCTTCACCCATAACATGCAGTCCCAGTGGAATCATGCGTTCCTCAATCTGATACAGCTCGCTGTTCAGTGCTGTGATATAATCTTCAGCCGGTGAATTATTCAATGCACCGTCAATTTCAAGAGCGACAGTAAGTTCCTTTATTTCTTCAAACAGCTCATCCGATGGATTGTTTCTGTAACTGGCAACAAGGTCTTTGAGTTTTCTCAGTCCCTTGTACAGTCCGGCATGTTCCAGAGGCGGCGACAGGTAGCTAATAAGTGTGGCAAATCCACGGCGTTTAGCAATTGCACCTTCGCTGGGGTTATTGACGCAGTAGCAATAATAATTCGGGAGCGAGCCGATCAGTTTTTTAGGCCAGCACATGCTCGACAGTCCCACCTGTTTGCCAGGCATAAACTCAAGAGCACCATGTGTACCAAAGTGAAGTATAGCATCAGCATTGAAGCAGTGCTCAATCCAGGTATAAAATGCGGCAAAAGCATGGTTAGGTGCGGCATCTTTTGCCATGAGAAGTCGCATGGGATCGCGTTCATATCCAAAACTGGGCTGCTGGCCAATAAATATGTTACCAAATGAGCAACCGAGAACATGAAAACGGTTTCGATCATTGAGGATTTCTCCAGGAGCATCGCCCCAGAAAGGTTCAATACCTTCATAAGCAGGAAAAAGCCTGCGGTAGTCCTCAATAGGCAAATGTGCTTCCACATTACCGTCAGTACCATATACAAGGCGGTTCCCTTCAAGAATTCTGTCTTTCAGTGCCTCAGTCGTTTCAGGAACATCAACCTGATACCCTTCTGTTTTCATCTCCAGCAACAAGCGGTGCAGACTCTCAAAAACATTGAGATAAGCCGCCGTACCTGCATTGCCGAGATTCGGGGGGAAATTAAAAAGAATAATGGCAATTTTCTTTTTGTCAGGTGGTGTATCCTGCAATCTTAGAAACCGGTTTACCCGTTCGGTAATAATTTGTACCTCACCTTCAAGCGGTATGGTACGGTCACTGCCGGTTTCTGTTCCGGCATAAACCTGAGGCTCTATCGACCCGTCAAGTTCAGTGACGGCAACACTTAATGCCGTTTGCAGAGGAGTCAGGCCAAGATTACTTTCCCGCCACTGTTCAATAGGCTGAAAAGAAAGAGGTACAAGATTCAAGCAGGGGACATTGAGCTTTTTCAATACCTCTATTGCTTCGGGAGCCTTGTTTTCCGCAGGTCCGCCAACCAGTGAAAAACCAGTCGCATTAATCAAGAGTGACGGTTTAAGAGAACCGGGAGTTTCAACACTGAAAAATCTGTCTAGAACAGGTCTGAAATCGAGCCCGCCGCTATAAGCGATACAACTCTTGATACCTTTTGATTCAAAAGAATGTATCAAATAGTCAAGGTGTGCAGTGTTCTTGCTTAACATGGTTGAGCGCATGGCAAGTATCACCACAAGCCCTTTTTCAAGATCTGATTTGTTATGTTTATGCCATGCAAGAAAAAGTGGTGCCGAAAAAAATGGTTCAGGTGCTTCAGGATGGCAAATTGCAGCATCCGGATAAAAGAGAGGATCCTCCTGAGGAAGTTTGTCTTTCCATCCCGGAACATATCGGTCAACCAGCAGGCAAAGAAATCGCTCCATATTTTCCTGTGAACCATTCAGCCAGAACTGATGGGCAGCAATAAAAGTATGGATATCGCGGGCCCGACCGGGTATATGCTTCATGAGCTTACTGACATTACGCACTAACGAAAGCTGCCGCTGGCTTTCACCATGGCTGTGCTTTGGCATCAGTTTTGAAGCCCATTGTTTAAAAATATTTGATTCCCTGGGTTCTTCTTTTTTAGGCTTCCGAAGTGAAAATTTTCCAAGCCTGGTTTGAGTAATCAGCGCGGGATTACTTGTAATAATACAAACCGGACAACTGAGCCTTTCCAGAAGTTTTTCCAGAGGTCGTACAATCTCTTCACTGAACAGCATTGATCCAAATACTACATCAGCGTTCGGAAGAGTATTTTCAAGCGTTTCCCAGAGTTTTTTGCTGTTATGCAGGCCAAGACTGAAGACCGAAACCTCCAGACCGATATGAAACTTCCTGTTCAGTTCACCAACGGCTGCTTTTACGGCACTGTTATTGGTGGCTTCCATGGTAAGGAACACAAAATGCATAGGTGTAACCTGTCAATAAAAAATTATTGCCGTCAGCATTTCCACAAATTGTGGATTATACGGATTAGTGATCCCTCAATTGTTAACTACTTGTTTTGGGAATAATTACACCAAAAAGCGGGGATCAAATCAGTAAAACAGGATTTTGCTGAAACAGGTTGTCTGGTTTGTGCAGGGGGGGAGCAATAGAAAGAGTACTATTGCCCCGACTGCTGTCAAACTTCGAGAAGAGGAGATCCTGGTGGTGTAAAATATCAGGGAATGGGGGTGTCCCTGATACTAGAGTATATGAAGCGGAGTGTTGCTGGTGTTGTTCGTTAAAGTAATTAAGTAAACCTTCTACATTATACCCAAAAGGTTGGAACTTCTCTGATAAGGATAGTTCACGAGGGGCAACCCTGTCACCTTGCAGATACTTTGTTTTTGATTTTGTATTGAGAGATGTCGTTTTGACAAGAACACTAAAACCAAAAACAGACACAACAAAAAAAATCAGAATCTCAAGTGATCTACAGATGCTACGTAAAATGTTTCCCCTTACTCTATACATAAGTGCATATTTTTTAAAATATACCAAACAGTTTGGCAAAAAAGAAACCTGTGTTCTTATTGCTGTCTATCGTTTCATAAGAAGCCGGATGTTATGTAATAAAAAAGCACGGTTATGAACCGTGCTTTTTTAGAAAATATGTTGTTATACCCCGTTCAAATCTCAATCCCTTCAAGTCGGTCTTCAAGGTCGGAATAAATTTCCTGCAGTTTCTCAATCATATCCGGGTCAGCGCTCCACATGCCTCGTCCACTGGCTTCGAGCATACGACCGACAATATTTTTGAATGCTTTTGGATTGACCTTCATAAGGCGCTCACGCATTTTCGGATCCATCGCATAAGTTTCGGCTGCTTCCTTATATACCCAGTCGTCAACCCCTTTAGTGACGGCATCCCATCCCAGCATATACGTAAACCTGTTGCTGATTTCGGCGGCGCCACTATGGCCCTGATCAAGCATGGTCTCAAACCATTTTGGATTAAGCAGTTTTGATCGGAACTCGACCTTCAAGGCTTTGTCTGCATCATCGATTTTTACATCAGCGGTAAAGGTCTCAACATAGTTCAGTTTAACATTGTCTCCTTTTGGATTGCGACGGCGCGCAGACAACTGCAATGCTCCCGACGAAGAGAAGTACCGGTCGATATCGGTAATGCCAAACTCAGCCGAGTCTACCTGCTGTACAACCCGATCAACAGTGCTGAGCAAACCCTTCAGAATATCGGTCTGCTGGTCGCCATACCGGTTGCCTCCATAAGCAAATCCAGTACGTTTAATGAACATATTATCAAGGTCATCTTCAGACTCCCAGGCAGAATCCTCAACAAGTTCCTCAACCTGCGAACCATAGGCTCCCGGTGCCTGGGTAAACAGGCGCGACGTAGCACTCTCAAAATCTTTACCCTCTTTCAATGCAGCGTCAACATGTTTCTTGATATGGTTCATCTCATAAGGCTCAATTGCTTTTGCCGCATCCTTGACCAGTTTGTCCAGATGATCGACAAGCACTCCAAAGGTGTCACGGAAAATTGAGCTTATCTGTATCAGAACATCAATTCTCGGGCGTCCAAGCTTTTCAAGAGGGACTAGGCGATAGTGGCTGATTTTGCCTTGTGCGTCATAAGCAGGTTCAGCGCCAATAAGATGAATGATTACAGCGACAGCTTCACCCTTGCTTTTTATCGTGTCAAGACCCCAGAGTACCTGGGCAATAGTTTCAGGATACTCGCCGTCGTTTTCCTCTGTATGGCGTTTCAGAATACTTTCGCCAATCTGCTTGCCGCGTTTAAAAGCAAGTTCAGAAGGAATTCGCCACGGATCGATCGCATGTATATTACGTCCTGTCGGCAGTATCCCGGCACCATCACGTACAAGGTCTCCTCCCGAACCTGATGGGATGTATTCACCGCAGAGAGCCCTGAGAAAGCCCTTCATCTCATTGCGGTTATCCTCAAGCGCTCGTTTCAGGGCAAGTCCATCCTGAAGAGCGGTGTTGATACTGTCGACCATCTCGTGCGAAACCTTTGCCCCACCGGTCATCTTGTTGAACACAGTTGTCGGGTTGGTCTGTCCAAAAATGGTTTTTTCAATAAACTCTCTTGTATGCTCGTCAACGGTTTCTCGTGCCTTGAGGGCCAGCGGTTCGCCTTTGCGGGCACGTGTGGCAAGCGAGGCATAATCGCCGTATGCAGTATCCTCACCGATTGCCTGCATGATAATCGAAGGAAGTGACTTTTCATTACCACGCACTTTCAGATACTCAGTAATGGTGGTAACCTGCGTTTCAAGCTTCGGGGTTTCTCCGAACACATGCAGAGAGTTCGAAATCAGCCTGCCCTCGAGTTCCATCATGTACGTATAGAGACGGCTGATGTAATCCTGAAAGTTCTCCCCCTCAACACGCGGGCAGTCATCAGTCAGGTTAAGCTGCTGGGCTTTTGTGATAATCACCTCTTCAGTTTCAACATCAACAATTTTCTCAAGACCACGCTCGCGGTAATCGTTAAGCATCTCTTTAAAGGCAGGGAGCTCCTTATAAAGGCCTGCCCTTGCAAGCGGAGGTATGTTATGCGATATCATCGTTGCATAACCGCGACGTTTTGCAATATTTGCTTCGCTCGGGTTATTGATCGGATAAATATAAAAATGCGGAACTTCGCCGAGCAGGGCATCAGACCAGCAGTCGCCGGTTACGCCGAGCTGCAGGCCAGGCATCCACTCTGCAGTACCGTGCATGCCTATGTGAACAAGAGCATTAGCTCCGAATACACGGCTGATCCAGCGGTAAAAGGCTATATACTGATGATGAGGTGTGTTTTCCTTGTCGAACAAGAGACGCATCGGATCACCCTGAATGCCAAGTCGTGGTTGTACGCCGATAAAGATATTGCCGAGAGTAATACCCCCGATAAAAAGTCTGTCAGGTTTAATTGGTGCAATGTCTCCAGGAAAACCGCTCCAGCGGCCTTCGATGCGCTCGCGTTCACGGGTACTGGTGATACTGTTAAACAGATCGCGATCAATGGAAAAACAATCCTGTTCATGGGCCTGTATTTCGTAATCGGTTCCTTTATCAAGCATTGCAAGCAGTGCCTCGGGTGATTCCGGCAGCTCACCGATATTGTATCCTTCAGCACGGAGGCTCAGGAGGATATTGTAGATGCTTTTAGGTACATCAAGCAAAGCAGCACTGGCTTTTTTACCCATGCCAGGAGGATAGTCGTAAACGACAAGAGCAACTTTTTTATCCTTATTGGAAACCTGCCGCAAGTCAGAAAACTTTTTGGCTAGTCCGGCAAGTCTTTCCAGACGGTCTGGAACAGTTTGCAGTCGTCCGTCTTTGATAGCGCCAAGCACTACCGGGCATACTGCACCATCCATTTCAGGCAGCGAATAAGTCATGGCTGACTGGAGAGGGATAACTCCCTGCGACTTCCATGAGGCGAAATCCTGTATGAACAGAGGCTGAGATACAACGTAAGGAGCGTTGATTTTGCCGAGAATCTCTTCGCGTGCTGCCGAAGATGCGCCCGGTGTGGTAGCTCCTGCAGGGCCTCCAACAAATCCAAAGCCCATCATGTTGACCAGCATGTCTATGTTGTTGTGCGTAAACCACTCTCGTGCGGCTACATGACCCTCTACACCCATCACAAAGACAGGTAAAGGGTTAAGCCCTTTTGCTTCGATGGCACGGATGGTATTGTCGATATATTCTTTTTCCTGAAGCAAATGTTTGCGGAAGAAAAGCAATCCGACGTTCCGTCTCTTTGCTGCACTTTTATCGCGTTTGTGCAGCCATTTTTCATAATGGTGCAGATCTTTCTGATACTCCGGTGCATCAGGATGATAAAAACCCATTGTCGGTACTTCCTGTACCTTTTCAGCCTTGACGTCTACCTCGAAGTACTCAGCTACAATATAATTGAACATCGATGCCAGATTGTCCGTAGTCGGGTTCATCCAGTAGGTGTAGACCTGCATCCAGTTTTTGAAATCTTTTGCCTTTTTAGGGATCAGCGGCAGCATGGTGCGCATTATCTTCAGCAGCTTCATGTAACCGTAGAGCGCATCCTCATCGCGTCCCTTCACCAGCATCTTCGCAACTTTTTTTACAATTTCGGGCATGCCGCTTCCATCTCCCGATACCACATAATTGCCGACTTTTGTTAACTGCATTACCTCAGGCATCGATTCATAGGCAAAAATAACTTTTACCTTCGACTGATCTATTTGCTCATGAAGCCAGTCCGCCTGTACCTTGAACTGTATCAGGGTAGTAAAAATACAATCAGCATTTAGGATTGCTTTGGCAGCTTCCGGGTTCTGATGTTCCAGATCCTGATCGGTCCATTGGGTCAATTCAATGTGTGCGGCTATCTTGGAGGTAACCTCGCGCCATACCCGCTGGTTGCATTGCTCCATACCGACAATAGCGGCAATTCTGATTTTATCGTACATAGAATTACAAAAAGATGTGCGTTTGATGTGGTTTTAACAGGATTTGAAAATGTAATAAAATCCTAC